>VGPW01000127.1 GCA_016882545.1 Cyanobacteria bacterium M_surface_10_m2_179 | reverse complement strand
GTTGCCCGGTCTGTTCCCGGCCGCCCAACGCTGCAGCGCCTTCTCTCTGTCCTACAGCCTGGTGGTGGCGCTGCTCGGCGGCACGCTGCCGCTGGTCGCCACCTGGCTGGAGGCAAGTCTGGGGTTCACCCAGGGCCCGGCGCTGTATGGCCTGATCTGGGCCGTGCCCACCCTGCTGGCCTACCGCCAGCTGGAGCGCCATCTGCAGCCGGACTGGCAGGGCTGAGGCATCACCCGCCAATCAGGCTCAGATGGAAGCGGGGGGGCACCGGCACGAGTGCAGTGCCGGGGCCGTAACCGACGCCCTGGGAGATGGCGGCGACGAACTGATACACCTGCGTGTCCTCTGGCAGGCCTGGCACCTGCGGAAAGGCGCCTCCAGGGGTGATGCATCGGCCCTCGGAGGCCGTCAGGCCATTGGCAACGCTGCCGACCATCGCGTAGACGGGTTCACGCGCTCCATTCGCCCCGGAACCCTTGGGGCCTGGGGAGTTAAGCGGGGTGCAATTGACATCGGTAGACCTATGATCTGATCGAGCTTCAAGTTATCGAACGTCATGCTATTGAGCTCCGTATTGAGCTCCGTATTGAGCTCCGTATTGAGCTCCGTATTGAGCTCCGTGATGTTGAATTGGATGTTTAAATCTGTCTGAACTGGTCAGCATTATTTGGCACTGCTGATCTGGATCGATCAACTGCAGTCACGGATCCTGGGCTTCAGCGGCCATGGCTGGAGTGCTCTTGCAGATGGGCCTGATTCGTCGTCCTCATCACGGCGCCGTTCCTGTGGGCCTCCCGTGCCGAGTGACCTGGCTGATCAGCAGGCCCAGCAGCAGGGCCTCGGCGCCATGGCCGCGCAGCAGGGCCAGGCCCAGCACCAGAGCCAGCAGCGGCGAGGGCAGCAGCGTTCCCAGGCTTGCGCCCACCACGCTGCCGCACCACAGGCCCGCATCGCCCACGCCTGGCAACAGCTGATGCAGGCCCAGCCCAATCGCCGCACTGCCCGTCAGCACTGGAAAGATCAGGCCACTGCGCCAGCCAGTTTCCAGGCACAGGCCTGCCAGCAGCAGTTTGAGCACGCCGGCCAGCACCAACAGGGCGGCCGGCAGGTCGAACCGTTCCAGCAGAAGCGGTTTCAGCTGCTGCTCTCCGGAGAAGGCCGCCAGGGGCAGGGCCCAGCTCGCCAGGCCGATAATCCCACCGGTGAGCACGGGTGTGAGGGCATGCCAGCGGCTCACGCTGCGTGTTCGCAGCCAGCGCCGCCAGCTGAGCAGGGCCTGGGCGCAGCCACGGCCCACGGCGCCACCGGCCAGCGCCGCCAGCAGTGCCGGCAGCAGCGCCGGAAGTGGCGCCTGATCGAGCAGCGGTGTGCCCCAGGGGACGCCCTGAAGTCCGCCGCTCAGCCCCCGCAGCCCCTGGAAGGAGATGAAGCCCGTGATCCCCGCCAGGGTTCCAGGCAGCCATCGCCAGAGCAGGGGGGTGTTGCGGGCGGCCAGCACGATCGGGCCGGCCAGCGGGGTGCCGAAGAAGCCCAGGCTGCCCGCCAGGGCCGCAGCAGACACGGGCTGATCGCGGCCGCGCCAGATCCAGCGGCTGAG
>VGPW01000126.1 GCA_016882545.1 Cyanobacteria bacterium M_surface_10_m2_179 | reverse complement strand
CACACGCTGCGCCAACAAAACGGTGTGGCGGGTTATTTGAAGCGCTGCGAGAGCAGCTTTGATCATTTCGGCGCCGGTCACGCCAGCACCTCGATCTCGGCCGCCCTGGGCATGGCCCTGGCCCGCGATCAGCGCGGTGAAGACTTCAAATGCGTGGCGGTGATCGGTGATGGCTCGCTGACTGGCGGCATGGCCCTGGAGGCGATCAACCACGCCGGCCACCTGCCCCACACCCGTCTGTTGGTGGTGCTCAACGACAACGACATGTCGATCAGCCCGCCTGTGGGCGCGCTGAGCACTCACCTCAACCGCATGCGGCACAGCAAGCCGCTGCAGTTCCTCCAGGACAACGCAGAAGAGGCGATCAAGCACCTGCCCTTCATGCACGGTGAGCTGCCCACCGAGCTGAAGAACCTCAAGGAGAGCATGAAGCGCCTGGCCGTGCCCAAGGTGGGCGCCGTGTTTGAGGAGCTGGGCTTCACCTACATGGGTCCGGTGGATGGCCACGACATGGCCGGGATGATCCAGGTGTTCCAGCAGGCCCACGCCCATGAGGGTCCGGTGCTGGTGCACGTGGCCACCACCAAGGGCAAGGGCTATGCCTACGCCGAGGAAGACCAGGTGGGCTACCACGCCCAGAGCGCCTTCGATCTGGCCACCGGTAAGGCCTACCCCTCCAGCAAGCCCAAACCCCCCAGCTACAGCAAGGTGTTTGGCCAAACGCTGGTGAAGCTGTGTGAGCAGAACCCGCTCGTGGTGGGCATCACTGCCGCCATGGCCACCGGTACGGGGCTCGATCTGCTGGAGAAGGCCCGGCCCCATCAATATTTCGATGTGGGCATCGCCGAGCAGCACGCCGTGACCATGGCCGCCGGGATGGCCTGCGAAGGCCTGCGGCCGGTTTGCGCCATCTACAGCACCTTCCTGCAGCGCGCTTACGACCAACTGATCCACGACGTGGGCATTCAGAACCTGCCCGTGACCTTCGTGCTCGATCGCGCTGGCGTGGTGGGTGCCGATGGCCCCACCCACCAGGGTCAGTACGACATCAGCTATTTGCGCTGCGTGCCCAACTTCACGGTGATGGCACCGAAGGATGAGGCGGAACTGCAGCGGATGATGGTGACCTGCCTGCAGCACGACGGCCCCACCGCCCTGCGGATCCCCCGCGGCGAAGGCGAAGGCGCTGCCCTGATGGAAGAAGGCTGGGAGCCCCTGGAGATCGGGCGCGGCGAACTGCTCGCCGACGGCGATGACCTGCTGATCGTGGCCTACGGCGCCATGGTGTATCCGGCCATGGCCACCGCCGGTCTGCTGCAGGAGCAAGGTGTTCGGGCCGCCGTGATCAATGCCCGCTTCCTGCGCCCCCTGGATGAAGCGCTGATCTTGCCGATGGCGAAGCGCATCGGCCGCGTGGTGACCCTGGAAGAAGGCTGCCTCGCCGGAGGTTTCGGTGCCGCCGTGGTGGAAACCCTTAACGACCACGACGTACTCGTGCCGCTGCACCGCATCGGTATCCCCGATGTGCTCGTGGACCACGCCACCCCGGATCAGAGCAAGCAGGCCCTCGGCCTCACCCCCAACCAGATGGCGGACAGCATCTTGAAACGATTCGGCTCCCTGCGCCGTCAGGCTGTGGGTGTCTGATCCGCAGAGCGTTGATGTTCTGATTGCTGGCGCCGGCCCGGCTGGGCTGCATCTGGCCCGCTTGCTCGCTCAGGCCGGGGCCTCGGTGAAGGTGGTTGATCCGCTCTTGGATCTGCGCCACAGCGCCTTCAGCAGTGCGGCCCTGCCGATGGAGG
>VGPW01000125.1 GCA_016882545.1 Cyanobacteria bacterium M_surface_10_m2_179 | reverse complement strand
GTTCCAGGGCCCAGGAGCCTGCGGCGCCGCCTTTGAGCGCCTCCACCACCTGGCTGCGGTTGAGGCCGAGGCGTTCGGCCAGGCTGAGCGCCTCGGCCACGGCGGCGTAGCTGCCCGCCACCAGCACCTGGTTCACCGCCTTGGCCTCTTGGCCTGATCCAACCGGGCCGAAGTGGGTGATTGCGCTGCCGAGTACCTCCAGCAGCGGCCGGGCTCTCTCCAGGTGTGCGGCTTCACCGCCGACGAGCACGGAGAGCGTGCCGGCCTTGGCGCCCTCGGTGCCGCCGGTCACAGGGGCATCGAGGTAAGCGACCCCGCGCTCCCCTAGGGCGGCTGCCACACGACGGCTGGTGGCGGGGCTGATGGTGGAACAGTCGATCACCAGGCTGCCTGGGGCCAGGCCGTGAATGGCTGCTCCTTGAGATTCCGCGTGGTCTGTACGGAACTCTGGATTGGGCGTTCCAAGGAGCACGGCCTCCACAGCGGCATCGTCGCTGACACACACCAGCAGCACCTCAGCTCCCGCTGCAGCTTCGGACGGGGTGCGAGCTTGATCCGCCCCGGCGCTGATCAGGGCTTCGCAGCGGCTTGGGTCACGGTTGAACACTCTCAGCCTGTACCCGGCCTGCACCAGGTTGAGCGCCATTGGTGCGCCCAGCGCCCCCAGGCCGATCCAGGCCAGAGGCATCGGCGTGGGATCAGCGGGCACGGCTTTCGGGCGACTGTTGGCGGCGACGCTGCTCGGCCAGGCCGTTCAGCTCCTGCCGGTCCACACTGCCATCGCCATTGCGGTCGGCACTGCTGAAGTGTTGCCGCAGCCAGGCGTATCCCTCCGCTTCGCGGCGGTCGATGCGGCCATCGCCGTTGCGATCTGCCTGGCTGAAGAAGCGCGCGGCTCGTTCGCCGCGTTGGGCTTCGGCAGGCTTCAGCTGGTCGGGGGTGAGAAAGCCCCGCTGCTGGTTGTCCAGCCGCTCGAAGTGGCGTTCGAGATAGGTGTGCCCCTGCACTTCCTGGCGCTGCAGGCGCTGGTCGCCATTGCGGTCAAGGCGCTGGAACAGCTGTTGGAGCCGCTGCTGATAGCTCTGCTGCTCCGCGGCGGTTTGAGCCCGGCCCGCAGGAGCTGCCCCCAGGCTCAAGGCCAGGGCGAACGCGAGAGCGCGTTGGGGGGTTGCATGGCGGCGGCGCATGCCCTCAGGCTATGGAGCCGCCTTGGGTTCCAGGCGGCGGCTTGCCACCAAGCTGTGACCAGATCTGTCTGACGCTGCCTGAAGGCTCCGATCTCCATACAGTCGGCGCAGCCTCGCTGAACCGATCGATGGGTGTTGCGCAGCGCAGCGCTTCGCCGCGCATCTGGGTGGTGGATGACGACCCCGAGCAGCGGCGTTTGCTGGGCACCTACCTCACTGATCAGGGCTACGACGTGCGCTGCTTGAGCAGCGGTGAGCAGCTGATGGCCCGGCTCGATGCGCAGCGGCCCGATCTGGTGGTGCTCGATGTGATGCTCCCCGGCGACGATGGCCTCACCCTGCTGCGCCGCCTGCGCGATGGCGGCGACGATCTGCCCGTGGTGATGCTCACCGCCAGGGGTGACGGGGTGGACCGGATCATTGGCCTCGAGCAGGGGGCCGACGATTACCTGGGTAAACCGTTCCTGCCGCGGGAGCTCACGGCGCGCATCGAGGCGGTGTTGCGGCGTCGTGTGGCCCTCCCGGCCGGGACGCCGGTGGCGGAGGGTCGGCTGGTGGAGTTCGGCGATAACCGCCTTGATCTTGCGGCCCGCAGCCTGGAGCGCTCTGGTGCACCGGTGGTGATCACCAGCGGTGAGTTCAGCCTGTTGGACGCCTTC
>VGPW01000124.1 GCA_016882545.1 Cyanobacteria bacterium M_surface_10_m2_179 | reverse complement strand
GTGAGGTGGCGGCCGAGGTGCCCGCCAGCGCCCTAGCCGACGACACCCCGATTAACCGCCACGAGCTGATCAGCGAACCTCCTGCTGAGATCCAAGCCCACTGGCGCTGGAGCGAGACCCAGCTGCCCGCCGCCAGCGTCAACGGCATCACGCCAGCGGGCGGCACCGCCCTCAGCTGGAACGAGGCCCTTCTGCAACTGCTCGACGACCCCACCATCGCCTCCAAGCGCTGGGTGTATCGCCAGTACGACCACCAGGTGCAGGCCAACACCGTGGTGCCTCCCGGTGGCGCTGATGCGGCTGTGGTGCGCCTGCGGCCTCAGGCCAGCAGCGCCGAGGCCAACCGCGGCGTGGCGGCGGTGGTGGATTGCCCCAACCGCTGGGTGGCCCTCGATCCCGAGCGCGGCGGCATGGCCGCCGTGGCCGAGGCGGCCCGCAACCTCAGCTGCGTGGGCGCCGAGCCCTTGGCCGTAACGGACAACCTCAACTTCCCCTCGCCGGAAACCCCCACCGGCTACTGGCTGCTGGCCCTGGCTTGCCGCGGCCTCTCCGCCGCGTGTTCGGCGCTGGATACGCCGGTCACCGGGGGCAACGTTTCCCTCTACAACGAAACGCGCCTGCCGGATGGGCGCATGCAGCCGATCCACCCCACGCCGGTGGTGGGCATGGTGGGTCTTGTGCACGACCTCTCCCACGTGCGCGGCCAGGCCTGGCGCGAAGCGGGTGATGCGATCTGGTTGCTGGGCGTGCCGTTGGAGGCGGGAGAGACTCCCGCCGATCCCCGCCTAAGCCTGGCCGGCAGCAGCTATCTGGAGCGGGTGCATGGAGCCGTCACGGGGCGCCCGCCCGAGATTGATCTGGAGCTGGAGCGCTCGGTGCAGGGCTTCCTGCGCCAGGCGATTGCCCAGGGCCTGGTGCGCTCGGCTCATGACCTCAGCGATGGCGGCCTGGCGGTGGCTGCCGCGGAAGCCTCGATCGCCAGTGGCCTCGGTGCCCATCTGGAGATCCCTGCCACCAGCGCCCGCGTCGACCGCCTGCTCTTCGCCGAGGGCGGCGCTCGCATCCTGGTGAGCGTGGCCCCGGCGCAGACCGTTGCCTGGCAGGAGGCATTGGATGCTGGGAACGCCGCCAACGCCGCCTCCGTTCCCGCCCAGTGCATTGGCGTGGTGGCAGCCGAAACAGAGCTGCAGATCCAACAGGCCGGCCAGCCGCTGCTGCGTTTGCCGGTGGCTCAGATGGCGTCCCAGTTCGAGCAAGCCATCCCCCGCCGGATGGGCGTGGACCTGCCTCCCACCGCCTGAGCCGGGGTTCCGGCACGAACACACCCCTGATGCACAATGCTGAAACAAACCCGATGGTGGGATCTGCGGTGACCGACGTGCATTCCGGCTCACTGCCCACCACCGAGTTCGGCACTCATGCGGCTCTCCAAGAGCAAGCCTGCGAACGGCCCGACAAGCCGGAAGAAGCCTGCGGTGTGTTCGCGGTGCTCGCCGCCGATCAGCCGGTGGCCAACCTCACCTATTTCGGCCTCTACGCCCTGCAGCACCGGGGTCAAGAGTCGGCCGGCATTGCGGTGTTTGATGCGGCATCAGCTGACGAACAGCCCGGTGCTTCCGGCGACACCGCCGGCCCCAAGGTGCGCATGCACAAGGACATGGGCTTGGTGAGCCAGGTGTTCGATCAGGGCGTGCTTGAGCGCCTGCCGGGCCAGCTGGCGATCGGCCACAACCGCTACTCCACCACCGGCAGCAGTAAGGCCTGCAATGCCCAGCCGGTGCTGCTCAACACCCGCCTCGGCCCGCTCGCCTTTGCCCATAACGGCAACCTGGTGAATGCCGGCGAACTGCGGGAAG
>VGPW01000123.1 GCA_016882545.1 Cyanobacteria bacterium M_surface_10_m2_179 | reverse complement strand
CCGCTGGCGGCGCGTTCGGCGGCCTCCTGCTGGGCCAGCCAGGCCTCCTGGTCATCGAGCTGGTTGCGCAGTCCATCCAGCTGGGCATCCACGCCGTCGTGAATCAGGCCGCCTTCGCTCAGGCTCAGGGGCGGTGTCTCGAGCAGGGTGTGGCGCAGATCCGCGGCCAGCGTCTCCAGCTCCGGCCAGGGGCGCGCCAGGGCGATCAGTGGAGGGCTGCTAACGGGGGCCTTGCTGGGTGTCTGCGGGTCGCTGGCACCCGTAAGGAGTGCTGCCAGTTGCGGGAGCCGCTCCAGGCCATCGGCCAGGGCCACCAGGTCGCGGGCTGAGGCGGTGCCAGCACCGGCGCGGCCCGCCAGCCGTTCCAGATCCCCCATCGGGCGCAGCAGCCTGCGCAGGTTGATTCGCAGCCGCCGGCCGCTCACCAGCTCACTCACTCCGTCCTGACGGGCCTGAATCGCCGCCCGCTCCACCAACGGCGTCTCGATCCAGCGGCGCAGGCAGCGGCCGCCCATGGCGGTGTGGGTGCGGTCGAGGGCCCAGAGCAGTGAGCCGTGCAACCCGCCGCCCATCTGGGTGCGGGTGAGCTCGAGGTTGCGGCGGGTGGCGACATCCAGCACCAGCTGATCGCCGGCCTGCCAGGTGGTGGGCAGCTCGAGGGGCACGCGGGTGCCGGGCTGGGTGTCGTCGAGATAGTGCAACAGTCCCCCGGCGGCCCGCAGGCTTAGGGGCATCTCGCCCAGGCCGAGGCCATCCAGGCTGGCCAGCTGGAAGCGTTGCAGCAGCAGGGCCCGCGCTTCAGGGGCGCTGAAGGGCGTGCGCGGTAGCGCTGTGAGCCGAAGGGCGTCTGGGCACCAGGCGGCCTCGCTGTCGTCGCCGGGCCAGAGCACTTCCGCGGCTTCCACCTGCAGCAGCTCCTGGTGCAGTAGATCACTGCCCTCGCGTTCGGTCACACGGAACTCGCCGGTGCTCACATCGGCCACGGCCAGGCCCCAACGGGATTGCTCGCACACCACCGCGCAGAGCCAGTTGTTGCGGCGGGCGCTGAGCAGGCCCTCCTCAAGCACGGTGCCGGGGGTGAGCACACGCGTGATCTCGCGTTTGAGCAGGGCCCCTTTGGCGGGATTGCGCGCTGAGGCCTCCTCCACTTGGTCGCACAGGGCCACGCTCAGGCCGCGGCCCACCAGCTCGGCGCAGTAGCGCTCGGCGGCGTGATGGGGGATGCCGGCCATCGGCACCCGGCCGATCGCTTTGCCCCCCTCCTTGCCGGTGAGCGTGAGCTCCAGCAGACGTGAGAGTTGGATTGCGTCTTCAAAGAAGCATTCGAAGAAGTCGCCCAGGCGGTAGAGCAGAACCCGCTCTGGGTAGGCGGCTTTGAGTTCCACGTAGTGACGCAGCATCGGCGTGAGCTGCTGCGCGTCCACCAGGCTGTGGTGGTGCCAGGGGGGCAGGTCGTTGTCGCTGGGCTCGGCGGTGGCTTCAGGGTCCACGCAGTCGTCCGCTGGTGCCGTGTTCAGGCTTGGGCTCTGTTTTCGCTGGCGGGGACGACGATTCGCATCGTTGGCAAGGGCCTCCGCGTTGAGCGCCTCGCCATTGAGTGAATCGCCAGCGGATCGCAGGGGGCGGTCTGCCTCAGCAGCTTCCACCGCTGGCTCAAGGCCAAACAGCGATCCCTGCAGGGCCAGCTCCGGCTGCTGCGGGGATGACGCGGTCAAGGTCTGGGAGCGGGTGCTCGATCGTAGGTCGATCGCCAAGACGGCTTATGGGCGCGGAACCCATGGGGGTTGTCGGCCGAACCGAACCCAAGCCCGACACCCTCTAGCTCTTGCGGCCCGGGCTCCTGCGGTCCTTCCTCCTGCGGCCCTCTCTCCTGCTACCCATCAGGTGCTGTGGCGAGCTCTCCATCATTTCGTACAAACTTACGGAAAGCTGGACAGTCTGCGGAAGGACCTCAGTGGTGGGCGCGAGCGGTCCGGCTCACTCCCTGGAACACCCCAGCCGTTCGTGCAGCCCGCCGCGCCCCAGCCCCCAGTGCGCCCGGCCGCCACAACATGTGAAGGATCGCGCCAGCGCTCAGCGGCCCCGAGGAACCTGCGTGGGAGAATCCACCAACTGCTCG
>VGPW01000122.1 GCA_016882545.1 Cyanobacteria bacterium M_surface_10_m2_179 | reverse complement strand
GGGGGGGTGCCAGCCGGGGGAGGCGCCGGTGAGCAGGCTCTTGGTGCCGGCGGGCTGCACGGTGGTGCAGCGGTTGGGGCGGCGCAGGCCGTGGCGATCGCAGTAGTCCCACACCGCCCGGTTCACGATCTCTTTCCAGCGGCTCAGATACTCCGCTTCCTTGGCCTTGAAGGCAAGGCCTGCCTCGGTTTCCGGCCGCCCGGCTTCCCACCACTGCAGCCAGGGGGTGCCGAAGGCGTGCACGAAGAAGTCGAACAGGCCAGTGAAGCTCACGCCCACGATCGGATCCCAGGCGCGGCTCTGGCGGTAGCGCTCCACCTCGAAGCGGTGGTTGAGCAGGCAGGCCACCGCCAGGCCACCGGCGGTGAAGGCTTCCTCCTGGGCCACATGATCCTCGGGATCAATGCGGTTGAGGTGAATCTCCGCCAGGTTGCAGTGGAAGTCGGCGCCGAGGATCTCGCCGCAGGGGTTGAGGCCGTAGCGGCCGAGGCGGTGCTCCAGTTCAGCGGCGCTGATCTCGGGGTGGTGGGTGGTGAGCCAGCGGCCGGCTTCTTCACGGCCCTGATCGCAGTAGATCTCGATGAATTCGGCGCGCAGCTCGGGGGTGCTGAGCAGATCAGCGTTGGAGCGGGCGATCGCCTCAGGGGCGAACTGAATGGCGCCTTCACCGGAGTGGAACTGCTTGGTGACGGCTTCGAGCACCGTGGCCCGATCGGGACGGCTGTGGAACACGCGGGTGTGGTTGGCCATCCGCAGCGCATCGCGCTCGGGGTCGATCCGCCAGTTGCCGTCGCTGTCTTGCTGCCAGAGGTTGTCCTTGGAGGCGGCGGCGGCCAGATCATCGGCGGCGAACTGGCGCATGCCGGCGCTGCGGCGGATGTTGCCGGCCACGATCGTCACGGCGGCCTCATCGATCAGCAGGCAGCACTCCACGGAGGTGAGCTGACGGCCGCAGGCCTTGCCCAGGATCTGGGCCACGCGGCCGTAGAGATCCTTGAGCTTCACCGGGTTGGCCATACCGCCGAAGCCCTTGAGGGTTTCACCCACGGGGCGCACATCCGAGAGATCCACGCTGATCTCAATCGGAGCGCTGGCATCGAAGCGCGCATCGCTGCAGAGCTCGAGCAGCAGCTGGTAGCTGTCCACCCAGCCGCGGCGGGTGTCGCCCACCTTGATGAACACCTGCTGACCGTCGATGCGGTGGCTGGTGTGCTCCTGGCGCTGGGCGGCGGGGGTGGCGCCGATGTCGCTCACGGCCTTGATCGCCAGGCGGTTGCGCACTACCGGCAGCCGGCTGATCAGATGGGGCTCAATGATGGCGCCGGTGCCGCAGCCCATCATCGCCAGGTCCATCATCAGACCGAACGCTTCCCAGTCCACCAGGTTGGTGGAGGTGCAGTTGTAGGAACCGGAGAAGTTGTGCTGCTGCTCGATCCAGGGGGTGCCGCCGATCCAGAGCCAGCGGCCGGAGGGCAGCGCCTTCTGCTCGAGCTGCATGCGCCGCATCAGCTCTACCTCCTCGGCGCTGAGGTTGCCCAGCTTGCGCAGGCCTTCGAGGTTGCGCTCCGCCACCTGCTGCCAGCTTTCCCGGCCGCTGGCGGTTTTGCGGGAATAGGTGCGGTAGAAGACGGGATTGGCCGCTGGCGCCGTGCTGGGGAAGTCAGGCCTGGGGCCCTTGAGCGCAGTGCTCACGGTGGTGGTGCTGGGTCCAGGTACTGACAGGGTCACGTGCGGCGGCGCTGGGCGTCTCGAAACCATAACGCCACTGGTGGGGTGTGCAAGCAGCCGTTGCCACCATTGGCGGGGGAGGTGGCGCCGTGGCCGGGATCGCGGTCCCACACTCGAGCCGTGATGCCCGTGCCGTTGATGCAGCGCACCCCTGAGCCTGAGCTGATGGAGAGCGAGGAGCAGGCTCTGGCCTATGCCGCCGCCGATTTCAGCGCCGGCGACCAGGCCCTGATCGAACGGCT
This sequence comes from Cyanobacteria bacterium M_surface_10_m2_179, assembly GCA_016882545.1. GTDB lineage: Bacteria > Cyanobacteriota > Cyanobacteriia > PCC-6307 > Cyanobiaceae > Vulcanococcus. Next base: position 166 of record VGPW01000122.1, on the reverse strand, counting down.
GCTGCAGATCTTCCCGGCTGGCCTCGGCCCGCAGCTGCTCGATCTGGGGTGCGGTCCCGGCAACATCAGCTTCCGCCTGGCCGAGCGCTTCCCTGCCGCCCAGGTGCTGGGGATCGATGGTGCCGCAGCGATGTTGGCCCTGGCCAAGCGCGCCCTGGCTGAGCGG
>VGPW01000121.1 GCA_016882545.1 Cyanobacteria bacterium M_surface_10_m2_179 | reverse complement strand
TACAAACATCAAAGGCGGCAGCCTGGGTGGATATCCATACGGCACTAACGCAGCCGATGGGGAATGGTTTCGGACGTATGAAGGAGGAAAGTTTTTCGGGAAAGACTGGTATTTGAATCCATTCGGAAACAATCTCCTCTAATCACGAAAATCCTTTCAATCTCTCAGCGCTTCACCAGCAGGCAGCCGATGAGCTCGGGGGCAACAACCTCGGCAGGGCGGGCGAAGAAGGATTGGGGAAGAACGCCAACAGGCGTCAGCGCTGGATCACAGCCCACCACAAGCCCGCGCCATCTGGGGTGAACTCCAGCAGACTGAAGCCCACAAGCCAAGGCACCGATGGATCACAGCTCCGGCTTCAGCCTCGCCACCGTGTTGATCGGCGGCAGCGGCCTGTTCGTGCTGGCCACCTTGTTCTTCGGCACCAAGGGCGGCTACTACGACACCGACGACTACGACGGCAACGGCACTGCGCACTAGGTGCGTTACCCCTGGCTGGGCAGCTGCTCGGATTCCGGGCAGTCGCCCGTCACCTCCAGGTCTTCAGGCAGGGCATTACGACTGAAGTAGGCCAGGCGGGTGCTCACCGCACCGATTGAATCGAGGCGCACGCACTCTTCCCAGCTGTGCAGCTCATCGTCGTCCTCGGCGTCGTAGCGGAGGGTCACCAGGTCGCCCTCCAGCTCCACCACCAGAGCTTCCTCGATCCAGCGCTGCTGATCGCGCAGAAACACCCAGATCGGCCGTTGCTCGCACTGGAAGCGGTAGAGCTTGCGCTGGAGCATGGGGCGCCCTCAGGAACCACCTGATGTGAATCCTAGAGATACTGAGCCGACCTGACGCCCAACGCGGTTGTGGTTGCCACCAGCTCCAGCTTCGCCAGCCCCGAGGAGATCCGCCTGCAGTTGCGCAGCTGGCCGGAGGTGGAGGCCTACCTGGAACGCTGCAAGGGTGTAATCGTGCCGCTGGGTTCCACCGAGCAGCACGGCCCCACCGGCGCCATCGGCACCGACGCCCTCACCGCCGAAGCGGTGGCCCTGGAAGTGGGCCGCCGCACGGGGGTGCTCGTCGCCCCCGCCCAGGCCTATGGCATGGCCGAACACCACCTCGGTTTTGCCGGCACGATGAGCCTGCAGCCCGCCACCCTGCTGGCGGTGATGCACGATCTGGTGCTGTCGCTGGCGCGCCACGGCTTCGAGCGCATCTATGTGATCAACGGCCACGGCGGCAACATCGCCACCACCAAGGCAGCCTTCGCCCAGGCCTACGGCACGGCGGCCAGCCGCGGCCTGGCCAATGCCCCCCAGCTGCGCTGCAAACTCGCCAACTGGTTCATGGCCCCGGAGGCGATGGGGCTGGCCCGGGAGCTCTACGGCGATCGGGAGGGCCACCACGCCACCCCCAGCGAAATTGCGATCACCCTGGCGCTGGAGCCCAGCCTGCAGAGCAAGCAGCGGCCGCTGCCTGAGGCCGCACCGGCCGGCCCGATCCATGGGCCCGACGACTTCCGCCGCCGCCACCCGGATGGCCGCATGGGCTCCGATCCCTCGCTGGCCACCGCGGATCACGGCGATCGCTTTCTCGATGTGGCCGCCACAGCCCTGGCGGCTGATCTGCAACGCTTTCTGGAGGAGCCCGCCAGCTAGGTTCTGCCCATGAGCAACATCAGCGCCGACGACGTTCGCAAGGTGGCCAAGCTGGCCCGCCTCGATCTGCCCGAGGAGAAAATCGCCACCTACACCACCCAGCTGGAGCGGATCCTCGACTACGTGGATCACCTGCAGGCCGTGGACACGGAGGGTGTGGAGCCCACCACCCGCGCCGTGGAAGTGGTGAACGTGACCCGCGACGACGTGGTGGTGCCCACCGAGGTGCGCGAGCAGCTGCTCGACGAAGCCCCGCAGCGCGAGGGCGACTTCTTCCGGGTGCCGAAGATCCTCGCCGACTGAGCGCTAGCGCCGGGGCGACACCGCCGTGCGGTGCAACAAGGCCACCACATGGCGGCGGGCCTTGAAGCTGGGGAGCAACCCGGCAATCGGGCGCAGCTTGCTGCGGCGGCGTTTGTGGCTGCGCACACCCAGCAGGATGTCGTAGATGAAGTTGGTGAGATCACCCTTGGTTTCAAACAAGCCAAGCCGCTGCGGTGAACCCTTCGCATCAAGAATTG
>VGPW01000120.1 GCA_016882545.1 Cyanobacteria bacterium M_surface_10_m2_179 | reverse complement strand
CGGAAGCCGGCGCGGGCCAGCAGGCGGCAGTTCTCGAGCACGGTGCGCAGGTTGTAGCCCATGCGCATCTTGCGCACGAGTTCCTGGGAACCGGAGGTGATGCCGATCTCGAAGTAGTCCATGCCGGTGGCCACCATCAGCTCCGCCAGCTCGGCATCGAGGTTGTCGGCGCGGATGTAGGCGGCCCAGCGGATATCGCTCCAGCCCTCGGCCTGCACCGCCCGCAACAGCTCCTTGGCGTCGTCGATGTAGCGGCGGGCCGGGATGAACTGGGCATCGGTGAACCAGAAACCGCGCACGCCCTTGGCGTAGAGCTGACGCATCTCAGCGATCACCTCCTCCACGGGGTTCACGCGCACCGCCTTGCCTTCCACCACGGTGTAAACGCAGTAGCAGCAGTTGTGGGGGCAGCCGCGCTTGGTCTGCACCCCCACGTAGAAGTCGCCGCCGTCGAGATACCAATCGAGCTGGGGCCAGATCGAGGCGATGTAGGCGTAGTTGCAGGCAGTTTTCTCCATGCCTGCCGGCTGCTCGTGAATGAGGCCCGGCCGGGGCGGCTCCCCGGCGATGAAGCAACGCTCGGTGTCGAGCGATTCACCGCGGATCAGCTTCTCCAGAAGCGGTTCGCCCTCCCCCACCGACACCACGGTGCCGCGCGGCAGCTTGCGGCCCAGCTGTTCGTAGAACACGCTCACCGCGCCACCACCGAGCACCGCCCGGGCGGCCGGCTGGAAGCGGCGGGCAGCGCGCAGGCCGCGGCGCACCAGGCGCAGGTTGCGCCGGAGCTCGCCGTAAAACGACGCCATCAGCCGCAAACCGCCAATGGCACCCCGCAAACGTTTGAGCGGATTGCGGGCGTAAAACACCTCAAAGGAATTCTGCAGCGGATTACCGCCGCGCCCATCCACCGGGGCATAAATCTGGATATCGCGCCAGGAGAACACCAGCAGGGAGGGCTGGAAGCGTTCGATCTCCTGCTGCAGCACGGCCTCCACATCGAGCAGGGGCACAGCCGCCAGATCCAGGATCCGCTGTTCCAGCGCTGGGAACTGCTTGTGGAGGTGATCAGCCAGATACACCGGGCCGATCGGAAAGATGGGATTGCATGGCAGGCGCACCAGCAGCACCCGCTGAGCCTCCGGGGAGGGGTGTCTCACTGTGAGTCAGCCGTGGGGCAGGTTGGCCTGAGCTGTGGCGGACGCTAACAAGCGAGCCGTGTGCTCGACGCGCAGGCGCAACCGCGCCGGCAGCCAACTCCACCAGCCCCGATGCACGCAGGTGCGCGGCTGCAGCCGCCAGCCATGGCGCTGCAACAGCTCCTGCAGGCCGAGCACGGCGGGCTGGGGATAGGCCGGATTGATCACATCGGCCACATCGATGCCACCGAGGTCGTTGATGCCGGCATCGAGCGCATCAGGCAGCCGCTCCAGCGGCCAGAGGTTGGGCGGCATCTGCAGATGCACCTCCGGCGGCAACAGCTCACGCGCCATGGCGATGGTGTGAAGCAGATCGGCCTGCTCCGCGGCGGTGAGGGGCTGGGGCTGATCGCCATCGGGGCGCCAGGGCTGCAGGATCACCTCCTGCAGGTGGCCCCAGCGCCGCTGCAAATCGGCCAGCAGCCACAGGGCCTGCTCGCGATCGGCGCGAGTTTCGCCCACCCCCAGCAACAAACCGGTGGTGAAGGGTATCCCCAGGCGACCGGCCTGCTGCAACTGGCCTACCCGCACCGGCAAACGCTTGCTGGGCGCCTGGCGATGCAAGGGCTCATAGGCCGGCCCCAAGCCCTCGAGCATCAAACCCATGGAGGGATTGAGCCGGCCCAGCCGCGCCATCTCCCGCAACGACAGCGGCCCGGCATTGGTGTGCGGCAACCGCCCCTGGGCCAGCGCCAGCTCTGAGAGCGCCACCAACCGCGCCAGCCAGCCGGCCCGCTCGGGCGAGCTGGGCGCCACCTCGCCGCTCAGCAACAACACCTCGGCCGCCGCGGGCCGCGCCCGCAGCTCCGCCGCTGCCTGCTCCAGCGTCAGGGGGCGGGCCTGATCCAAGGGCACACGGAAGCTGCAGTAGGTGCAGGCGTTGAAGCAGCCGCGGGTCGGCACCAGGGTGACGCTGGGGCTCCAGGTGACCAAACCCCGCTCCGGCACGGCACTGAACAGCTGCACTAATGAGACGGATTAGCACCGCTACCCCACCCCAGCTCCTTAAGCCAGCGACACACGGCGCAAACATCCGTTACATTGGGTGCTGGCAGGGCGGGTATCCCCCTGTCCTTCCTTCTCCGCTCTGCAGCTGCCTTCGGGTTTGTCTGTGAGCACTACGTATCCCGTACTCATGACCACCACAATTCAGCAGCGCCAAGGCGCTTCTGCGTGGAACCAGTTCTGCGAGTGGGTCACCAGCACCGACAACCGCCTCTATGTGGGTTGGTTCGGCGTTCTGATGATCCCCTGCCTGCTGGCCGCCACCATCTGCT
>VGPW01000119.1 GCA_016882545.1 Cyanobacteria bacterium M_surface_10_m2_179 | reverse complement strand
CAACGGCCGATGTCGTAATTGAGGCAGGTGCGGTCCTTATGCAGCGGCTGAGGCCGCTGACGCAGCGGGAACACCCGCTTCACCAAACCGAGGGTGCGGCGCAGCAGGCCCACATCCACATAAGGCCCGTAGAACCGATCCAGGGGTGAACGAAAGCGTCGCCGCCGCGTGATGAAGATGCGCGGGTAGGCCTCACTCCAAGTGATGCAGAGGTAGGGATATTTCTTGTCGTCCTTGAGCAGCACATTGAAGTGCGGCTGGTGGTTCTTGATCAGATTCGATTCCAGCGCCAGCGCTTCGGCTTCGCTGTCGGTGACGATGAACTCGATCTCGCACACCTGCCGCACCATCAGGGCGATGCGGGGGGAGTGGCCGTGACCGCTGCCGCTCTGGAAGTAACTGCGCACGCGGTTGCGCAGCACCTTGGCCTTGCCGATGTAGAGGATGCGGTCCTCGCCATCGCGCATCAGATAACAACCCGGTTCGGCGGGCACCTCCTTCAGGCGTGCCCGCAACCGCTCCCTGTCCTGGAGAAGAGGCTGAGTGGTGCTCAAGAGGCGCAGCTCAGCCGCCGTACTGCCAGCCGGTGCTGCTCAACTCAAGGGCGGCGCCATCGCGGTGCAGCACGGCGGACTTCACCTCACCCACGAACACGGTGTGATCGCCATGGGCCACCTGACCGACCAGCTCACACTCCACGGCGCCCAGGGCATCGTTCAAGAGCGGCAGGCCCAGCTCACCCAGTTGGTAGGGAGCCGCATCAAAGCGGCCACCGATGCCCTTCTGGGGCTTGAAGAACACAGCGGCGAGATCTTTCTGATCGGCCGAGAGCACGTTCAGCGAGAAGCGACCCGTGCGCTGGATCATGCCGTTGCTGGTGCTGTCGGCGCGCACGGCCATCACCACCAGGGGCGGCTCGAAGGACCCCTGGGTGACCCAGCTGGCGGTGAAGCCGTTCACCTCATCCCCCTCGGCCACACCGCAGATGAACACGCCGTGGGGAATCTTGCGCAGCAGCGTCTTCTTGGCGTCGGCATTGAGGGCCATGGGCGGCAACGGGAGGCTGGGGAAGGATCTCTACCAACTCTAGAAACGGCTGATCAACCGCCGTCTGATCGATAGGATCGGCACCATGCAGGCGCTTTATCCCGGCAGCTTCGACCCCCTCACCCTCGGCCACCTGGATGTGATCGAGCGGGGCTCAAACCTGTTCAACCAACTGGTGGTGGCGGTGCTGCGCAACCCCAGCAAAAACCCCTGCTTCAGCGTGGAGGAGCGCCTCGAGCAGATCCGCCGTGCCACGTCCCATCTCCCGAACGTGCAAGTGGCTGCCTTCGACGGCCTCACCGCGGATTTCGCCCAGGCCTGTGGAGCCGGCGTGATCCTGCGGGGTCTGCGCGCCCTCAGCGACTTCGAGTACGAACTGCAGATTGCCCACACCAACAAAAGCCTGGCCCCACAGTTGGAAACGTTGTTCCTGGCCACAGCCACCACCCACAGCTTTCTGAGTAGTTCGGTGGTGAAGGAGGTGGCGCGCTTTGGCGGCAACGTTGGTCACATGGTGCCCACAGGAGTGGCAGAAGACCTGGCCAGGCTTTTTAATCAGTCATCCCCTTGATCCTCCGTGATGGCTGAGGCGCAGCTCACTTCCGTGCTCGACCAGCTCGATCAACTGGAGGAGATCGTGTTGGACGGCACCCGCGTGCCCTTCAGCGGCGGTCGCCTTGTGAATGAACAGGATGCGATCGAGCTGATGGATGCGGTGCGTGAGGCACTGCCCCCGCAGCTGGCCCAAGCCGAAGAGCTGGTGGCCAAGAAGGACGACTTCATCAACCAAGCCCGCCAACAGGCCGAGGAACTCCTGAACCAAGCCCGCCAGCAGCGGGAGCAACTGATCAACAGCCAGAGCATCCGCCAGGAAGCGGAACGCCAGGGCGCTGAGTTGCGTGAGCAGGGCCGCCAACAGGGTGAACAGATGTTGGCCCAGGCCCGGCAACAGCTGGCCAAGACCGAGCAGGAGCACCAGGGGCGCCTGGCCCAGATGGAGCAGCAGTACAGCCAGCGGCGCCAACAACTGGAGCAGGAGGCGCTGCAACGCCGCCAACAGCTCGATCAGGAAGCGCTCGAGCTCAAGCGTCAGCTGGCCGAACAACATGAGCAGCTGCGCCAGCAGAGCTTGGCCGAGCTCGAGAAGATCCGCCAGGAGGCCCTGCGCCTGCAGCAGAGCAGCCAGGCCGAAGCCGAACGGCTGCAGGCCGATGCGCTGCAGTTCCGCCAACAAACCCAACAGCAGTGCGAGGCGCTGATAAGCCGCACCCGCCAAGAAGCCGCCACCATCCAGGAAGGCGCCAATCGCTACGCCGAGCAGGTGCTCAGCGAGCTGGAGGGCCGCCTCAAGGAGATGGGACAGGTGGTAGTAGCCGGCCGCCGCGAACTGGTGCGGCTTCAGGCGGTGGACCCCACAACCCTGGTGCAGCAGGGCCGCTCAGCGGAGGAGCAGGCCGTGCCGATCAGCCGGGCCCGGC
>VGPW01000118.1 GCA_016882545.1 Cyanobacteria bacterium M_surface_10_m2_179 | reverse complement strand
GCGGCAGCGGCAGGAGCAGCTTCTGGAGCACCCACAGGTTGAGTGCGAGCAAGGGCAGCGCCAGGCTCAGCCGCAGCCACAGGGGCAGAACAAGGCGCTCAAGCATTCGGAGCCCGCTAGATCAGCTCTGAACCTTCAGCTTGGCGGCACCAGCGCTGGCCTGCCACCAGAACGAGAGCCAGCAGACGATCCCAAGGAACTTGGCTCCTTCTTCATAGAGCTGAAGGGTGGTGTACGGGACCGGAATCAGCTCCTGGAGCAGATCGAGCAACACCGATAGGCCCAATAGCGCAACCGCCAGGATGAAACTGCCGCCCCCAAGGGCAAGCACCTACTGGCGAAAGCGAAACAGGATCAGGAGCGCGAACACGGCATAGAGCCCGTACAAAAAGCTGGAGCCGATGTAGCGGTCGTGGAGAAGGAACATGTCGTCCAAGCAGAGCAACAAGGAAAAGCCACCGCCGCAAAGCAGCAGCTGCCGTTCCCGGCCGCGCACCCCACCCACCCGGGCCAGAGCCGTGAACAAGGCGATCGCTGCCGCTGAGATCCAGAGCAGGTAGCCGAGGTTCGACAGGAAGCCGACGCCCAACGGCGTGTCGCAACTCTGCGCCAGATCTCGGATCACGAGCTGGGTATTCACACCCGCGGCGCTACTTAGCGCTAACGCCAGCACGTATACGACCAGGGCTGGCAGCAAGCCCACCAGCACAGTGCGCACGACAGGACGGTTCGGCATCAGACCGCGCAAATGACTGGATCCAGCGAAGCAGATCCCGCCCAGCACCGCCTCACATCTGGGCCAAATAAGTGGCGCTACCCAACTCCAGCAGGCGTTGATCCTTAGCCACCACCTGATCATGCAGGCCCTGGCGATAGGCCTGAACACGCCCGGCCAGACCGGAGTCCGCCGTGGCCAGGATCTGGGCGGCCAGCAGCCCGGCGTTGGCACCGTTGCCGATCGCCACGGTGGCCACGGGGATACCGGCGGGCATCTGCACGATCGAATGGAGCGAGTCCACGCCGGAGAGGGCGCGGGTTTGCACCGGTACGCCGATCACCGGCAGGGTGGTGAGCGAAGCCACCATGCCCGGCAGATGGGCGGCGCCGCCGGCGCCGGCGATGATCACCTTGAAACCGCGGTCGGCGGCCTGCTGGGCAAACGCCACCATTTCCAGAGGCGTGCGATGGGCCGAGAGCACCCGCACCTCGGTAGCCACGCCGAAGCCCTGCAGCATCTCCACCGCAGGCTGCATGGTGGGCAGATCGGAATCGCTGCCCATCACCACAGCAACGAGCGGTGCGGGGGCGGACAGATCAGACATCAGCGAAAGCCTGCGGAGCCGGCGAGGATGGCATTCTCACGCCCTGCCGCCCGATGCGCTGGCTCAGCTCCGTTCGCCTGCCAGCTGCCGATGGACTGTGGAGGATCGGAGTCGATGGAACGAAACGCATCACTGCGGTGCACCCCTTGCCCCCCGGAAGCAGCTCCGCCGGTGAGGACTGGCACGGCGACTGGCTCAGTCCGATGGGGGTGGACCTGCAGATCAACGGCGGTCTTGGGCTGGCCTTCCCCGAGCTGAGCTCCAGCGATCTGCCCAACCTGCTGGCGTTACTGGAGCTGCTGTGGCGCGATGGCGTGGAGGCGATCGCCCCCACCCTGGTGACCTGCGGCGTAGCGGAACTGCGCCAGGCACTGGCGGTACTGCGGGAGGCAAAGGCACTGCACCAACCTGGCCGCTGCCAACTGCTGGGGGCCCATCTGGAGGGGCCCTTCCTGGCAGAGGCGCGGCGCGGGGCCCATCCGCGCCAGCACCTGGCGGCACCGAGCCTGGAGGCGCTGAACAGCCGCATCGGCGGCTTCGAGCAGGAGATCAGCCTGGTGACCCTGGCCCCGGAACTCGATGGTGCCGATGCCGTGATCGAGGCCTTGCTGCAGCTCGGCATCCAGGTGAGCCTTGGCCACAGCGAAGCCAATGAAGCCCAGGCCAGCGCAGCCTTTGAAAGCGGCGTGGGGATGATCACCCACGCCTTCAACGCCATGGCTGGGCTGCACCACCGGGCCCCCGGGCCGATCGCCGCAGCCGCCCTACGAGGCGATGTGGCCCTGGGGCTGATCGCCGACGGCGTGCATGTGGCGCCGTCGATGGCGGTGCTGTTACAGCGGTTGATGCCTAATCAGGTGGTGCTGGTGAGCGATGCCCTCGCCCCCTACGGCCTGGCCGATGGCGTGCACCGCTGGGATGAACGGGCGCTGATCGTGGAGGGGGGCAGCTGCCGGCTCGAGGATGGCACCCTGGCCGGGGTGACCCTGCCGCTGCTCGAGGCCGTGCGCCGCCTGGCCAGCTGGAGCGGCAAAGCGGGCCAGGCCGTTGCGGCAGCCACACTGCTGCCGAGACGCGTGCTGGGCGACCAGCGCCGGATTCAAGAACTCCTCTTAGGCCGACCGCTGGCCTACTGCCTGCGCTGGAGCGGCCCGGCTCAGGATCTGCGCTGGCAAAGGGCAGCCTGAATAGGATCCGCGCCATCTCTCTTCACGCCCCAGGCCCGAGCCGATGCCCGCCGAGCAGCTTCTCAACAGCACCGAGGCCCAGAAAGCCGCCGAGAAGCAGGAGGTGAAGGGCTACTTCGAAACCACCGGCTTCGATCGCTGGAACCGCAT
>VGPW01000117.1 GCA_016882545.1 Cyanobacteria bacterium M_surface_10_m2_179 | reverse complement strand
GCCGGGCTTTTTGGCGCAACAGCTCCAGAAACTGATCGGCGCTCAACTCCTCCTCCTGCGTGGCCCCCAGCGCCGCCAGGGTGAGGCGCAGGTCGTTCAGCTCCGCATCCAGCTCCTCGGCGCTGAAGTCGCGCTGACCCGCCATCACCGCAGCGAAACGCTCACGACGCTGACGCTTCTCCACCGGATAGGCCGCCAACACCGGCTCCCGGCACAGCCGCCAGGGCCGGCCCGCGGTGAACAGCCCCGCCAGGGCAGCGCTCAGGCCGGCCGCTTCCCCCGCCTGAATGCGCAGATCGAAGCCAGCCGGCAACGGCCGCAGCCCCACAAAAATCTCGAACAACTGGGCCGGGCCCAGGGCCGCGCCGTCGTCCGCCAGCAAGGGCAGGGCTGATGCCTGCAGGGCCGCGAGCAGCTCCGGTTGATCCGCCAATTGCTCTTCCAGCTGCGCGGATAGCCCGCCGGCTCCAGGCCCTTGGCCGAGCAGCTGATTGATCCGCCCCAGCGCCACGAACAGCTCAGGCCCGGGTGAGGCGAGCTTGCGGTTGCGCAGGTTGGAGAGCTGGGAGTTGTGCACGCGGCCCAGCTCCAGGCGCTCCGCCAGGGCCGGCAACACCCGCTGACTCCAGCCGTTGCGCTCATGCCACACCTTGATCAGATGACCGAACGCGTCTCGCCCCGCTTCGAGTTCGTTCCGATAATCCATCTGATACGGTTCCGTACTGCTACCATTTTATCGGACACAAACGGAGGGCCCATGACGGCCACCATCACCAGCCCCGGCAGCGTGCAGCATCTGCACCGGCCGCGCGGCGCGCACCACGGCACAACCCCAGTTGCCCTGCAGCCACAGAGCCGCGACTGGGCCGTGATCCTGTTCATGAGCGCCCTCCACGTGCTCGCCCTGGTGGCGTTGCTGCACCAGTTCTGGAGCCTCACCGCCATCGGCACCCTGGCGGTTCTCTATTGGATCACCGCCTGCCTGGGCGTGACCATCGGCTACCACCGCCTGCTCAGCCACCGCGCCTTCCGGGTGCCCCGCTGGCTGGAGCGCTTCTTCGCCACCTGCGGTGCCCTCAGCTGCCAGCACGGCCCGATCGACTGGGTGGGCCTGCACCGCCATCACCACAAGTTTTCCGATACGGAACCAGATCACCACAACAGCCATCGCGGCTTCTGGTGGAGCCACATGGGCTGGATGTTCCGTCCCATCGCCGCCCAAGGCGCTATCCCGCGCCTCACGGGCGATCTAGCCGCCGATCCCTACTACCGCTGGCTGAACAACAACTTCCTGCTGCTGCAGCTGCCCCTGGCTGGTCTGCTGTTCTGGCTCGGCACCAACACCGGCGCCGGTGGCTGGGCCCTGGTGCTCTGGGGCATCCCGCTGCGCCTGGTGCTCGTGTATCACGCCACCTGGCTGGTGAACTCCGCCACCCACCGCTGGGGCTACGTGCTGCACGACAGCGGTGATGGCTCCCGCAACAACCCCTGGGTGGCCGCCCTCACCTTCGGCGAGGGCTGGCACAACACCCATCACGCCTATCCCCACTCCGCCCGCCACGGCTGGGGCCGCCGCGAACCCGACCTCACCTGGATTCACATCCGCGCGATGCAGCGCCTCGGCCTCGCCACTCAGGTGCGGCTGCCGGCACCGCTCGTGGACCATGCTCAGGCACCCGTGTCGTAGGTTGACCCATCGCCCATCCGTTGATCGTTAGTTCGTAGATCCCATGGCCAAGCGCGTTTCCGTGGTCCTCAGCGAGGATGTCCTCAGCCTGGGTAAGGACGGCGATCTGGTGGAAGTTGCACCCGGCTACGCCCGGAACTTCCTGCTGCCCCAAGGCAAGGCTGTGCCCCTCACTCCTGCGGTGATGCGTCAGGTGGAGCACCGCCGCGCCAAGGAAGCCGAGCGCCAGGCCGCCCTCAAGGCTGAGGCCGTGGCCTTCCGCACCGCACTCGACACCATCGGCCGCTTCACCGTGAAGAAGCAGACCGGCGGCGACGACGTGCTGTTCGGCACCGTGACCAACGGCGACGTGGCTGAAGCGATCGAAGCCGCCACCAAGAAAGAGGTGGATCGCCGCGACATCACCGTTCCCGAAATCCACCGCACCGGCACCTACAAGGTGCAGGTGAAGCTGCACAGCGAAGTAACCGCTGAGATCAACCTGGAAGTGGTGAGCCACTGATCCGCACCCGCCAACCAGGCGTTGCATCCCGTGAAGCTCACGGGACAATGACGATCCCCTTCGCCGCCAGGCCCCGCAGGGTCTGGCGGTTTTTTGTTCCCCACCACCCCGCTTCGGCCTCCCCTCCGCCATGGTGAGCGTTCCTCTCAGCAACCTCGAGCCCGAGGAGGGTCAGGGCCGCCGGGCGGGCTCCCGCGGCCGGCCCCGCGATGAGGCCAGCTTCGAGGCGATGCCTGATGGCGTGCCGCCGCAAAACCTCGAGGCCGAGGAAGCCGTGCTGGGCGGCATCCTGCTCGACCCCGACGCCATCGGCCGCGTGGCCGATGTGCTGCAGCCGGAAGCCTTCTATCTCACGGCCCACCGCGAGATCTATCGCACCGCCCTGATGCTGCATGGCCAGGGCAAACCCACCGACCTCACGGCGATGACCGCCTGGCTGGCCGACACCGGCGCCCTGGAGAAGGTGGGCGGCAGCGGCCGGCTGGTGGAGCTGGTGGAGCGCACCCTCTCCACCGCCTCGATCGACCAGGTGGCACGCCTGGTGATGGACAAGTTCCTGCGGCGCCAGC
>VGPW01000116.1 GCA_016882545.1 Cyanobacteria bacterium M_surface_10_m2_179 | reverse complement strand
ACCGAGGCCCAGAAAGCCGCCGAGAAGCAGGAGGTGAAGGGCTACTTCGAAACCACCGGCTTCGATCGCTGGAACCGCATCTACAGCGATTCCGACGACGTGAACAAGGTGCAGCGCAACATCCGTATCGGCCACCAGAAAACGGTGGACAACGTGCTGGCCTGGCTGCAGGAGCAAGGCAACCTGGCGGGCCGGAGCTTCTGCGATGCCGGCTGCGGCGTGGGCAGCCTCACCCTGCCCCTGGCCCAGCTGGGCGCTGGCTCGATTGCTGCCTCCGACCTTTCCGCCGCGATGGTGCAGGAGGCCGAGCGGCGGGCCAACGAGGCCGGAGTGCAGAAGGGCCAAATCAACTTCATGGCCTCCGATCTCGAGAGCCTCAGCGGCCGCTTCAACACCGTGGTGTGCCTGGACGTGTTCATCCACTACCCCCAGCAGCCCGCCGAGGAGATGGTGCGGCACCTGGCCTCGATGGCCGAACAACATCTGATCGTGAGCTTCGCCCCCTACACCCCACTGCTGGCACTGCTCAAGGGCATCGGCCAGCTGTTCCCGGGCCCGAGCAAAACCACCCGCGCTTACACCCTGAAGGAGGCCGGCATCGTGAAGGCGGCCGAGGAAGCGGGCTTCGTGCTCAAGCGCCGCAGCCTCAACAAGGCACCCTTCTATTTCTCTCGGCTGCTGGCCTTCGAAAAGGCCTGAAGTGGACGCCTCCGTGCTGCTGCTCCCGGCCCTGCTTGGAGCGGGGGCTATCGGCACTGGCCTGGCCCGCCGTCATCAGGCCCGTCAGTTGATCCACCTACTGGATGCCCGCAGCACCAGCGTGGCCGAACTGCTCGAACTGCAGCGCACCGTGGCCGACCAAATAGGAGCCGGCTCCTTCAGCGAGCGAGTGAAGCTCTCGGGAGAGATGGTGTGCAAAGAACCGCTCACAGCCCCATGGAGCGGTGAACCGTGCGTGGCCTTCAAAGACAGCACCACAGCGCTGCTGGAGGTGAGGGAGGAACGCACCAGCACCGACCAGGAAGGCAACACCAAAACCGACGTGTACTGGGAACGCCGAGAGGACACCATCAGCACCCTCGAGCGCCGCTGCAGCTTTGAACTGCGTCAGGGTCAACAGCGCCTGAGGCTGGATCCTGAGGGCGCGGAGCTTGAGCTCGAACCGGTGTTCAGCGAGATGAGCCCCGCCAGCAGCCCAGACACCTTCAACACGCGCCAGTTGGGCATCCGCCGCGAGGAAGCGGTACTGCGCCCCACGGGCATGGCCTTTGTGGTGGCCGAGTGCAGCGATGCCAGCGGCGCCCTCACCCTGCAGGCCCCCAGCGAGCAGGGGATGTTCGTGGTGCGCCGCGGCAGTGAAGCCGAGTTCAGTCGGAACATCCGCCGCTGGCGGCGCATCTGGACCGTGAGCACCTGGGTGTTGACGGTTGCCGCAGCGCTAAGTGGGCTGCTGATCGCGTTGTAACGACGCAAGCTGGAAGAGCAGTGATCTCCTGAACCAGGTCGCCCATGTTCAAACAACTGCTTGCGTTGACGGGCTGCATCGGCCTGGCCCTGGCTCCCACAACCGCTCAAGCCTGGGAGCCTGGGGATGACTGGCAAGACAGCCAGTGCCGCACCACCCGCGATGAAGGGGGGAACAGCGTGGAGGTGTGCCAAGCCATCTATGACGGCAACAAGGTGTACCTCGGTGCTTATTGGAATGACGGCTCAGAAGTGGTGGGCCCCTGCTCCACCGAAGACCCTGAACCGATCGAATACAAGGGCATGACCAAAGCCGAAGCCCGCACCTGGGTGAAGACCTACTGCCCCTGAACGGTGAGCGCCTCCGGCAGTGCCGCCTCGAGCTGCAGCACACCCCCAACTGGCGGCTGAAGTTCCAGCCGATGGGCATGCAGCCGATAGCCCCCTGCTCCCGGGAGTGATCCCGAGTCAGCGAGGCCTCCGGCTCGGTACAGCGGATCACCGAGCAACGGTGCACCGATGGCGGCCGTGTGGATGCGGATCTGATGGGGGCGGCCTGTGGCAATCGCCACCTCCACCAAACACGCCGCCGCGCGGCGTTCCAGCAGGGTGATGTCGCTGCGGGAGGGCAGGGCGGCAGGGTCGCCGGGTTCTGCTGCACACCAGATCTGACCCAGTAATGGGTGAGCCCGTCTGCCGATCGCAGCCGTATTCGCTCGTGTCTCCCCCAGCCGCCACTCAGATGGGAGCGTCTGACAAAGCGCGCGATAGAGCTTGCGGCAGGAACGGCCGGAAGCAGCATCAGCCGCTCCACTAGTGCTCTCCCGCAACTGAGCGCTGAGCCAGGCGCGGGTTTCGCTGCGGCGTGCGCACACCAGCAAACCGGAGGTGAAGCGTCCGAGCCGATGCACCGGCCGGGGCTGATCGGCCATGGCGCAGATCCGCCCAGCAGTCACCCAGCCCTGCAGCTGAGCCAAGAGCGTGTGGTTGAGAAACCCTCCGGCGGGCAGCACCGGCAGGCCGCTGGGTTTGTTGAGCACCAGCAGATCGCCGTCGTCGAACACGATCGAGCGCTCGCTCAGCACCGGCACGGCCGCTTCCTGCCAGGGGGGCCGATGCCACAGCAAACGGTCACCGGCTTGCAACGGCGCATCGGCCCGGAGCTGCTGGCCGTTGCACCAGATCTCGCCGGCGGCGAGCCGCTCGATCCACACCGCCTGATCCGAATGGCGGTAGCGGCCCGCGTAGAAGGCTGCGGTGCTGTGGGCGGGGTGATCGACGCGATCGCGGTAGGCGTGGCCCCGGTTGAGAGCAGCCGGCAGCCAAGGCTCAGCTGCAGCCTTCTCGCTACTCAACCAGACCGTTCTCGAGGGCGTAACGCACCAATTCAGTACGGCTGGCGGTGCCGGTTTTGGTGAACAGGCGGCTCACGTATTTCTCCACGTTGCGGATGGAGGTTTCCAGGCGGCGAGCGATCTCCTTGTTCATCATTCCCTCCGCCACGAGCTGCAGCACCGACGCCTCAC
>VGPW01000115.1 GCA_016882545.1 Cyanobacteria bacterium M_surface_10_m2_179 | reverse complement strand
GGCGATGGGCTGGTCACCAGATACAGCCGGCAATCGCGCAGCTGACGGCGGCGTTGCTCGCCCGATCCCGCCGCCCGGAGGAGCTCCACCTCCAGGTCGTAGAGGGCGTAGCGGATCGCCGCGGCCTCGGCCACCAGCTGCGGATCCACACCTCGGCCGAATTCCTCGAGCACCCGCAGCGCCTCCTGCACCCGGCCGCAGTTAGCCGCCAGCACCTGCTCGGGCTGCAACCGTTGTTCCTGGGCCGGATGCGCCATCCCTGCGGCCACATCCCCTGCTGTATGACGCGCCTGTTTGTAGCGGTTCTGATGCAGCAGCCCGAGGCGCTGCCGCAGATCCTTCAGGCGCGCCACCAGATCAGCGCGATCCATGCCGAAACGGCACCAGTCCTCCACCACCCGCAATCCCTCGCGGGCACGATCGAGGTTGGCGTCGAGCAGACGCAACACCGGCTGGAGTTGTGCGGGTGCAGTCATGAACAGGGCTGGAACAAGATGGTCTGCTTAGGGTGAGCGCACCTTCCACAACGGCGTGGTCATGGAGCAGGGCGGATCCGACAGCCCGATGCTGGTGCTGATCTCAGGGATTCTGCTGCTGGGGGCTATCGCCGCCTTCATCAGCTGGGGCCTGGCCAACGCCTACCCCGCCGGCTGAGAACAGCAAGGCTTCCGCCCGAGCGGCATCGCGGCCGATCTGGGCCACCAGCGCTTCAAAGTTTTCAAAGCGCTCCTGCTGGCGAAGCAGCGCCACCGGCTCCACCACCAGCTGGGCTCCCTCCAGCTCCAGCTGCCGACCGAGCACATGCACCTCCACTGCCGATGGGGCGGTGGGATCCACCGTGGGCTGAGGGCCGAGATTCATCACTGCCGCCAAACGCTCACCCGGCAGGCGCTCCCCCTGCAGCCACACCCAGGCGGCATAGACACCCTGTTGAGGCAAAAACTTGCGGCCATCCACCTGCAGGTTGGCGGTGGGCCAGCCCAGTTCGCGGCCCAGGCCGCGGCCACGCACCACCCGGCCCCCAAAGCGATAAGGCCGCGCCAACAGCCGACTGGCCTCTTGGAGATCCCCCGCCTCAAGGGCGCGGCGAATGCGGCTGCTGCTGAGGCGGCCGCTGCTGTCGCGGAGGATCGGCTGCACCAGCACCTCAATCCCGCGCGCCGCACCCAGCTCGCGCAGTGTGTGGATATCGCCGCTGCGGCCCGCCCCGAAGCGGAAGTTTTCGCCCACCGCCACCAGCTCGGCCCGCAGCTGCTGCACCAGCACCTGGTCCACAAAATCGGCTGGATTCAGAGCAGCGAGCACGGGTGTGAACGGCACAAGCACCAGCTGATCAATGCCAAGGGGCTCCAGCAGATCCAACTTCTCGGCCGGTAAATCCAGGCGCAGACGCGTTTCGCCGTAGAGCACCTCGCGGGGGTGGGGCCAGAAGCTCACCACCGTGGGCACCAAGCCAGCCGGCACGGCCCGCTCAACCACCGACGCAATCACCTGGCGGTGACCTTCATGCAGCCCGTCAAAACTGCCGAGGGCAATCGCCGCAGGGCCGGCGGCTTGATCTGGCGAGCGCAGAGGAATCAAGGGGTACCCACCGCTGCAATCACAGCCGGCCTAAACAACAGCCGAATCACCAACAAGAAGCGTCGGGGCCCTCGCCGGAGGCATCCTCCCATGGCAGGTTTGGGCGAACTCCGGCGCCCTCGCTCAATCCCATGGCCGATCGCCTCGACCTCCAGCTGATTTCCGCTGCCCTGAGGCGCCTGGGCTGGGTGCGCTTCTGGGCTCAGCTGGTGCTGGCGGTGGTGGTGATGGGAGTGCTGCTGTTCAACAACATCGGCGGCCAAATTGGCGCCCGCGCCGATAAGGCTCTGGGCCTCAGCCCAGGGATCTCGCTCACCTCGATCGCCTTCTTTGTGCTGCTCTGGTGCCTCTGGCAGAGCTGGCTGGTGGTGCGCTGCGGCCGTGCCCTGTCCAGCCCTGTGCATCCCAGCAAGGGGGAAACCGGCCGGTTGATCAAGCGCGGCATCCTGGCCGATCTGATCGGACTCACCCTCGGAGTGGTGGGCTATCAGTCGTTAGCAGGCTCTCTGTTTTTCCAGGCCTCCATGCAGGCGGGCTTCGCCTTTGGTGGCGTGATGACCACCCCCGGCGGCCGGATCACCAACTATCCGATCACTTCCCTGGAAATGCTCTCGGTGCTGAGCAACACCCAGGTGGTGTTTGCCCACCTGATCGGCCTGTGGATCAGCATCTGGCTGCTGCAGCGCGTCTACCGGCCCAGCGGCAGCTGAGGCAGTTCAGGCAGCTCTGAAGCCGCACCACGCCAAAACAATTCCGGCTGCAGCGGAGTGAGCGACACCCCACCGCCAGCCACATGGGCCACATCCACGGGCCAGTCGCTGGGGCCGGCCACATGCGCGTCCAGGTCGTTGGCCACCTCACCGGCCAGCCAGTAGTAGGTGCGGCCGCGGGGATCCACCCGCTTGTCGAACTGATCGGTGTAGCGGCGCACCGCCTTACGGCACCAGCGCAGCGGGCCGATCGCCTCACCCGGCAGCGGTGGCACATTCAGATTGAGCAGCACGCCCTGGGGCCAGCCGGCGGAAACGGTGTGCTCAGCCACATCGAGGGCGATGCGGGCAGCGGGCCCGAACTGGCGCCATTGAAAATCGGCGCTGCTCACCGCCAGGGCCGGCAACCCCTCAATCGTGCCCTCCATGGCCGCGCTCACGGTGCCCGAATAAAGGGTGTCGGTGCCGAGATTGGGACCGTGGTTGATGCCGGAGAGCACCAGATCTGGCCACTCCTCGAGCAGCGCGAACAGCGCGAGCTTCACGCAATCGCTGGGGGTGCCGCTGCAGGCCCAGGCGGTGATGCCGGGGGCGAACAACGCGTCGGCGCGCTCGGCGCGCAGAGGGGTTTGCAGGGTGAGCCCGTGACCGGTGGCCGAGCGCTCCTGATCCGGGCACACCACCGTGACTTGATGCCCCCGGTTCACCGCTTCAGCCGCAAGCGCGCGGATGCCGTCGGCAAACACGCCGTCGTCGTTGCTGATCAGGATCCGCAAGGCATCAAGCCGGTTGGATCGAGGCTAGAGGCCGCCTTCTTAAAGTC
>VGPW01000114.1 GCA_016882545.1 Cyanobacteria bacterium M_surface_10_m2_179 | reverse complement strand
TCGTGGGAAGGAGCGTTGCTTCGCCGTGCGGTGGGCTACTTCCGGTGAACCAGGGCCCTGGGGCGGTTCACCCAACGTTTTGTCCTTCTGGGCAAGTTTTAGCGAGGAGTTGCTGTTCATGGTGAACACTTTCACGCTTTCTTTACATCTCTTCGCGATGGAGTGGGTAGCGGGCTGAACTGATCTTGCTTAAAACCATTGGAGCGAGGCCTGTAGCTCGTGAAATCCCTTTTGGGATCTGTCGCTTTTGATACAGCTCTTGGTGCTGCTGTCTCGAATGATTGGAGACAAGGCGGCCCTGGTACGCCCTCGCCCCCGATGTCCAGCCCTACCTCATCCATGACTGTCACCTCGCCCTCTTCTCGGCCCCGTCCGAGGAGTCTGCAGGAAGCGAGTCTGTTGGAGGCGCCCCAGCTGCTGCTCCGCAAGCTGCGAGGTTTCTCTTCCAACCGCACGCTCACCTGGCTGGCCTGTGTTCCCATCGCCTTGATGGGTCTGGGTCTGTTCAACCTGGCCGCCCATGCCGCCGAGCTCCCTGAGCTCAACGCTGGCTTCCTGGCCAACAACATGTTCCTGTTCGTGTGCGCCGTTCTGGTGATCTTCATGAACGCTGGCTTCGCCATGGTGGAAGCCGGAATGTGCCGCCAGAAGAACGCCGTCAACATCCTGGCCAAGAACCTGATCGTCTTCGCCCTGGCGGTGACGGCCTACTGGTTCATCGGCTACAAGATCATGTACAACGCCAGCTGGGTGATTCCTGGTTGGTTCAAGTTCGGCGGTCTGTTCTTTGACCCCACCGTGACCCCGGAAATGGTCACTGACGGCAAGCTGGTTCCCAGCATTGACTTCCTCTTCCAAGCAGCCTTCGCTGGCACTGCCGCCACGATCGTGTCTGGCCTGGTGGCTGAGCGAATCAAGTTTGGCGAGTTCGTGATTTTCTCGCTCGTGCTGGTGGGTGTTCTGTACCCGATCGCTGGTTCTTGGCAATGGAATGTGGGTGAGGGCTGGCTCAACAAGCTGGGCTTCATCGACTTTGCTGGCTCCACCGTGGTGCACTCTTTCGGTGCCTGGGCCGGTTTGATCGGTGCAATGCTCCTCGGCCCCCGCATCGGCAAGTTTGCGGATGGAAAAACGCAAGCCATCCCTGGCCACAATCTCTCAATTGCCACTCTGGGTTGCCTGATCCTCTGGATCGGTTGGTACGGCTTCAACCCCGGTTCCTGGCTGTCCATGGCCCCCGAGGTGCCCTACATCGCTGTAACAACAACCCTCGGCGCTGCCGGCGGCGGCATTGCTGCCACCCTGCTCAGTCAATTCACCGGTGGTAAGCCTGACCTCACCATGACCATCAACGGCATCCTGGCCGGTCTGGTGGGTGTGACCGCTGGCTGCGATGGCTTCTCGATGCCTTCTGCCTGGGTTGTGGGCTTCATCGCCGGCATCCTCGTGGTGTTCTCCGTGAGCTTGATCGACTCCCTCAAGATTGACGATCCTGTGGGCGCCTTCTCTGTGCACGGCACCTGCGGTATCTGGGCCACCCTGGCGGTGGGCCTGTTCAACGCCGATAAGGGTCTGCTCACCGGCCATGGTTTCAACCAGCTCGGCGTTCAGATTGTGGGTGTGCTGGCCTTCGCGATCTTCGCGATCGTGACCAGTTACATCGTTTGGTCGATCATCGGTGCAATCTTCGGCGGCATCCGCGTCAGCGAATCCGAAGAGATCGAAGGTCTCGACATCGGCGAGCACGGCATGGAGGCCTATCCCGATTTCGCTTCGGCGAAGTGATCCTTCACTTCTGCTGACGCTCCAGGCCCGCCGCAAGGCGGGCTTTTTGCTGTGATCTGGCAACCTAAGGGCACTTGCACGCGCCGGTTGTGGCCTGCCCCAGTTGCGGCGCGCGCCTGGTGTCTGTGTCTACGCAGCCGCCGATTCGGCTGATCTGCGCGCAGTGCGGCCGCCCGTTGCCGGTGAAGCCTCCGCTGCCCCTTTATCTGTGGCTAAAGCTCAACGCCCGCCGCTGGATTGTGCTGCTGGTTGTGTTGGTGCTCCCCTTGGTGGTGCTCTGCCTCACCCCTCAACAGAAGCCCACCGCCGATCGTCAGGAGCGTCCCCGTCTCGGCCGTGTCACCACAGGCAGGGTGTTCCAAGGACGACAAACCCATCCGCCCCATTCAGCTGCGCCTTCGGTCCATCGCTGAATCAGCCAAAGCGTTTGTAGCGGACAGTCAGGCGCGCGCCCCGCAATCAGCGTGGTGATCTTCAGCGCATCGAGCCTGTGTCCTGCGGTTATTGCGGCGAACGGCTGATCAGCAAAACCTCCGAGGGCCTCACCTGCTGCGGCTGCGGCATGCCCCTCGATCAAACCCGTCCTCAGGCGAGGCAATCCTTCTCGGCGACAACGCTGATGGTGTTCAGCCTCTGGGTGATGGCGGCCCTGCCGTTCGTGGGCGCCATCGCGGCGACCGATGAACTGCGCTTCAGTGTTCTTGCTCCTGAGGTTGCTGAACCCCAGGAGCGTCGCTCGCCGGAATGAGCTCAGGCGTGGGTGCTGGCCTGGCGGCGCCATTGCCGCCAGATCTTCTCCAGCTCCAGATAGAAGAAAAAGAGCAGGCTGAAGCCCAGGCACACTCCCAGATCGGAAGCCCCCAGCGCTGTGGCGCCAAAGAACGTTGAGAGCGCCGGCACGTAGAGCAGCAGCAACTGCAGGCCGGTGGTGAGCACCACGGCCCAGAGCAGCCAGGGGTTGGAGAACGGCGCCACCTGCGCGAGCGGCAGATCGCTGCGGGCCGAGAGGGCGTGGCCCATCTGCGCCAGGCAGAGGGTGGTGAACACCATTGTTTTCCAGTGATCGCCGCTGTGGCCCGAGGCGTAGAGCATCAGGCCGATCACGATCAGCGCAAACACGATGCCGATCCGGACGATGTAGCGCCCGATGCCCCGGGCGAAGATCGATTCGCCGGGTTCTGCCGGTGCCTTGTCCATCAAGCCCTGTTCACCGGGCTCGAGGGCGAGGGCCAGGGCCGGCACGCCATCGGTCACCAGGTTCATCCAGAGGATCTGCAGGGGCGAGAGCGGCACGCCCACCAGCCCCAGCAGCGGCGCCGAGGCGATGGTGATCAGCTCGCCCACGTTG
>VGPW01000113.1 GCA_016882545.1 Cyanobacteria bacterium M_surface_10_m2_179 | reverse complement strand
ATGTCTACGTGAGCTATGGCATTCACCACTGCGTGAATGTCACCACCCATCGGGCTGATTGGGCCAACGGTGTGTTGCTGCGCGCTGTGGCGTTGCCCGGCGAGCCTGAGCGCGTTGCGGCTGGTCCGGCCTTACTGGCCCGCCGCTTTGGCATCGATGGCCGCCACGACGCCCAACCGGTGGACCCCCGTGAGGGGTTGTGGGTAGCACCCAGGCCCTCGGCTCTGGCGGTGTTGCCACCAACGGCTCTGGTGCAGAGCACCCGCATCGGCATCAGCCAGGGGCAGGATCTGCCCTGGCGCTGGTATCTGCGGGCCAGCCGCAGCGTGAGCCGCCGGGCCCGGGGGGATCGCCTGCCGGCTCGAGCCGAGGCTTTCGGCGTGGCCGGGCTGCCGATCGGCTTCTAGCCTGAGGCTGTCTCCTGCGGCCCACCTTGAGCGACTGGACCCACCGCCATGTGCTGGATCTGGCGGCCTTCTCGCTCGACGATTACGCCACGGTTCTGGAGCTGGCCCAGCGTTTCCGCGTGATGCCCATCTCCGGGGCCCGCAAGCTGCCAGCCCTGCAGGGCCGCTTGGTCACCACCCTCTTCTTTGAACCGAGCACCCGCACCCGCAGCAGCTTTGAGCTGGCGGCCAAACGCCTCTCGGCGGATGTGCAGAGCTTTTCGCCGTCGTCGAGTTCGTTGAGCAAAGGCGAGAGCCTGCTCGACACGGTGCGCACCTATGTGGCGATGGGGGCCGAGCTGCTGGTGGTGCGCCATCGCTGCACCGGGGTGCCCGCTGCGCTGGCCCGTGATCTCGATGCCAGCGGCGATCGGGTGGCGGTGCTCAATGGCGGTGATGGTTTGCATAGCCATCCCAGCCAGGGGTTGCTGGATCTGTTCACCCTGGCGCGCCATTTCGCCCCAGAGGCCCCCACGCCGGAGGCCCTGCGCGGCCGTCGCATCGTGATCGTAGGCGACATCCTCCATTCACGGGTGGCCCGCTCCAACCTCTGGGCCCTCACTGGTTGCGGTGCAGAGGTGGTGCTCTGCGGCCCCGCCACCCTGCTGCCCGAGGCCTTCGCCCAGTTCGTGGCGGCACCGCCGCCAGGGCAGGCGCAGGATCCAGTGGCGCGGCGTGGATCCATTCGGGTGGAGCGCGATCTGGCTCAGGCCCTGCAGGGGGCTGATGCGGTGATGACGCTGCGCTTGCAGAAGGAGCGCATGCATCAACACCTGCTCACCAGCCTGGAGAGCTATCACCGGGCCTATGGCCTCACCCACGCGCGCCTGGCCAGCTGCGCCGCCAACGTTCCGGTGCTGCACCCGGGGCCGGTGAACCGTGGGGTGGAGCTGAGCGGTGCGCTGCTCGATGATCCACACCGCTGCCTGGTGGAGGAGCAGGTGACCAACGGCATTCCGATCCGCATGGCGTTGTTGTATCTGATGGCGGCCAGCTGATGCCCCGGCTGGGTTCAGAGCAGCTTGAAGCCCTCGAGCAGCAGGCCGTAGCTGAAGCCAACGCGGCACATGTCGAGCAGCTGCAGCCCGAGGCGATCACCGCGGCGTTGCAGCAGGGGCCGCCGCGCCCGGATGGCCACCTCGATCAGCGCCACGCAGACCAGCGCCGCCGGTGGATCGAGGAAGGCACGGGCGCCGGTGAGCGTGGCCACGGCATTGCCGAGCACGAACGTTCCCAACAGAACGATCAGCAGCAGCGACAGCCGCCGCCAGGGATTGATCGCCCATTGCTCCAGCCGCGGCCAAGCACCGCCCAGGCTTTGCTGGAGGCGTGTGCGCTGCAGTGGGCGAGAGCTGGACAATCAGGCCTCAGCCGTCGCTGTCCTTCTTGCGGGAGCCCTTGCCTTCCAGCAGTTCGAGCAGGGCTTCCATCTGGGCCATCACCCCGCGCACTTCACCGGCTTCCGGCAACAGGCCGTCGTCCATCACGCCCTGGTGCATCTCGCGCAGTTCCTGGCGGATGTAGCGCAGGTGGCTCACCACCTGTTCTCGCTTCGACTGCGACATGCCTT
Source organism: Cyanobacteria bacterium M_surface_10_m2_179 (assembly GCA_016882545.1). Lineage (GTDB taxonomy): Bacteria > Cyanobacteriota > Cyanobacteriia > PCC-6307 > Cyanobiaceae > Vulcanococcus. Next base: position 1,171 of record VGPW01000113.1, on the reverse strand, counting down.
CGACTGGGGAGGGACTGGTGTGTCTCTTTTACCGCATCGCCCTCTAGCAGAAACCCTGCACGTGCCAGCGGGGCAGACCTCACAGCGTTACAGGCGGCTCGCCGGTAGCCCTATTTCTGGCCGAAACGGGCCTTGGCGTCTTCAAAAAAGGCCAGATCAATGGCCTCATGGCCTTCCTCGCTGGCCAGGGCTTCGATCCGTTTGCGCACAGCCGGCCGCACGAAAAAAGGAATCTCCTTGAGCTTGGCTTCGGCGTCTGCGCTCCAGTTCATTGACGCTGCCGCAACCCTTTTCAACAGTGGATGGAGAATAGGGGACTCGAACCCCTGACCTCTGCGGTGCGATCGCAGCGCTCTACCAGCTGAGCTAATTCCCCTTGGCGGCCCCGCCGGGGCGATGGCCAGAACTTATCAGTCTTTGCTGGTGGCGTTCTTCTTCTGTTGTTCTCCTCCCATGACCCAGCCCGCTGCCATCACGCCTGAGCTGCTGGCCTCCCTCGATGAGGAGGCCGTGGCGCTGCTGGCTCGGCGTTTGGAGGAAGACGACTACCCGAGCCCCTTCGCAGGGCTGCAGGACTGGCACCTGCTGCGCGCCCTGGCGATTCATCGCCCCGAGCTGGCTCGGCCCTACGTGCACCTGGTGGATCAGGAACCCTTTGATGAGGACTGAGCTGCCAGCCCTGCAGGATCCCCTGGCCGGACGCCGCATCCTGGTGGCCATCAGCGGCAGCATCGCCGCGGTGAAGTTGCCGTTGGTGGTGAGTGCCCTGGCTAAGCGCGGTGCTCAGGTTCGCTGCGTGCTCACCCCCAGCGCTGCCCAGCTGGTGAGCCCCGTGGCCCTGGCCAGCCTGAGCCGTGAGCGCTGCTACCTCGACGCCGATCAGTGGAGTCACACCGCGGCCCGGCCGCTGCATGTGGAGCTGGCGGAGTGGGCGGAGCTGGTGTTGTTGGCGCCCCTCAGTGCCACCAGCCTCGGGCGCTGGGTGCATGGCCTGGGCGACACCCTCCTGGCTTCCACCCTGTTGGCCACCGAGGCGCCGGTGTTGGCCGCTGCAGCCATGAACACTGCCATGTGGAGTGCGCCGGCGGTGCGCTCCAACTGGGAGCAGTTGCAGGGCTATGGGCGGGTGTTGTCGCTCGGGCCCGCTGAGGGGCTGCTGGCCTGCGATCGC
>VGPW01000112.1 GCA_016882545.1 Cyanobacteria bacterium M_surface_10_m2_179 | reverse complement strand
GCCCAATCCAATGACCAAACTCCAATACCGCGGCGTTAGCTACGACAACGCCACCCACGAACAGCCCAGCCCCCAGCCGGTTGACCACGCCTATCGCGGCCAGCACTACGACGCACCCCTGCGCCATGAAGCGGCTGCCGTCGACACCGAGGTGGAACTGCAGTACCGCGGCCACACCTACCACCACCGCCAGGCCGAGGCTGCCCAGCAGGTGAACCAGGGCTGATCCGCCCCAAAACCGATTTCGGTGCCTGTTGTTACGACAGGCCAAGCAACCTCCCCCTGCAATGGGTGGAGGTTTTTTGTTGCGCGATGCTCCGCTGCGAAACGGATCTGAGCCTCACCCCCAAGGGCGACAGCTACCAGCTGCTGCCCAGCTCCGTGTTCGGCATGCTCTGGCTGCAAACGCACTTCGAAACCAGCACCTGGGATCTCATCTGCGCAGGAGCCGTGCGGCTCAAAGCCGAAAGCTGTAATGCACTGTGTCGTGATGCCGGTACGGCAGGGCTGACTGTGGCCAAGCTCCCTGCCGTACTGGCCAGCTGACTCCCGGGATCAGACCAGCTGATGGCGCTTGCTCTTCCAGCGGAGCACCGTCCACACCAGGAAAACCAGAACCGCAGGAAGGATCCCGATGAGAGCAAACAACCGGAATTCATCACTCACCGATGAGGCGGTGCTGCTCAAGATTTGCTCAATCACATAAACGCCATACAGCCCAAGAAGGATCCAACCCTCCAGGCGCGTGATCACGCCGCCGGTCCAGAAGATCGGCAGACAGCCGAGGGTGGTGGCAACCATGATCGGGAAATCGCGAACCAGCATCACCGGTTCAACGCCCAGTCCTCGCTCGCCGGATGCCAAGCCGCACACGCCAAGGATCACCAGTTGGTTGAGCAGGTTGCTGCCCACCACATTGCCGATGGCCAAATCGGCCTTGCCGCGGTAAGCCGCCACCAACGAGGTCACCAGCTCCGGCATCGAGGTTCCGGCAGAGACGATGGTTAGACCGATCACCGTTTCGCTGACACCCAAACCCTGGGCCGCAGCCATCGACCCTTTCACCAACACCTGAGAGCCCAGGACAAGCAGACCAAGCCCTGCAGCCAATTTGGCGGCAGCAACAGGAGCAGGGGCAGCGCCGTCGGTATCCATGTCATCCGAAGCGTCGGAGGACTCTTCCTTGGCGCTGCGGATCTCCCAGAGCAGATTGATCACCGTTCCGGTGATCAGGGCCAGGCCAGCCACCCAGGTGATGCGTCCGCCTGAGGCCATGCCCCAAGTGGCCATCGACACCCCAAGCAGCAGCGGCACATCACGTCGCACCAAACGGCTCTTCACCCGCAGCGGCATCACCGCCGCACTGGCCCCCAGCACCACCAACACATTGAAGATGTTGGAGCCCACCACGTTGCTCACCGCAATGGCATCGCCAGCAGAGCCCCCCTGGATCGTGGAGAGCAGGCTCACGAACAACTCAGGGGCGCTGGTGCCCATCGACACCACCGTGAGACCAATCACGATCTGAGGAATCCCCAGCAGCAGCGAGAGCGCAACGGAGCCGGCAACGAATAACTCACCGCCACCAAACAACAACAAAATGCCGGCAACGATTTCGATGGCACTCACGGCGTAGGGCATTCAGGGCTGCACATGGATCGCCATTCTGACCTTGGCCTCAGCGCAGTTGGGAAAGGCGTTATGGATTACACCAAGGGCACTGACCTGGTTCGGCGCTGAGCCGACCATCCCGGCGTGGCTGGCTACGGCGCGCGCCACAGGTTTCGCAACCCCAGATCTCGGAAAGGGTGAGCTCGGTGGGCGTGCCGCACTCGCTGCAGGGCAATCCGGCTTGCGTATCGATCAAGCCCCAACCGGGGCTGCCGCACTCCGGGCAGGGAGTTTGCAAGCGGCGCACCAGCACTACGCCGAGCCGGCGGATGGAGCGCATGCGGGTGGGATTGCAATGGGCACGCATATCGGTTTCCAGCCACACGCACCCATCAGGGTCAGCCAAACGGCAGCACTCCATCGCCTCAGCGAGCGCTACGTGGTTGCTCAACCCCTTGAACATGCCCCCCGCTTGCGGCAGCGATGGCCGGGCGATCACCGCGTGGGATGGGAAGCGCACTTGCCGCAGCCAGGCATCGGGCAACACGCCAGGCTCCAGCAGGAGGTGGCTGTAGTTGGTGCGCCACTCCAGCCGTTGCTCAATCAGGCAGAGATCACGCTCCTGATCCAGAAAGAGCAACAGCTCCTGGCCCACCGGCAGCATCGGCATGGCCGGATGGGGCCCAAAGCTCGCCTCACTGGCCAGGCCTAGCGAGAGGCCGGCGGCCTCCATCCCCAGCAACGCTTTGGCGCGGCAGGTTGCTGCAGCATCCGCCAGGCGAGGAATCTCCCCGCTGAAGGTGCCGAGCTGATCAGTGTCGTGATCGCAGAGCTGAAGGCGGGCCCCCAAACCGGCGGCGAATACGCGGCTGAGGGCCAGCTCCTTGCCGTGACGGGTGGTGAGCGCGATCAGCGCACCGGAGTAGGGGCCCTGCATAATCACGCGTGATGCCTGGCGCCTAATGGGCAACGGCTGCAGGCTCGGGCGGAATCACCAGGCGCAGCAGGATCGGGGCCAGGAAGGTGGTGCCGATCACCATCAACAGAATCGCGGCCTCCAAGGCGGGCGTGAGAATGCCTGCCTGGCTGCCAAGGCCCAGGAAGATCAGGCCCACCTCACCGCGGGGCATCATCCCGAGACCCACCACCAGGCGGTTGGTGGGCTCGGAGTTGATGTAGCTCCAGCCAGCGGCAACCTTGCCGGCCATGGCCACCGCCAGCAGGAAAGCCGCCACGATCAGGCCTTCACGGTTTGCCGGATCGAAGGGGTTGAGCACCGAAAGATCCATGCCGGTGCCGATCAGCACGAAGAACACCGTGGCGAACAGAGCCACCAGAGGCTTCACCGCGGCATCGATGTCGTGGGTGTGCTTTGAAGCGCTGAGGATCAAACCGGCGGCGAAGGCACCGAGCGCTGCCTCCAGGCCGATGGCCTGGGCAGCAAAACAGCAGAGCGTGAGCACCACAAAGCTGGCCACAGCTACATCGCCAGGGGCCTTGAGCTGATCCACCACCCAATCGAAGGCGGGAGCAGCCTTACGGCTGAGAACCAAAGCCACGGCCACAAACGCCACCGC
>VGPW01000111.1 GCA_016882545.1 Cyanobacteria bacterium M_surface_10_m2_179 | reverse complement strand
AAACAGCCACCTCTGGACCCACGACTGCCCCTGCCCGCGACCATTCACAGAGCTTCCGAGAGCCAGGCCGGCTGGAATGCTCAATCCCTGATTCACAGCCTCATCAATCTGCCCTTGCGGGCATACGCAGAAGAGGGCTACTGGATGCTTCTTTGATGACTCAGCCGAAGACTGATTAAAGGTGTCAGGATCAGCTAACCCACCGGAACTCTAGGTCCTGTCAACCTGACGCTCCATTGCCGGCAGACCGCTGGCGCGGACCTACAACCAGCGCAAGGCCTTGCAGTTGAGAAGGTCGAACGCCAAGGTGATGCCTGGAACCCCAGGATCCCGGTGGAGATCCAGACCACCAGCCGCCGCGAATCCTTAGCGCGCATCAACGAACAGCGCAAAAGGGTTCCGTGGCAAAGCTCAGAGCAGCTCGCGAAATTGCCGGGGCGTCAGGCCTGCATCGCGGGCGATGGCGCCCATGGTGATGGCATTGATCGGGTCATGGCGCGGGATCACCAGTCGGCGATCGCCATTGCTCAGGATCATGTGGCCGGATTCACGGACAACGCGGTAACCGAGCTTCTGAAAGACCCGAACGGCTTCCTTCTGACTGACCCCTGGCAGCCGCGGCATCAGACCGCCAGCTCCAAGGTCTCCACCGTTTTCACGCCAGCCTCTTCTGCTTCCACCTCCAGCCAGAGCTGGATGGCCTCACGGATGTTGATGAGCGCCTCATCGCGCGACTCACCCTGGGAGTGACAGCCCGGCAGATCCAGGCAGCTCACCGACCAACCCTCGTCGGTTTCGAGCAGGCGTATGCGGTACGACATCCAAGCCTCGCCGGTGGCATCACCCTATCGACGCTGACGGGCGAAAACCCGCGGGTTGTGTGCGACGCCGGAACCCTCAGAGGTTCTCTGCCTCTGATGCATGCCACTCACTCCTGAGTGTCCGACGACAATCCGGTGGCGGGCCCATCAACCTGATTGACACGGGACACCACCAGAGTGATGTTCAAGCCCTGGCGGCGCTGGAAGGCCACCACCGCCTCGCAGATCTCGGGCCAGCAAGGGGCTAGGTGGGCTGATGGAGCGTCTGCATCACCAGCCTGGGAGCTGAGAAGCTGCTCCAGGTTGGCGTCGGGCTGCTTACGCGCCTCGCTCACCAGCTGGAAGCAGAGGGCCTCGATCGCCAGGTTGTCCTGGCAGGAGCAGCCGCGCACGGCCCGTTCCCGCACCCGCCGAACCGGCAGGTTTTCGTACACGCTCACCCAGCGGCTGTTGTGCCCTACCCGCAGCCGGAAGGGCAGGTGATGGGCGCGCAACACGCCGTTGGCGTGGCTCAGAGCGCTGTTGGCCTGTGTCATGGCTCGAAGGCTTTATGGGGAGAGTTCCCCAGCCGCTGGCCGATCGGTCTCACGGCGCCCCAAGGGGTTCCGCGATGTTTGGGGGTGCTTGGGGGAAACCCCCAAACATTTGGCGCAGTTAGCGCTTTCTCAAGCCTTTCGCGATCTCAGTCCGGCCTGGCTCAAAGCCCTGCCAGTAACCTGAAAACACTTGCTGGAATTGGCAGAAGCCAGGCAGCAGAAGGCAAGACTCAAAATGGGTCGTCTGAGATTCGAACTCAGGACCAATCGGTTAAAAGCCGAGTGCTCTACCGCTGAGCTAACGACCCGCCCGACTCTTGGAAATCCAAGTGCGGGGGTGGCCCTTGCGGGCACCCAGTGAACGTATCACCCAGAGGGTCCCGCCTCCAACCGCGCCGAGAATGGCTGGAGCGCACCCCCAGCCATGCCTGTTCCGCCCTGGCCCCAGCCTTCCGTGCACCCGGATGCCTGGGTGGCTGATTCAGCGGTGTTGATCGGCGACGTGCGCCTGGCGGCGGGGGCGAGTGTGTGGCCCACCGCCGTGGCCCGCGGCGATGTGTGCAGCATCGACATCGGCGAGGGCAGCAACGTGCAAGACGGTGCGGTGCTCCATGGCGACCCGGGGCAGCCCGTGCGGATCGGAGCGGACGTGACCATCGGACACCGGGCCGTGGTGCATGGCGCCACCCTGGAAGACGGCTGCCTGATCGGCATCGGAGCCGTGGTGCTCAACGGCGTCACCGTGGGGGCCGGAGCGCTGGTGGCCGCAGGAGCCGTGGTGACCAAAAACGTGGCGCCTCGCGCGCTGGTGATGGGAGCCCCGGCGCAGCTCAAGCGTGAGCTCAGCCCCGAGCAGGCCGAGGAGCAGCGGCAACACGCCCGCCGCTACCGCCAGCTGGCGATGGCCCACGCCGGCCGCTCCAGCGATCTGGGCTTCCACGCAGCCAGCTGAATTGCTGCGAATTCAGTCAAATACAGGCCCTAGCCACTGCGCTTGGCGCGTGGCCCGTAAGATCGCCATACGCTTCGACACATTTCCCAGCCATGGATGCACGGCTTCTGCTTGTAGTCACCCCGGTTCTTCTGGCCGCCGGCTGGGCCGTGTTCAACATCGGCCGCGCTGCCGTGGGCCAGCTGCAGCTGATGCTCAAGCGCGCCAACGGCTGATCGGCTCCAAGCCCGATTGAATCTCAGAGCCTCCGCTGCGGCGGGGGCTTTGTTGTGTCGAGCCACCGAGGGCCCCCCGTAGGGTGAAACCTCGGAGCAGATCGGGGCCCCACGGTGCAGACACACAGCCCAACCACCCCCAACGAGGTGCTGGTGATCGGTGCCGGCCTGGCGGGCACGGAAGCGGCCTGGCAGATCGCCGCAGCCGGCGTACCGGTGCGCCTGGTGGAGATGCGCCCCGTGCGCCGATCACCCGCCCACCACAGCAGTGAATTCGCCGAGTTGGTGTGCAGCAACAGCTTCGGGGCGCTGAGCAGCGACCGCGCCGCCGGCCTGTTGCAGGAGGAGCTGCGCCGGCTGGGGTCCCTAGTGATCGGCACCGCCGACCGCCACGCCGTGCCCGCCGGTGGTGCCCTGGCGGTGGATCGGGGCCGGTACAGCGCCGCCCTCACCGAAGCGCTCGAGCAGCACCCGCTGGTGAGGGTGGAGCGCCGCGAGCAGACCGAGCTGCCCGGCCCCGAGCAGATCACGGTGCTGGCCACCGGTCCACTCACCAGTGAGCCCCTGGCCGATCAGCTGCGCGCCTTCACCGGCCGGGCCGATTGCCACTTCTTTGATGCCGCCAGCCCGATCGTGGAGGGCGAGAGCATCGACCTCTCGGTGGCCTTCCGCGCCTCCCGCTACGACAAGGGCGACGCCGACTACATCAACTGCCCGATGAACAAGGAGCAGTTC
>VGPW01000110.1 GCA_016882545.1 Cyanobacteria bacterium M_surface_10_m2_179 | reverse complement strand
GGATCCAATCGGGCACGAGGGCGGGAGGCGGTGTGGATCTCCCTAGCATCGGCCACCAACCCTTCAGTTGCCGGTGACCGTTGCAGCGGGATGGACCTTCGAAGGCCATCCGATCCATTGCCTCAGCCGCCAGCCCGACAGCGTGGCGGCGGGTCCGGCAATCCTGCTGGTGCACGGCTTCGGCGCCTCCACCGACCATTGGCGCTTCAACATCCCAGCGCTGGCTGAGCACTATGAAGTGCATGCCCTAGATCTGCTCGGTTTCGGCCGCAGTGCCAAACCGGAAGGCCCCCGCTACGGCGGCGCCCTCTGGCGCGATCAGCTGGTGGCCTACGTGCAGGAGCGCATCGGCCGTCCCACGGTGTTGGTGGGGAACTCACTGGGGGGCTATGCGGCCCTAGCGGCCGGAGCTGCCCTCGGTGATCAGTGCGCCGGGGTGGCCTTGCTGAATGCGGCAGGCCCGTTTTCCGATGAGCAGGGCGAACCCAAGGGCTGGGGCGCGATCGCCCGCCGCACCATCGGCAGCGCCCTGCTCAAGAGCCCGTTGCTGCAGCGGCTGCTGTTTGAAAACATGCGCCGCCCCGCGAATGTGCGCCGCACCCTCAAGCAGGTGTACATCGACAGCACCAACGTGGATGACGAGCTGGTGGAGTCGATCCTGCGGCCCAGCCGCGATCCCGGTGCCTTCGGGGTGTTTCGCACCGTGTTCGACATTCCCCGCGGCCAGCCCCTCGATGAACTGTTCGCCGAGCTGCAGGCACCGCTCCTGTTGCTGTGGGGCATCCGCGATCCCTGGATTAACGCCGCCGGCCGCCGCGGCGCCTTTCAGCGTCACGCTCCAGCCAACACCACTGAGGTGGTGCTTCAGGCCGGCCATTGCCCCCACGATGAGGTGCCGGATCAGGTGAATCGGGCCATGTTGGAGTGGCTCGCCGGCCTGCGATGACCCTCACCCGCCTCGATGCTCCCTTCCCCCACTGGCAATTCACGGCGGCCAGTGGGGATCAGTTGCGGGTGGTGCCGGAGCGGGGTGGGTTGCTCACCGGATGGCGCTGCGGCGGCCAGGAGCTGCTGTATTTCGATGCCCAGCGCTTTGCCGATCCGGCCATGAGCGTGCGGGGTGGGATCCCGGTGCTGTTTCCCGTGTGCGGGAACCTGCCCGGCAAGCAGCTTCAGCTCCCCCAGGGCAGCTTCCCGATGGCTCAGCACGGCTTCGCCCGTGATCTGCCCTGGCAGTTGCAGGCTCTGGAGGATGGCGAGGGGATTCGCCTCACCCTTGGCGACAGCCCCGCCACCCTGAGTGCCTATCCCTTCCGCTTCCGGTTGAACCTCGACTATCGCCTCGAGCACCACGCCTTGGCGATCCGTGCGGTGGTTGAGCATCTCGAGGCTGTAGCTGAGCCTGCGCCGATGCCGTTTGCCCTGGGCCTGCATCCTTACTTGCAGGTGGAGAACTTGGCGCAGGCCCGGGTGGAAGGGCTGCCGCAGCGGTGTTGGGATCACCTCAGTGCGACCGAGGTGGCCACAGCCGATCAGCTGGCGCGCCTGGAGCAGGGGGTGGATCTGCGGGTGGCGTGCCCTGCGGGCGAAGCGGTTGCGCCTCGGGTGTGCAGCGGCAGTGGTGCTGCGCTGGAGTTGCAGATGGAGCCGCCGTTTGCCCATGCGGTGCTGTGGAGCGATCCTCCACGTCCGATGCTTTGCCTCGAGCCCTGGAGCGCCCCGCGCGGTGAGCTGGGCCTGCAGCTGCAGCCCGGTGAACGCTGCGAACTTCGCTGCCGTTACGCGTTCACGCCGGCCTGAAGCACCCCGGGCAGACGGCCGCGCCCCAGTTGTTGCAGGGGATCAAACTCGCGTTTCAGTGCTTCGATGATCCGGCTGGCGGGGCTGGCCTCCCAGCAGTGCAAGGGCGAGGAGCTGGGGGGCTGATGCAGCACGCTCAGCTGGCCCCCCTGGCTGGTGCAGCGCTGCCGCAAGTGCTCCACTCGGTAGGCAGGCAGCGCGCCCGCTTCCGCCCAGGCCACGCCCAATCCCACCCCAGCCGCCAGGCAGCAGGCCACGCCATCCAGGGCCGGATCGGCCAGCAGATCCGCGGCCTGCGCCGGTTTAACGCCCAGTTGGAGCAGCCAGTCGCTGCTGCCTTGGCGGCTGTGGCTCTCAAGCTCCAGCAAACGATCGGGATCCAGGGCCTCCACCTCCAGCCCAAGCGTTGCAGCGGCCTGGCTGTGCTGCTCCAGCTGATCGGCGATCGCGGCGCTGCTCACGCTGGCCAGGGCCAGGAGCAAGCACGGTTGGCCATTGCCGCCCAGCGCCGCACTCCACCAATCGAGCCGTTGGGGCATCAGCGGAGCCTGGAGGCAGAGGCGCCGCAGCTGCTCCAGGGCACTCAGGGAGCCGCGCAGCAGCAGGCCGCGGCGGTGCCGCGGCAGCGGATAGGTGCGCAGAGTGAGCTCGGTGATCAGTCCCAGGCTGCCCCAGCTGCCGCAGAACAGGCGCATCAGGTCGTAGCCGGCCACGTTTTTCACCACCTTCCCGCCCGCTTTCGCGGCGGTGCCATCGGCCCGCAGCAGGCTCAGGCCGATCAGTTGATCGCGCACGCCCATGTAGCGCTGCCGCAGTCCCCCGGCCAAGCCACGGGCCAGCAATCCGCCCACCGTGCCGCTCTGCTCACCGCTGGGCCCGCTGCCCCAAGGCCAGTCGATCGCCAGCCATTGGCCCGCTGCCCCCAGCTCCTGTTGCAGGGTTTGCAGGGGCATTCCCGCCTGCACGGTCACGGTGAAATCGCCGGCGCAGTGTTCAACGAGCCGATTCAGTCGGCTGGTGCTGATCAGGCGCGGCTCGCTCTCGCCGCTGCAAGGCTGCACCGGTGCGCCCCAGTACAAGCGGCTGCCACTGCCGGTGGGTAGCCAGGGCAAGGCCTGCCGATGCAACTGCTGCACCAGCTCCTGCAGCTCGCTGGGCTCAGGACAGATCACGGCACGATGGTGCCATGGCAGAGCGGCGCAAGGTCATCGTTCTTGATGACGACCCCACCGGGTCGCAGACGGTGCACAGCGCTCCCTTGCTGCTGCGCTGGGATCCAGAGAGTCTGCGGCGGGGGTTGCGCCACCCCTCGCCGCTGCTGTTTGTTTTGGCCAACACCCGAGCCCTGGAGCCCGAGGCGGCGCGGGAGCGGGTGCGGGAGATCTGTCGGGGGCTACGGCAGGTGCTGGCGGAGCTCGAGGCGGCGGGTGAGCTGGAGCGTTGGCTGGTGGTGAGCCGCGGGGATTCCACCCTGCGCGGGCACTTCCCATTGGAGGTGGAGGCGATCCAGGCTGAACTCGGGCCCTTCGATGCCAACTTGCTCGCTCCGGCCTTTCTGACA
>VGPW01000109.1 GCA_016882545.1 Cyanobacteria bacterium M_surface_10_m2_179 | reverse complement strand
GATGCACGACATGCTCGATTACTTCGAGCTGGATCCGTGGTTCCGCCAGTTCCACCAGAACAACGTCACCTTCTCGATCTGGTACGCCTACACCGAGAACTTCATGCTCGCCCTCAGCCACGACGAGGTGGTGCACGGCAAGAGCAACCTGCTGCACAAAATGCCGGGTGACGACTGGCAGAAGTTCGCCAACGTGCGGGCCCTACTGGCCTACATGTGGACCCACCCCGGCAAAAAAACCATCTTCATGGGGATGGAATTCGGCCAGCGCGGTGAATGGAACGTGTGGGGCGACCTGGAGTGGGAGCTGCTCCAACACGAGCCCCACCAGGGCCTGCAGCGCCTGGTGGACGACCTCAACGTGTTCTACAAATCGGAGCGGGCGCTCTGGGGCGACGACTTCAGCGATTTCGGCTTCCAGTGGATCGATTGCAACGACAACCGCCACTCGGTGATCAGCTTCATGCGCCGCGAGAGCACCACCGGCCGCTGGGTGGTTGTGGTGGCCAACTTCACCCCCCAGAGCCACTCCCACTACCGCATCGGTGTGCCGATGAGCGGCTTCTACAGCGAGGTGTTCAACACCGATTCGGAGCGCTACGGCGGCAGCAACCTCGGCAACCTGGGCGGCAAATTCACCGAGGAGTGGGGCATTCACGGCTACGAGCATTCACTCGACCTCTGCCTGCCGCCGTTGTCGGTGCTGGTGTTCAGCCGCGATGAGAAGCGCAGCAGCGAGGGTTGTGACGAAGCGGCAGAACCCAGCGGCTGGGAGGCCTCGATCGGGGGGGCATTCGGGTAGGTTCGCGCTTCGCGTCCCAACCGCCACATGACCGAAACCGCCCCCCTGCTGCTGCGCGCCGCCCGAGGTGAGCAGGTGGAGCGGCCCCCGGTGTGGATGATGCGCCAGGCCGGCCGCTACATGAAGGTGTATCGCGACCTGCGCGATCGCCACCCCGGCTTCCGCGAACGCTCCGAGAACCCCGATCTGTCCTTTGAGATCTCGATGCAGCCCTTCGAGGCCTTCAAGCCCGATGGCGTGATCCTCTTCTCCGACATCCTCACGCCCCTGCCGGGCATGGGGATCAACTTCGACATCGTGGAGAGCAAGGGTCCGCTGATCCACGACCCGATCCGCTCCCTGGCCCAGGTGGAAGCGCTCACGCCGCTCAACCCGGCCGAGAGCATGCCGTTTGTGGGTGAGGTGCTCACCCGCCTACGCGGCGCCGTGGGCAACCAGGCCGCCGTGCTCGGTTTCGTCGGTGCTCCCTGGACCCTCGCCGCCTACGTGGTGGAAGGCAAGAGCAGCAAGAACTACGCGGTGATCAAGGCCATGGCCTTCCGGGAGCCCGAGCTGCTGCACAAGCTGCTCGATCACTTCGCCGAATCGATCGCCGCTTACCTGCGCTACCAGATCGATTCCGGTGCCCAGGTGGTGCAGATGTTCGATTCGTGGGCCGGTCAGCTCAGCCCCGCCGACTACGACACCTTCGCGGCGCCATATCAGAAGAAGGTGGTGGATCTGGTGAAGCAGACCCACCCCGATACGCCCTTCATCCTCTACATCTCCGGCAGCGCCGGCGTGATCGAGCGGATGGCCCGCACCGGCGTCGACATCGTGTCGCTCGACTGGACGGTGGACATGGCTGAGGGTCTGGCCCGCCTGCCGGAGCACGTGGGCGTACAGGGCAACGTGGATCCCGGCCTGCTGTTCGGCAGCCACAAGGCGATCCAGGAGCGCATCGACGACACGGTGCGTAAGGCCCGCGGCCGCAAGCACATCCTCAACCTGGGCCACGGCATCCTGCCCGGCACCCCTGAAGAGAACGGTGCGTTCTTCTTCGAGGCTGGCAAGAGCGTGATGGAGCGTCTCGGAGCCGCCGCTTGAGCGGGCCAGAGGCGCCAGCCCGGATCCTGATCACCGGCGCCTCGGGCTGCGTCGGCCAACACATCGCCGAGCAGTTACTGCGGGAAACCAACGCGCACCTGCTGCTCTGGCTGCGCGATCCGGCCAAGCTCACGGCCGTTCCAGCCGATCACCCGCGCATCACGCTGCTGGTGGGCGACCTGCGCCAACCGGAACCCCACCGCGCCCAGATCGCCTCGGCCACCCGGATCATTCACACCGCCACCGCCTGGGGCGATCCCGAACGGGCCCAGCAGGTGAATGTGGTGGCGGTGAAGCAGATGCTCGCCGCTGCTGATCCGGCGGTGCTGGAGCAGGTGGTGTATTTCTCCACCGCCAGCATCCTCAACCGGGATCTGCAGTTGCTGCCGGAGGCCATGGCCTACGGCACCGAATACATCCAAACCAAGGCCCAGTGCCTCGAGCAACTGGAGCACCATCCGCTGGCCGCCAAGATCGTGGCCGTGTTCCCCACGCTGGTGTTCGGGGGACGGGTTGATGCGGGTGGCCCCTTCCCCACCAGCTACCTCACCGCCGGACTGAAGGAAGGTGCCCGCTGGCTGTGGCTGGCCAAGTGGCTGCGGGCGGATGCCTCGTTCCACTACATCCACGCCGCCGACATCGCCCGGGTGTGCGTGCATCTGGCCACCAAGGCCCATCAACCCAATCCGGAACCCGGCCAGGGTGCGGTGCGGCGCCTGGTGCTGGGGCAACCCGCCGTCACGGTGAACGACACCGTGAAGCGCCTTTGCCGCTGGCGCCGCAGCTGGCTGCCACCGGTGGGGGTTGATCTGCAGGGATGGCTGATTGAAGGCCTGATCAAACTGCTGCGTATTGAGGTGAATGCCTGGGATCGCTTTTCGATCCGTCAACGGCACTTTGTGCACGAGCCGATCAGCCCACCGGAACGCTTTGGGCTGGTAAGCCATGCACCCACCCTGGAAGCGGTGTTTGAGGACGCAGGCCTGCCCCATCGCGGCTGAGCCCCCTGACACCGCAGCACGTTTCAAATGTTGCGAACCGCTGCACCATCCCGCACAGAGGCAGGGGCCGCCAACTAATTTGGCGAGGTTGCACGAGCTCCGATGCGCCGTCTTCTCTCTGTCATTGCTCTCTGCCTGGCGCTGGTGCTGGGTGCTGCCCCCAGCTTCGCTGCTGACGCCGACCACGGCGCTCAAATCTTCTCGGCCAACTGCGCCGCTTGCCACATGGGTGGCGGCAACGTGGTGAACGCCGAGCGCACCCTGAAGAAGGACGCCCTCGAGGCCTACCTGGCGAACTACAGCGCCGGCCACGAAGAGGCCATCCAATATCAGGTGACCAACGGCAAAAACGCCATGCCCGCCTTCGGCGGCAAGCTGAGCGCCGGCGACATCGCCGATGTGGCTGCCTATGTGGAGTCGATGAGCCAGAAGGGCTGGGCTTGAGTCTCTAAGCTCATCCACTCCATCGAAAGCCGCCCAACAAGGGCGGCTTTTTTAT
>VGPW01000108.1 GCA_016882545.1 Cyanobacteria bacterium M_surface_10_m2_179 | reverse complement strand
CCGCGCACCAGCTCAGGCACATCGGGGTTCTTTTTCTGCGGCATCAGGCTGCTGCCGGTGGCGCAGCGGTCGGTGAGCTTCACAAAGCCGAACTCCTCACTGGCCCAGAGGATCACCTCCTCACTCAGCCGGCTCAGGTGCACCATCACCAGGCTGGCGGCGGCGCTGAACTCCACCGCAAAGTCGCGATCGCTCACCGCATCGAGGCTGTTGGCATACACGTCGTCGAAGCCGAGGGCGGCGGCGGTGTGGCGGCGATCGATCGGCACAGGCGTGCCCGCCAGAGCCGCGGCCCCGAGCGGGCAGATGTTCACGCGTTTGCGTAGATCCCGGAGGCGGGCCCGGTCGCGCTCGGCCATCTCCACGTAGGCCAGCAGGTGATGGGCCAGGCAGATCGGCTGGGCCCGCTGCAAGTGCGTGTAGCCCGGGATCATCACCTCGGCGTGGGCTTCGGCCTGATCGAGCAGCGCCCGCTCGAAGCGCACCAACGCGGCATCGATGGCATCGATCTGGCCCCGCAGCCACAGGCGCAGGTCGGTGCCCACCTGGTCGTTGCGGGAGCGGCCGGTGTGCAGCTTTTTGCCCAGGGGGCCGAGGATCGCGATCAGGCGGCGCTCCACCGCGAAGTGCACGTCTTCGTCTTCAAGGCCGGGATTGAACTGGCCGGCCGCTGCTTCGCTGCGCACCTGCTCCAGACCCACCACCAGCTGCTCGGCCTCCTCGCTGGTGATCACGCCGGTGCTGGCGAGCATGCGGGCGTGGGCGATCGAGCCGTCGAGGTCCTGCTGGAGCAGGGTGATGTCGAAGCCGATCGAGGCGTTGAAGCGCTCAATCGCCGGGTGCAGGCCCTCCTCGAAACGCTGGCTCCAGGTGGAGGAAGACGACTCAACGGCCATCGGGGCCCGGCTCGATCAGTTGAGGCTCAGCTTGGCAGGCAGGCCACGCAGCAACTCACTGGGGCAGGGAGGGGAGCATGACCTCCTCGCGCACCTTGAGCACCACCATCGAGGCATCGTCATCGAGCTGGCGCTCGGGCCCCACGAAGCGATCGAGGCGGGCGAACAGCTGATCGAGAATGCCCTGGGCGCCCACGCCGGAGCGGCAGGCCGCCTGCAAGGCGGCGATCAAGCGCTCTTCATCGAAGCGCTCGCCGTTGAGGCCGCTCGCTTCGGTGACGCCATCGGTGTAACAGAGCAGCACGTCGCCCGGATCGAGCACGATCTGCTCACAGCCGTAGCTGGCCTCGGGCTGCAGCCCGATCAGCAGGCCCGGCGCATCGAGCCGATCCACGGCATTGCGCAGGCGCCGCCAGATCAGGGGGGGATTGTGGGCCGCATTGGCGAAGCGCAGCAGCCGGGTGCGCGGGTCGTAATCGGAATAGAAGAGGGTCACGAAGCGGTGCGACTGGGCCAGGTCTTCCTGGGCCAGCTGGTTGAGGTCGTGCAGGATCCGATCGGGCGGCAAGCCGCTGAGCACCTCGGCCCGCAACATGCCCCGCAGCAGGGTCATCAACAGGCCAGCGGGCACGCCCTTGCCCATCACATCGCCCACCACCAGCGCCCAGCGCCCCTGCTCGCGGCGGCGGCCCAGGAGTTGGGGGCGGGTGGGGATGAAGTCGTAGTAGTCGCCGCCCACTTGGAAGGCGGGCCGGCAGCGGGCCGCCAGCTCCACCCCCTCGATCACCGGGCAGTGATCGGGCAAGAGCTGGGCCTGGATCTCAGCGCCGGTGGAGAGTTGCCGATCCACGCGTTCATGGCGGCGCGCCTCCTGCAGCAGCTGTTCGCTCTCAATCGCGACGCCAGTGAGATCAGCCACCAACTGCACATGGCGGCGATGGCTATCGCTCCAGTTAAGGCCGCTGCGCGCGCCCACCACGTAGAGGCGCCCGCGGCAGCGACCGCGGGCCACCACCGAGGTGGCGAATAAGGGACGATCAGCCAGCTGCCGGCGCACCAGCCGATCGAGCAGGGCCGCCACCGCCTCATCGCCGGAGGCCTGGAGCAGCTCATCGTCGGAGAGGCTGGCCAGCTGCCGAATCAGCTCCGGCGCCGTGCCATGCAGCTGCTCGCGCCAGAGGCGGCCATCGGCGTGAAACACCACCAACAGCGCCCCCTCCGCCTCCACCAGGCGCGTCGCCACGAGCGGCACAAGCTCGAGAAAACGACCGAGGTTGGTGAAGCTGCGCAGGGCAAACCCCAGCGAAGCCAGGAGTTCCTGGTTGCGGCGTTGCTCACGGCTGAGGCTGTCGAGCAGCTGCCGCACGGACGCCAATGCCGATGGTGGCCGCGGTGTTGTGGCGCGGTCGGCGTGGCTCTGAAGCGGTGAGTCAGACCGCCATGGGGGCGGCTTGCTGCTCACCGAGCGGCCGCGAAGTGCCCGCAAGATAGCCGCGTTTATTTGGCCAGCAGCGCTTCCACGAACTCGAAGCTGTTAAAAGGGCGCAGATCACGGATTCCCTCGCCAGCGCCGATGAAACGAATCGGCAGGCCCGCCTCCGACGACACCGCCAGGGCCACGCCGCCGCGGGAGCTGCCATCGAGCTTGGTGACCACCACACCGGTGAGTCCGGCCGCCTGGGCAAAGGCCATGGCCTGCTTGAGGCCGTTCTGCCCCTGGCTGGCATCAAGCACGAGCAGCGACTCCACCTGAGCATCGGGCGCCAGCTTGTCGACGATGCGGCGGACCTTGCTGAGCTCCTCCATCAGGTTGTGCTTGGTCTGTAGGCGACCGGCCGTGTCCACTAGCACCAGATCGGTGCCCTTGGCCTGGGCGGCACCGATGGCGTCAAACACCACCGCCGCCGGATCGGCGTTAGCCGAGGGGTTGGACACCACGGTGACACCGCTGCGCTCACCCCAAACGGCCACCTGCTGCACGGCCGCGGCGCGGAAAGTGTCGGCGGCGGCGATCAGACAGCTGTAGCCGCTGCGCACAGCGAGGTTGGCCAGCTTGCCGAGGGTGGTGGTTTTACCCACGCCGTTCACACCCACCATCAGCCACACATTGAGGCGCCCCCGCTCCGGCGCCAGCAACGGAGCGCCGCTGGCCTGGATCGGCGCATCGAGCAGAGCCTTGAGCTGCTCCTTGAGGAAGCGGATCCCCTCAGCGGGCTCCACCACTTCCTCGTTAAGACGCTTGCGCAGGGCATCGAGCACCTGATCGGTGGCCTGCACACCCACATCGGCCCTCAGCAGGAGGCTCTCGAGGTCATCGAGCACCTCGGGGGTGAGGGGATCGTCGCCGAGGTTGTCGAGCAGCTGGGTGACAAACCCGCGGCGAGTCTTCTCCATGCCGCGCCGCAGCCGGCCGAGCCAATCGATCTCCTCGAGGGAGATGTCGTCGAGCTTGCGGCCCTGGGCGGCGAGCACCTCAGCAGACCACGTGAAGTCGTCGTCGAAGGCGCCGAGCTGTGGGGCGGCCTCATCGGAGGCTGGCGCTCCAGG
>VGPW01000107.1 GCA_016882545.1 Cyanobacteria bacterium M_surface_10_m2_179 | reverse complement strand
CATCTGATCACCGCGGAAACGGCCTTCCGTGTGCCTTGGAATACCGGTTTGCCTATCGGGATTAGTGCATACTGCCGCCAGATGCCTGCCGCCCATGGCCTGTTGTGCGCGAATGCCCCGCCTCCGATTGCTCTCCAGCCTCGATGACCCGCCCCATCGCCCGCCAACGCCATGACCACCTCACACCTGAAACGGCCCTTGCGACTCACGCTTCATCCTCAGGATGTGCTGCCTGAGCACATGAGCTGGCGATTGCACGAGGGGTATGTGCGCTCAGCCACCATGGATGACGATGGCGAGTCAATCACCCTGGGGTTGTGGGGTCCCGGTGATGTGATCAGTTCGGAAGATCCGGTTCTGCATCCACTGGAATTGCAGTGCCTAACCACGGTTGTGGTGGAACATCTGGAGCTGGATGACAACACCCAGCTCCAACACATCCGCCGGGAACGCCAGATGTTGGCCAAGTTGCACGCCATTCAGCGCATGCGTTCCGGTGAGCGGCGCCTGCTCGCACTGCTCACCTGGATCGCCCGTTCGTTTGGGCAGATCAATCGACACGGTTGCCGGCTTTCCCTGGCCGAGCTGAACCTCACCCATCGCGGACTCGCTGATTTGTGCGGTCTCACGCGGGTCACAGTGACCAAGTTGCTGAGTCGTTTCCGGCACGACGGCGTTCTGCTGACGATTGGCGAGAGCGACCTGTTGATTCCGCGGGAGCGATGACAACGCCCCCTCCTCCCTAGTGCCTGCACTGGGGCAGTGATGGTGAGCTCGCCTGGAGCGATCGCCACGACGTGATCGAGCGACTCGCGGCTCACGAACCAGCGATGGCATCGGCTCTCCCGCAGCAGCCGAAACCACTACCAGCGAGTGGACCTCGCCTACGGCGCAAGCGAACCCCGTCTTGCTCCCATCCATAACCGCTGGCCTCCTTGTGCTCACACAGGGAGGCCTTTGCCTTGAACAACTTCCACCATGCCTGCGATTTTTGCCAAGAACAGCCTCACCACAGGCGGAACACCACTGGTGCAGCTGCAGCGGGTCAGCGCAGGTTGCCATGCACGCATCCTGGCCAAGATCGAAGCGCGCAATCCCGCTTTTTCAGTGAAATGCCGCATCGGCGCGGCGATGGTGGCTCAGGCAGAGCGCGATGGCCTGTTGGGGCCGGGGAAAGAACTGATTGAGCCCACCAGCGGCAACACGGGCATCGCGTTGGCGTTTGTGGTGCGCAGTGTGGAACCGGTTCTGGAAGCCTTGGAGCGTGATCAGGAGGAAGCGGCCTGGTGCCTGGGCGCCAGTCCCCGGCAAACCCTCACGAAAGTGGTGCTGCCGCAGCTGATGCCAGCGATTCTGGCCGGCGTGGCTCAGGGCTACAGCCGCGCGGTGGGTGAATACGGCTCAGTCGTGATGATTTCTTCCAACGTGCCGTTCAAGGATCTGATCACTCCCACCCTGATCATTCAGAAATTGGAGGAATACGACTTCGCCTCAGCCACGGTGATTGGCATGGTGATGTTGCTCTTCTCCCTGGTGAGCCTTCTGGTGATCAATGGCCTTCAGGTCTGGGGCCGGCATTGGGAAGCCAACCCGGCAACCGCTGTTTGAGCAACACCCTCCTTCAACATGCGCACCCTGATTCGCTCGTTTAAGCATTCCCTTCCCAAGCCATCCGCCTCCTGGCTGGTGCCCTTGGTGGCCAGCCTGTATGTGGTGCTGATCATCCTGCTTCCAGCCTTGGTCGTGGTGGCTGGCGCCTTCGCCAAAGGCCTCGAACCTTTTCTGGCGAACCTCCACTCGGAGGACCTGCTCTCATCCGTGCGGATGACTCTGCTGATGACGGCGATCGCCGTGCCCGCCAACACCGTTTTTGGCTTAGCTGCCGCCACCGCCATCGCCAGGCGCCAATTCCCTGGGAAAGCCCTGCTCTTGAGCGTGATCGATCTGCCCTTCTCCATTTCCCCCGTTGTGGTGGGCCTCATGCTGGTGTTGCTCTACAGCCCCACCAATGGCCTGCTTGGTGGCGTGGTGGACGGTTTCGGTTGGAAGATCATCTTTTCCTGGCCGGGAATGGTGCTGGCCACGATCATCGTCACCTTCCCGTTCATGGCTCGCGAGGTAATTCCTCTGCTCGAGGAAGAGGGCTGGGACCAAGAAGAGGCAGCGCGCACCCTCGGTGCCAGCAACTGGCAGGTGTTTTGGAAGGTCACACTCCCCTCCGTGCGCTGGGCCGTGGTGTACGGCTTGATTCTCACCACCGCGCGCGCACTGGGTGAGTTCGGTGCCGTGGCGGTTGTGAGCGGCAACATCGCCGGCCAGACCCAAACCTTGCCCCTGTTTGTGGAAGACGCTTACAAGCAGTACGACACCGAATTGGCCTACGGCGCGGCGTTGATCCTTGGGGGTGTTGGCATTGTGTCGCTCTTGCTCAAGCTGTTTGTTGAACAACTGTTGGGTGGCCGCAGAGAAGACGAACCGATGACCTAAGGCTAAGCAGCAACCCCTTGCGGACATCAGTATTCAGCCTCGGCATCATCGAGGCATGAGCACCCTTTTCTCTCCGCTGCGTCTTGGCGAGCTCGAGCTCGCCAAGACGCATCTGGATGGCACCGCTGACCCGCTGCCGCGCCGAAGCCGAGCACGCGCCCGGCGAGCTGATGGCGCACTACTACAGCCAGCGCGCTAGTGCCGGACTGATCGTGGCCGAGGCCACGATGGTGATCGAAGGCAACTCCGCCTTCTGGCACGAGCCTGGCATCTACAGCCAAGCCCAGATCCAGGGCTGGCGCCTCAGCACCGACGCCGTGCATCGCGCCGGTGGCCGCATCGTGCTGCAGCTCTGGCATGGCGGCCGCGCCTGCCACCCCCTGCTCAATGGCGGACAGCAGCCGGTGGGGCCCAGTCCCCTGGCGATCACCGGCGATGAAGTGCACACGCCGGAAGGCAAGAAGCCGTATGTCACACCGCGAGAACTCTCCGATCAGGAGCTGCCGGCGATCGTGGAGGGCTTTCGCCTCGCGGCGCGCCATGCCATGGCCGCAGGGTTTGATGGCGTTGAGATCCATGGCGCCAACGGCTACCTGCTGGATTCGTTTCTGCGCGATGGCAGCAATCAACGCCAGGGCCCCTATGGCGGCTCACACGCCAACCGTGCCCGTCTGTTGATGGAGGTGTTGGAAGCGGTGGCACAGGAAACAGCGCTGATGGGGCTGCGCCTCTCGCCGCTCAACAGCTACAACGCGATGCACGATTCCGATCCGATCGGGCTGATCAGCTGGTTGGCGGAACAGCTCAATCAGGTTCCCCTCGCCTATCTGCATCTGATGCGCGCCGATCTGCTCGGCCAGCAACTGGGTGACGTGCTCACCCCCACCAGAGAACGGTTTAAAGGCGTGCTTGTGGCCAACATGGGTTACGAAGCCGAGGAGGCCAACGCCGCCATCGCCTCCGGCGCTGTGGATGCGGTGGCCTTCGGGCGGGCGTTCATCGCCAATCCCGATCTGCCTGAACGCATTCGCACGGGCGCTCCGTTGCTGGTAGCCGATCCCGCCACCTTCTACAGCGCAGGGCCAGCGGGCTACACCGACTATCCAGCACTCCCCGGATGATTGCTGGGCGATCCACCCACACAACAAAAAACCCCCGCGATAGCGGGGGCCTTGCGATTCAACCGAGATTGAACCGTAGTGAGGGTCAACCTCAGCCGGGCTGTTAGGCCTCAGCCGATGGCGGGGACA
>VGPW01000106.1 GCA_016882545.1 Cyanobacteria bacterium M_surface_10_m2_179 | reverse complement strand
CTTGAGGTCCTGCTGGAGGCGATCGCCCAGGGGCTGCTCAGGTCTGGGACTGGATTGCACCAATGACAGGCCGGGGCGTCCGGTGAAAAAAGTCCAATCTGCAACTTAGCCAGGCGCCTTCACAGAACGGCCACAAGGGCCAGCAGGGTGAAGGCCACCAACAGCACCACAGCCGTGCCGGTGCCGCCGATGCGGCGCTGGTTAGCGGCCAGATCGCGGCGGTTTTCGGCCTGCTTGAGCTGGGCCTCAGCCTGTCCGAGCTGACGGTTCATGAAGGCCTGGGCGGCCTGCTTCTTCTGGTCTTCGGTGGCGGTGGCAGGGATCTGACCGGCCTGCTCGCCCTGAGCCACCACCTGCTCGATCACCTGAGGATTCTGGAGCTGGGCCTTGGCCATCTCCAGCTGTCCGCGCTGGGCCAGCAATGCCTGGTTCGCCTGATCACTTACGGCCCGATCACCGCTGATCGTTACGGGAATGGTGATCAGCAGGGCGAGCGCCAGCAGGCCGCTCACCACACACACAAACCAACGCAGGGGCGTGCGGCCGGGCACCGGCTCATCGAGGCGCTGGCCGATCAGCATCAGCAACATGCCCACGAAGGCCATGGGCGACTGGGTGACCAGCGTGGTGGAGAGCAGCTGACGGAAGCTCTCCTCAGCCCAGCCGTTCACGGCCAACACCGCCAGCAGTTGCAGGGCCAGCAACACCACCAAGGTGAGGCCCAGCCAACGGAACAGGGTGCCGAAACGGCCGGTCGTTGCTGAACTCACAGTGGTGCTGACGCAATCGCGCAATCGTAGGGGCGGTGGAACTCGCTGACACCCTCAAGCAACACGCCAGGCAGCTGGGCTTTGCGGCGGTAGGCATCGCCGCTGCGGCCGGTAGCGAGCGTCTGCGGCTGCGCACCGCTGCCCTGGAGCGCTGGCTCGAGGCCGGCCACCAGGCCGACATGGCCTGGATGGCCGATCCGCGCCGGCGAGCGGTGGAGGCGCTGCTGCCGGGGGTGCGCAGCGTGGTGGCGGTGGGGCTGCCCTATTGGTTGGAGGCCCAGCGGGCGCCCGGGAGCCTGAAGGTGGCCCGCTACGGCTGGGGCCGCGATTACCACCGGGTGATCGATGGCCGGCTGCGGGCGCTCGGCCGCTGGCTGGAAAGCCAGGCACCCGGCGTGGGCTGGCGCGCCTGCGTGGACAGCACACCGCTGCTCGACAAGGCCTGGGCGGAGGAAGCGGGCCTGGGCTGGATCGGCAAACACAGCAACCTGATCAGCCGCGAGCACGGCTCCTGGCTGCTGATCGGCCACCTGCTCACCACCGCCGAGTTGCCGCCCGACCAGCCCGCCGTGCCGGCCTGCGGCGCCTGCCGCGCCTGCATCGAGGCCTGCCCCACCAACGCGATCACGGAGCCGTTCGTGGTGGATGCCCGCCGCTGCATCGCCTTTCACACGATCGAAAACCGCGCCGAGCAGCTGCCGGCTGCGATCGCCTCGAGCCTGGAGGGCTGGGTGGCCGGCTGCGACATCTGCCAGGACGTGTGTCCCTGGAATCACAAGCCACTGCCGAGCAGCTCCGACCCGGATCTGCAACCCCGGCCCTGGTGGCTCAACCTGCGCGCCGAGGAGGCCCTGGGCTGGAGCGATGCGGACTGGGACGAGAAGCTGCGGGCCTCCGCCCTACGCCGCATCAAACCGGCGATGTGGCAGCGGAACATCCGCGCGGCGCATCTGACGTGAGCTGCCCGGACAAGAACGGCATGGCCCCGAGAGCGTCCTTCAAACAACCGTCCCCAAAAAACCGTCCAGGGTTTCGTACAGACCGTACAGAACTCTGTGGAGCCGCCGCAAACCACCACAACCAACAGCCCGCAGCCAGCATCGGCACCGCTGCCTAACCTGAGGTAGTGAACGCCCTGCATCGATGGCTGCGCGCTGGTTGAAGGTTCTGGCGGCGGCCCCCCTGATGCTCTCGGCCCTCGCGGCGACACCGGCCCGGGCACTGGTGCCCTACGTGGCCGTGCCCAGCGAGCAGAACCTGGAAGGCGCAGGCCTCGGCATCGCCCAGGCGGCGGCTCGGCTGCTGCGCCTTGGCCAGGCCGAGGAGGCTGCCCAATTGGCGGCGCTCACCGTGCGGCTGATTCCCAACGATCCACGCGGCTGGGTGCTGCTGGCGGAAGCGCAGCTACGCAGCAACCAGGACCAGCAAGCCGCCGTTTCGCTGGCCCGGGCACGGGAGCTGGACCCCAAAAACGCCGGAATCCTGTTCGCCCAGGGCTCCCTGGCCCTGAAGGCCAGCCGCCCCTCGGAAGCCGTTGAGCTGATCCGTCAGGGCCTGAAGCTCGACAGCAAAAACCCTGGCGCCTACTTCGATCTGGGCAATGCCTACATCCTGATGGGCAAGTCGGGCGATGCGCTCGGGGCCTTTGAGCGGGCTTGCGAGCTGCGCCGCGATTTCTGGGAAGCGATCAACAACCAGGCCCTGGTGCTGTTCGAACAGAAAAAAGACAGTGAAGCGATCAGCCGCTGGCGGCGGGTGTTGCAGATCAAGGCGGCCGCCGAACCCACCCTGGCTCTGGCGTCCGCGCTGAATCTCAGCAAACCCGGCAACACCGACAGCCTGCAGCTGGCAGCCCGAGCCCTGTCGGAGGAACCGAACTACGTGCTGGAAACCTGGCAAAAGGAGCAGCTCTGGGGGGGCCGACTGCGCAGCGCCGCCGCCAAGCTGCTGGCGGAACCGGCTCTGAAAGCCGATGTCGACCGGGCCCAGGCGAACGCCGGTGGCAAGGACGACCTGGGCGACGAGTAGGCCCGCAATCTGTAGGCTGAGCGCCACTTTCAGCCCTCCGGCCTGAGCCACGGATGCCCAAGGCGCGCCCCGATCAGCCGCTGCCGGACCCATCCGACGATCGGCGCATCCAGCCGATTGAGCTGCACCTGGAGATGCAGCGCTCGTATCTGGAATACGCGATGAGCGTGATCGTGGGCCGGGCCTTGCCCGATGCCCGCGACGGTCTCAAGCCGGTGCAGCGCCGCATCCTCTATGCGATGCACGAGCTGGGGCTCACCCCAGATCGGCCGTATCGCAAGTGCGCCCGCGTGGTGGGTGATGTGCTCGGCAAATACCACCCCCACGGCGATCAGGCGGTGTACGACGCCCTGGTGCGGCTGGTGCAAACCTTCGCCAGCCGGAACCCGCTGCTGGATGGCCACGGCAACTTCGGCTCGGTGGACGACGACCCACCGGCCGCCATGCGTTACACCGAAACGCGGCTGGCGCCCATCGCCAACGAGGCGATGCTCGATGAAATCGGCGACGACACCGTTGATTTTGCCCCCAACTTCGATGGCTCCCAGCAGGAGCCCACGGTGCTCCCAGCCCAGCTGCCGTTCCTGATTCTCAACGGCTGCACGGGCATCGCCGTGGGCATGGCCACCAACATCCCGCCCCACAACCTTGGAGAGGTGGTGGACGCCCTGATCGCCTTGGTGCACAAACCCGAGCTGAGTGACGAAAAGCTGCTCGAGCTGGTGCCCGGCCCCGACTTCCCCACCGGCGGCGAGGTGCTCACCGGCAGCGGTGTGCGCGATACGTATCTCACCGGCCGCGGCAGCATCCCGATGCGGGGTGTGGCCCACATCGAGGAAGTGCAGCCAGGCAAAGGTCGCCACAAGCGCGGCGCCGTGGTGATCACTGAGCTGCCTTATCAGCTGAGCAAAGCCGGCTGGATTGAAAAGCTCGCTGAGCAGGTGAACGAAGGCAAGATCAACGGCATTGCCGACATTCGCGACGAATCCGATCGCGAAGGCATGCGCGTGGTGGTGGAGCTGCGCCGCG
>VGPW01000105.1 GCA_016882545.1 Cyanobacteria bacterium M_surface_10_m2_179 | reverse complement strand
TTCGGCAGATGGTTGATCTGAGCGCCGGTGAGGGCGGCCACCTTCTTGGCCAGTTCGCCCACCTGATGGCTTTCGGTCATCTGGTTGAAGATCTTCACCCGTTCACCGCCGGTGGGAGGGTTCTCCAAGGCCAGCTGCACGCACTTCACTGAATCGCGGATGTGAATGAAGGCGCGGGTCTGGCCGCCAGTGCCGTGCACCGTGAGCGGATAGCCGATGGCGGCCTGCATCAGGAAGCGGTTGAGCACCGTGCCGTAGTCGCCGTCGTAATCGAAGCGGTTGGTGAGGCGCGGGTCGCGGTCGGTGGCGTCGGTGTTGGTGCCCCAAACGATCCCCTGGTGCAGATCCGTGATCCGCACCTTGTCGTTTTTGTTGTAGTAGAGGAAGAGCAGCTGATCCAGCGTCTTGGTCATGTGATAGACGCTGCCCGGGCTGGCCGGGTGCAGGATCTCCTCCTCGAAGCGGCTGCCATCGGGCTGAGGCACTTCCACCTTGAGGTAGCCCTCGGGGATGGTGGCGCCGCGGTGGGAGCCGTAGCCGTAGACGCCCATGGTGCCCAGGTGCACCACATGGATGTCGAGGCCGCTCTCGACGATGGCGGCCAGGAGGTTGTGGGTGCCGTTGACGTTGTTATCAACGGTGTAGCGCTTGGTGGCGCTGCTCTTCATCGAATAGGGAGCAGCGCGCTGCTCGGCGAAGTGCACCACCGAGTCGGGCCGTTCCTCGAGTAGCAGATCCAGCAGGCGCTGATATTCGTGGGCGATGTCCATGTGCACGAAGCGCATGGGCTTGCCGCCGGTCTGCTCCCAAGCGCGCAGCCGGTCGGGCATGGTGGCGATCGGAGTCAGCGACTCCACCGCCAGATCAACGTCGATCTTGCGGCGGCTCAGGTTGTCCACGATCAACACATCGTGTCCCTGGTCGGCCAGGTTCACGGCGCAGGGCCAGCCACAGAAGCCGTCACCGCCGAGAACGAACACCTTCACCGCTGGACTCCTGTTAGACGAGCGACTGATCGGGCATCCGCTCCGTCAAGGCAAGCTACTACAGGGATTCAGCTGATCCCCACGGCCACGCCCACCATCAGCAGCACCAGCACGGCGCCGCCGATCAGCAGCAACTTGCTGTTGGAATCACTGCGTTCGCCCAGCTCCATCACCTGCATGCGGGGCTCTTTGGCAAAGGCGTTCAGCCTGCCGCCGTCCTCTTCGGTGACCTGCATCGCATCAGGGGGTTGTTGAGGCGACAGTAAGGAGGTTTTTCGAGGCTGATCACAGCCTGTGTGGAAGCTTCATGTGCCCACCCGGCCGGCCATCGGTGAACTGGCTTGGGCCTGCTGGCGCATCGGAAGTCGGCCGGCATGGAAAGCGGTGCGTCCTGCGTCGCAGGCCAGCGCCATCGCCCGGGCCATGGCTGCAGGATCACCTGACAGGGCGATGGCGCTGTTGATCAGCAGGGCATCGGCGCCCATCTCCATCGCCTGGGCGGCTTCGCTGGGCACGCCTAATCCGGCATCCACCACCACCGGCACCGTGGCGTTTTCGATGATCAGGGCGATGTTGGCGGCATTGCGGATGCCCTGGCCTGAACCGATCGGTGAACCCAGGGGCATCACCGTGGCGCAGCCCGCCTCCTCCAGGCGTTTCGCCAGCAGCGGATCGGCGTTGATGTAGGGCAGCACGGTGAAGCCCTCCTTCACCAATTGCTCGGCGGCTTCCAGGGTGCCGATCGGATCGGGCAGTAGATGGCGGCTGTCCGGGATCACCTCCAGCTTCACGAAGGTGTTGTCCTCCTGGCCGGCAAGCTTGGCCAGCTCGCGCCCCAGCCGGGCCACCCGGATCGCTTCCTCGGCGGTGGCGCAGCCCGCGGTGTTGGGCAGCATCCAGATGCGCTGCCAGTCGATCGCTTCCATCAGGCCTTCATGGCCGGCGGCCTGGCTCTGCACGCGCCGCACCGCCACGGTGACGATCTCGCAGTTGCTGCTCAACAGGCTGGCCTGCATGGCCTGCAGGTTTGGATATTTGCCGGTGCCGGTCATCAAGCGGCTCTGGAAGCTGCGGCCGCCGATCACCAGCGGGTCGTGGGTCGTGGTGTTGGTGGTGGTCACGGCAGCGGAGTGGCCCATGCAGCGAACGTACCGCGCGGTCTTGCCTGACCGATCACCCCCATCACCTCTACCCTTGGTCGACATCTCTTGATCACCGTGATCCCGCTGTTGCTGGCCGCGACGCCTCTGCCGGTGCAAAGCGCCGTTTCCACGCCGCTCTCCGACAATTTCGGCCAGCAGGCTCCGGTGCAGACCTTTGATCCGGTGCTGCGGGCCGCCGACCTGGTGTCCCAGATTCCCAAGCAGTGGAGTGGCACCTATCAGCCGTTTGCCGGCTCCACGCCAGTGAGCGTGCAGCTGACGCTGGCCTCGGCCACGGCCCTTGGCCAGATGGTGGATGTGCGCGGTGAGATCACCGTTGGCTCCACCACCCTGCCGGTGCAGGGCAACTACAACGCCAAATCCGATCAGTTGGATTTGTTGTTGCTCGGCTCTGTGGAGGCGGCTGGCCTGGAGGCTGGCGGCGAGTTCCTCGGGCTGCAGGGCTTCAACCTGGCGGGTTGGGTCGCCCCGCGGCTCGCCAATCCCGGTGGTGAGCTGGTGCTCAACCCTGTAGGCGCAACCCGTGGCGCTGCTCCTGCGGTGCGCGGCCTCTGGTGAGCCACGGCTGATTCAGCTCACTCGAGCGCTCAGGCTGCCGTGCGCTCGAGTCGCTTCAGCCGCTTACGGGCTGTGCCGTTGGAACTATCCAGCTCCAACACCTTCAGGTAATTCTCCTTGGCTTCCTCGGGCTTTTGCTGCTTCTCGAGGGCGTAGGCCAGGTTGTTCAGCGCCACGGGGTAGTCGGCTTTGGCCCGCAGGGCGGCGCGGTAGTGCTTCACGGCCGCCACGTAATTGCTTTGGGCTGCCAGAGCAAAACCGAGAGCGTTCTCGATCAGTGCCTGGGCTTCGGGCGGTTCAGTGGCAGAGCTCTTGGCGGCCAGCTTCAACGTGTCAATGGCCTGGCCATAGAGCCGCTTGCGCAGCTGCACGGAAGCAAGCTCATAGAGATCGGCGGCGGACTGCTCGCCTGATTTGGTGGCACCCTCCAGACGCATCAGAGCCGCTTCATCGCGGCGAACTCTGAGGATCTGGCGCGCCACCAACACGGCAGCGCTGCCAAGAATCACCAAAAGCCCGATCAGGTAGGCCTGAGGAAGCGAAAAATCCATCAACCAACCTGATCAGGCAACGCAGAGGCTAACGCTCAGCTTTTAGCAGCACCCACCACAGCGGTGAAGCTGCTGGGATCGACCACAGCCAGCTGGGCCAGCATCTTGCGGTTCAGCTGCACATCAGCCTTCTTGAGGCCACCGATCAGACGGCTGTAGCTCAGGCCGTTCAGGCGGGCTGCAGCGTTGATGCGGGCGATCCACAGGCGACGGAAGTCGCGCTTGCGGCGGCGACGGTCGCGGTACGCATTGCAGAGGGCCTTCATCACCCGCTGGTTAGCGGTGCGGAACAGCGAGCCGTTACCGCCGCGGAAGCCGCGGGCTAGGCGAAGAATTTTGTTGCGGCGCTTACGGGCGACATTGCCCCTCTTAACGCGTGCCATCGATGGTTCTCAGAAAACGGTGATACAGCGGGTCAGCCGGGCGATTCAGCTGTAGGGGAGCATGGCGCGCACGTTGTCCGCGTCGCGCTCGTCAACCACGGCCATGGTGCCGAGGAAACGCTTGCGCTTCGGGCTCTTGTGGTCGAGCAGGTGATTGCGGAAAGCGTGGCGGCGCATGAACTTTCCGCTGCCGGTGGCTTTGAACCGCTTGGCGGCTGCTTTGCGGGTCTTGAGCTTCGGCATTGTCTACGCGCTCG
>VGPW01000104.1 GCA_016882545.1 Cyanobacteria bacterium M_surface_10_m2_179 | reverse complement strand
TAGCTCATCGGGATCGAAGGGCTTGGGGATGTAGTCGTCGCAGCCGGCTTGGAAACCCTCGATGCGATCACCGGTCATCCCCTTGGCGGTGAGGAAGATCACCGGGGTGCCGCCGAGGCGCTCGTCGTCGCGCAGTTTGCGCAGCAGCCCGTAGCCATCGAGGCGGGGCATCATCACGTCGCTGATCACCACATCGGGCAGCAGCTCCTGGGCCTTGGCCCAGCCGTCTTCACCATCCACGGCGGTGGTCACCTGGAAGCCCTCATCTTCCAGATAGGCCTGCACCGCCGTGCGCAGGCCGGGTTCGTCGTCCACTAGTAGCAGGCGGACAGGCGGTGGCGGTGCGGCGTCCGCCAGGGTCTGGGCGTCGGGTTCGGCCGGACCCGATGACGATTCAGTAGACGAGTTCACCGTTCAGACCAGAACCACTGACGATGGTAATAACGCCGTCACGCAGCGGATGGGGAGCAAACGGTTGGCCAGCAGCGCCTTGGCAGCGCTGACGATCCTGATGGCCCCGGCTGATGCGATGGTCCCCCAGCAGGCCGCGGCAGGCTGTTCATTTCAGAGCCAGGCCTGGCAAGCCTTTGTGGAGGGCAGCGAGGCCTCAAGGCTGCAGGCGCTCACCCTGCTGGCGCAGGAACGGCAACAACTGGCTCCCCAAGGGCAGACCAGCGCCCTGGCGCAGTGCTGGGAACTGGAGGGGCTGGTGCTGTTCGCCCTCGGTCGCTACCGGGACTCCAACACGGCCTATGGGGCGGCCTTGGCGATCCTGCGCCGCCTGGGCACAGGCGCGGATCAGGCCCGGCTGCAAGTCAGCCTGGCCATGGGGCACCTCAACCTGAGCGAACTGGCGGAAGCCCGCACCCAGGCACGCCTGGCGGCGGAGCGGTACGAGCACGACCGCAACCCCACCGGCCTCGCCAATGCCCTGTCGATCACGGCTCAGATCGAGGCCAAGGCCGGCGCCTCCGCGGCTGCAATCAGCACCCTGGAGCGGGTTCTCACCCTCCAGAGCGAAGCTGGATCGATCAGCCAGCAGCAGAGCACGCTGGAGTCGATCGCTGTTCTGGAGCTGCAGCTGGGGCAGGTGAGCGCGGCGCGGCGCAGCCTCGAGCGCCGTCAGGCGCTGGGCCCGGCCGAACCCAGCATGGTGGAAACGGTGCTTCAGGCACTGGAACGCAAAGCCAGACCGGAAGACCTGGTGAGCGTTGAGGCGCTCAACGAACGGATCGCCGAATTCCGGTCGATGGGCGACCGCACCAATCTGGCGGCGAGTCTTGAGTCGCTGGCCACGATCGAGATCAATCGGGGCCGGCTCCAGCAGGGACTGGCCCATGAACAGGAGGCGCTGGCGCTGTTCGTGCAGCAGGGCATGCTCGGCCGCGCCGCCGACGCCCAGCGCAGCGTGGGCCAGACTCTCACCGCCCTGGGGGATTACGGCGGCAGCCTGCAGGCCCTGGGCCGCGCTCTGCAGATGGCACAGGAGGCGCGGGAGGCGCCCGTGGAAATGCGCGTGCTGCTCGACCTGGCCGAACTGCAGGCCAGCGTTGGGGCACTGAAACTGGCCCGCACAGGGTTTCTGGCGGCGCTGACCCTGGCCGAACAACAACAGGATCGATTCCGCCAGGCCCAGGCGCTCTCAGGCCTGGCCGACCTGCACCGCCGTTTCGGGCAAGCCGATCAGGCCGTGGCGAGGGCAGAACAGGCCCTGGCCATCCCGGAGATCCAGGGTGTTCCGGTGCTGGAGGCCTCGGCACTGAGCACCCTGGTGCGTGCCCGCGAGCATGAAGGCAACCTGGAGGCGGCCTGGCATGGCGTGCGGCGCATCCAGAGCATCGGCCGCCAGAGCGGCGACCGCTGGATTCAGGCCAGCGCCCAGGCCTTCGAAGCGAGGATTCGCCTCGCCCAGGGGCAGCCGGCCGCCGCGCTGATCCCCGTGCAGCAGGCGCTGGCCGTGTATGAAGCCCAGCACCAGTGGCCGGCGCTGAGCGCCAGCCTCGACGTGCAGGCCAGGGCCCTGGAGCGGCTAGGCCAGCGGCAGGAGGCTCTCAAGACCTACGAGCGCCAGGAGGAGCTCTGCCGGCGGATCGGCGATCAACGTTGCCAGGCCGAGGTGCTCTATCGCCGCAGCCGCACCACTGCAGCGATCGGCCAGGGCCAGACGGCCCTGGCCCTGATCGAACGCAGCCTGGCGATCACCGAATCCTTGCGTGCCACGCTGCCCAGCCCCGACCTCCGACAGAGCTACCTCGCCGAGGTGCAAGCCCACTACGACTGGTGGATTGCGTTGCTGATGCAGCAGCATCGCGCCCAGCCAACCCAGGGCTTTGATCGCCAGGCGCTGGAGATCAGTGAGCGCGCCCGGGCACGCGGTCTGCTGGAACTGCTCAGCGCGGCCCAGGCCGACCTACAGAGCGGCGCGGATCCCCAGGTGCTGCGGCAGCGGCGGGAGCTCAACGACAGCATCCGCCAGACCCTCGCGGCGCGGGTGGCGCTGCAGCGGCTGGGAAGCGATCCCCAACAACCAGACGCCCAGGAAGCCGAGACCCGGGCACAACGCCTCACCAGCCTGGAGGCACAGCTGGCTTCCCTCCAGGAGCAGCTGCTGAGCCTGGACGCAACCCTGAAACAGGGCTCGCCGCGCTACGCCGAGCTGATGCTGCCCAAGACCCTCGATCACACCGGCATCCGCGCGCTGCTCGATACCGGGACGCTGATGCTCGTGTATCACCTAGGGGAGACCGAGGGCACGGTCTGGCGGGTGAGCGCCGAGGGCATCGAAAGCGATGCCCTGCCGGCAAGAGAGCGCCTGCAGAGCCTGGTGGCCGGCTTCCGCGCCGC
This sequence comes from Cyanobacteria bacterium M_surface_10_m2_179, assembly GCA_016882545.1. Lineage (GTDB taxonomy): Bacteria > Cyanobacteriota > Cyanobacteriia > PCC-6307 > Cyanobiaceae > Vulcanococcus. The sequence goes on along the minus strand of VGPW01000104.1, from coordinate 1,319 downwards.
GCTGTTGCGGGGGGAGCCTGAGCCGGCCAGCGGCCAGGAGCTGTCGCAGATCCTGCTGGGGTCAGCACGCCGCCAGCTGCAGGGGAAACGGCTCGTGATCGTGCCCCATGGGGCCCTCACCTACCTGCCGTTCGCCGCTCTGCCGGCACCGGGCAGCAGGCAGCTGCTGCTGGACGAACACGAACTGATCAACCTGCCCTCCGCGTCCAGCTTGGCGGTGATGCGTGGGCGGGCCGGGACAGCCGCGCCGGCAGCCGGCAGGCTGCTGGTGCTGGCCGATCCGGTGTTCGGCCCAGGCGACCCACGCCTCCAGGGCCAACGGACGACGGCAACCGCCGCCACTGTGCCTCAATCCGACCTCACGGTGCCCAAGGAGCTGGGCTGGCAACGGCTGCCTGGCACGGCCATGGAAGCCGAGGCGATCCAGTCGCTGGCAGCAGCCCGCAGGCCAGCCCGACTGCTGCTTGGCCTGGAGGCGAATCGCAGCCAGATCGTGGGCGCCGATCTGCGCGGCTTCAGGATCCTGCACTTCGCCACCCATGGCCAGGCCGATGCCGTGGAACCGGAGCGCTCGCGGCTGATCCTCTCCGCTCCTGCCAGTGGTCCCTCAGTCTGGGCGGAGAGCTTGCGCCTGAACGACATCTACAACCTCGACCTGAAGGCCGAGCTGGTGGTGCTCAGCGCCTGCCAGAGCGGCCTTGGCACCCTGGTGCGGGGTGAAGGGCTGGTGGGCCTCACCCGGGGCTTCATGCACGCAGGAGCCCGGAGTGTGGTATCCAGCCTCTGGAACGTATCTGATGACAGCACCGCCGCACTGATGCGCAACTTTTACCAGCACCTGCTCAACGACGGCCTCTCCCCCGCCGCCGCTCTGCGCAGGACACAGCTGGAGCTCCGAGCCTTCCCCGCCTGGGCGTCGCCTTATCACTGGGCAGCATTTGTCTTGTCGGGTGACTGGCAGCACAGCCCGGTGAAGACCGTCAGCCCCTGACGAACCCGGAGCTACTGGCCCCTGGCCGGTAGCACCTGCTGCTGCTCCCGCAGCTGGCCGCTATAGCCGAGCTGCCTGGCGGTGGGCTGCAACGTGGCGGGATCCTTACCGGCCTGCTCGGGGAAACAGGCGGCCCACCAGATCTGGTGATCCAGGCGGTTGGCGTCGGTAATCGCCCCACCAGGGTTGAGCTCTTTGATGAGGAGGCTGCTGCCCTTGCGCGTCAGCCGCATCGGCGCATCCGGGCTGCAGCGCAGGGTGTCGATCGCCAGCTGCACCCCCGACGGCGATTCCACCCACACCACGATCGTTCGAGCCGATGCATCGC
>VGPW01000103.1 GCA_016882545.1 Cyanobacteria bacterium M_surface_10_m2_179 | reverse complement strand
GGCCGATCATGAAATAGAGCTTGATCTTGCGGTAGCCGCTCTCCATGGCGGTGCGGATGCCCCGCAGCAGCTCGGCATCGGTGAGGCCCTTGTTCACGATGTCGCGCAGGCGCTGGGTGCCGGCCTCGGGCGCGAAGGTGAGGCCCGCCTTGCGGGTGCCGCCCAGGATGTGGGCGATGTTCTCGTCGAAACGATCCACCCGCTGGCTGGGCAGGGTGAGGCTCACGTTTTGATCGGCCAGACGGTTGCGCAGCTCCACGCCCACCGCCGGCAGGGCGAGGTAGTCGGAGCAGCTGAGGGAAAGCAGCGAGAAATCGGAATAGCCAGTGCGCTCCATCCCGGTTTCGATCGCCTCGATCACCGCCTCGGGTTCCACATCGCGGGCGGGGCGGGTGAGCATGCCCGGCTGGCAGAAGCGGCAGCCGCGGGTGCAGCCGCGGCGGATCTCCACCGTGAGCCGGTCGTGCACCGTTTCGATGTGGGGCACCAACCCCATGGCGTAGTGGGGCATCGGCGTAGCTGTGCGCCGCAACACCCGCGCTGGAACGCCCTCCACCCGCGGCACCTGGGTGATGCCATCGGGGCCGGGGCCATAGAGCGAGGGCACGTAGACCCCCGGCACCTGGGCCAGATCAATCAGCAGGGCGCGGCGGCTCAGCCCAGCCGCCTTGGCTTCCGCCACCACCAGGCCGATCTCCGGCAACACCTCCTCGCCATCGCCCAGCACCACGAAATCGAAGAAGGCCGCGAACGGCTCCGGGTTGCTGGTGGCGGTGGGACCGCCGGCAAAGATCAGCGGCGGCGCCGCTGGATCCGCCAGTGGCCGATCGCCGCGATCGGCGGCACGGATCGGGATCTGCGCCAGCTCCAGCATCGAGAGGATGTTGGTGGCGCCGAGCTCGTAGCTGAGCGAGAAGCCGAGGATGTCGAAGGCGGGCAGGGGCCGGCGGCTCTCCACCGCGAAGAGGGCCTCGCCGCGCTCACGCAACCGCGCCGCCAGATCCGGCCCCGGCAGATAGCTGCGGTCGCACAGCTGCCCCGGAACGCTGTTGAGAATTGAATAGAGAATGATGTGGCCGGTGTTGCTCGAACCCACCTCGTAGATCTCGGGGTAGGTGAGCGCCCAGCGCACGCCGGCGGCCGGCCAGGCCTGATCCCAGTCGCGCGGCTGCACCCCCAGCTCATTGCCGAGGTAGCGGCCGGGCTTGGCGATGGTGCGGTCCACCAGGGCCGCGAAATCCACGGGCGCATTCCCAGACGCATCCGCTGAAACACCGGCCGGCTGAACTGGAGCAACGGTCACGGCGGCGACGGCAGCGCTGAATCGATCGTATGCAGCAGCGCGATGCGGATGCTCGCCCCAGCCGGCCACCGCCGCGTAGGACAATCGCGCCCAGTACTGAGGGGCCCGCGGGCCCGCACGCGACATGGCCCAGGTCAACGGCAACTACCTCAAGCTCAAGGCTGGCTATCTCTTCCCCGAGATCGCGCGGCGGGTGAAGGCCTTCAGTGAGGCCAACCCCAGCGCCCCGATCATCCGCCTGGGCATCGGCGATGTCACCGAACCGTTGCCCGAGGCCTGCCGCACCGCGATGAAGGCCGCCATCGATGAGATGGGCACCCGTGAAGGCTTCCACGGCTACGGCCCGGAGCAGGGCTACCTCTGGCTGCGTGAGGCGATCGCCAGCCACGACTTCCAGGCCCGCGGCTGCCAGATCTCCGCCGAAGAAATCTTCGTGTCGGACGGTTCGAAGTGCGACAGCGCCAACATCCTCGATATCCTCGGCGCCGGTAACCGCATCGCTGTGACCGACCCGGTGTATCCGGTGTATGTGGACAGCAACGTGATGGCAGGCCGCACTGGCGATGCCGATGACGCCGGCCAATACGGCGGCCTCACCTACCTGCCGATCAACGCCGACAACGGCTTTACCGCGCAGATCCCCACCGAAAAGGTGGATCTGATCTACCTCTGCTTCCCCAACAACCCCACCGGCGCGGTGGCCACCAAGGAGCAGCTCCAGGCCTGGGTGGATTACGCCCGCGCCAACGGCTCCCTGATCCTGTTTGATGCCGCCTACGAGGCCTTCATCCAGGACCCCTCCCTGCCCCACTCGATTTATGAGATCGAAGGCGCCCGCGAGTGTGCGATCGAATTCCGCTCCTTCTCCAAGAACGCCGGCTTCACCGGCACCCGCTGCGCCCTCACCGTGGTGCCCCGCGGCCTGATGGGCACAGCAGCCAACGGCGAACAGGTGGAGCTGTGGGGGCTGTGGAACCGCCGCCAGTGCACCAAGTTCAACGGCGTGAGCTACATCGTGCAGCGCGGTGCCGAGGCGGTGTATTCGCCTGAAGGCCAGGCCCAGGTGCAGGCGCTGATCCGCTTCTACATGGACAACGCCGCGATCATCCGCCGCGAACTGAGCGCCGCCGGGCTGCAGGTGTATGGCGGTGAGCAAGCGCCCTACGTGTGGATCAAAACCCCCGCCGGCGTGGATTCCTGGGGCTTCTTTGATCTGCTGCTGAGCCAGGCCAACGTGGTGGGCACCCCCGGCAGCGGCTTCGGCGCCGCCGGCGAGGGCTACTTCCGCCTCTCGGCCTTCAACAGCCGCGACAACGTGCTCGAAGCGATGCGCCGCATTCAGGCTGCTCTGGCCCCAGCGGCCGCTGCCGCCTGATCGGCTGCCTAAAGTTCGCTGTCGTCATGCCGGAGCTGGTCAGGATGATCCGATCAACTCAGTCGCCAAGCCGCGAGAGCGGTGGCGCCGCCGTGATGGAGAAGGCGCCGGAGCGGGTGCGCAAGCCCTCGCCCCGCTACAAGGTGCTGCTGCACAACGACCCGGTGAACACCATGGAATACGTGGTGGGCACCCTGCGGCAGGTGGTGCCGAGCCTGAGCGAACAGGACGCCATCGCCGTGATGCTCGAGGCCCACAACACCGGCGTGGGCCTGGTGATTGTGTGCGACATCGAACCGGCGGAGTTTTACTGCGAAACGCTCAAGGGCAAGGGCCTCAGCAGCACCATCGAACCGGAAAGCTGATGGCCAGCCCCACCGGAGCCCGGCTGCACTGGTGGGGAACCGTGCTCTACCCAGCCGTGCTGGTGGCTGTGTTTCTGGGGGGCCAACTGCTGTTGAAGCTGGCGGGGGTGCCCCGCGGCCTCGAAGCCAGCCTGGCGGCACTGCCGGCCGTGGCGGCTCTCCTGTTCAGCCTGCCGGTGCGACTGCGACGCAGCTGGGGGGAACTGCATCCGTGGCGTCGCCTGGGGGTGCAGGGGCCATGGCCCAAGGTGCTCAAAACGTTGCTGCGCGGCCTGCTCAAGGCCCTGCTGCTGCTGCTCCTGGTGGCGGCCGGCCTGGCGCTCGCCGGCCAACTGAGCTGGCAGCCGCGCCTCACGGCCCCTGTGGTGATCAACAGCCTGGCCCTGGGGCTGGGGGTGGGCTTTGCGGAGGAACTGTTGTTCCGGGGCTGGCTGCTGGGTGAACTGGGCCTGTTGATCGGGCCCCAGCGGGCGCTGTGGCTGCAGGCGGGTCTGTTCAGCCTGGTGCACACGCGCTTCAACCTGCCGCCGCTGCTGCTGGCGGGCTTACTGGTGGGCCTGCTGCTGCTGGGCCTGGCGCTCGGGTTACAACGCCGCGCCGATGGCCAACTGCTCTGGGGAGCCATCGGCTTACACGGCGGCCTGGTGGGTGGCTGGTTCCTGCTGCTGCAGGGGCTGGTGGCGATCAACCCGGCCGCGCCGCCCTGGCTGATGGGACCCGACAACCCGATCGGCGGCGCGCTGGGCTGGCTTGGGCTGGCCCTGTTGCTGTTGGTGCGCCGGCGCTGGTGGTAGGGCGACGGCCCAACCGCAACCTGAGGGAGGCTTCGGCTCAGCGGCTGGCGGTGGCCAACGCACGGCGACCTTCCACCGGCGCGTGCAACGCCTCCTCGAGAGGAGCCAAGCCGTAGTCGCGCTCGAGCAAATCCATCACCGTGCGCCCGAAATCAGCGGGGTTGTGCTCGAACGCCTCCAGGCAGATGCGGCCGAAGGTGCTGCCCATTGGCTCCGGGTTCCAGAGCAGCTGGCGAGCCGTCCAGGGCAGCATGCTCATCGGGTTGTAGCCCGGCTGGATCAGGCCCTGATCGAAGCCGTATTGCTCCAGGTGGGTGTGGGGCTGCAGGCCGATGAAGAAGATCGCCGGCTCCACCTTGTCGG
>VGPW01000102.1 GCA_016882545.1 Cyanobacteria bacterium M_surface_10_m2_179 | reverse complement strand
TGAGGGGTTTTGACGGTAGACGTACTGCTGAAAACCCTTGGTATGACTAAACGCCCCCTGATGGATTCGAACCATCGACCGGCTGCTTAGAAGGCAGCTGCTCTATCCAGCTGAGCTAAGGGAGCTTACGGCACGCATTGTGGCAGCCGGCTTCGGGAGACGCCGCGGCGCAGGGCTTCTATGGTGGTGTGCTGCGAACCGTTGCCTGATGGCCGCTCCACGGCTCACTGACAGCCAGAAAGAGGAGTTGGTCGCTCGCTACCGCGAGGGTGAGACGGCTCAAACCCTGGCGAGCGCCTTCGGCTGCAGCCCCAACACCGTGAGTCGTGTGTTGAAGGCTGCCCTCGATCCCGAGGAGATGGCGGCGATCAAAAAGCAGTCCCGCAACCGCCCGGCCGTGGGTTCTGAGCCGGATGCTGTTGTGGAGCCGGCGCTTGCCCTTGCCGATGATCCGCCGGTTGCCCTGCCGGAACCGGAGGTTCTGCCCGCTGCTGAGGCCAGCGAATTGGCGATCGACGATGCCGACGACTTCGCCGACGACAGCCTCGATGAGGCGGACGCCGATGGCGACGACGACCTCGACGATCTGGGCTCGGCCCTGAGTGCACCGGCAGTTGCCGCTGTGCTTCAGGAGGTGCGGCCCCTGGCTCCGGGCGTGCTTCCCGCCAGCGTTTACATGCTGGTGGACAAGACGGTGGAGCTGCAGGCCAGGCCCCTCAAGGAGTTTTCGGAGCTGGGCAGCCTTCCCGATGAAGAGCAGGACCTGCAGGCCCTGATGCTCTTCACTAACCCCCGCCAGGCCAAGCGGCAATGCGGCCGCACCCAGCGGGTGATCAAGGTGCCGGATGCTGAGGTGCTGCAGCGGCGTTCCTCTTACCTGGTGGCCCAAGGCATCACCCGGCTGGTGGTGGAGGGTGGTGCCCTGTTTGCGATCGCCGCTCGCTGACCTACCACCAGAGCAGCTCCCGCTGGTATGTGCACTCCTCCACCGGGGCCTACAGCAATCTGCGGCAGGTGAGGACAGCCTCCATCGCTTCTCCTTCAAAGAAACCTTATTTCTCGGCAAGGGCGGCAGCCGTGGGTAACGATCGACAAGGGCTCCTACACCCCCGCTACCGGCATCAATATCTACGCCTACAGCCAGCCCCCAGGTTTGGTGGTGGTGCGCACCTCAAATGGGCATGAGCTGCAATTCACCGAGGACACGGTTCTCCCCAGCACCCTGCCTCAGTTCCAAGCCGGTGAAACGAACACCTACACGTTGCGGTCCTGACCGCTGCGAGGCAGCAGCAGGGCGGTGGTCACCCCACCGCTGATTACCCCGGTGACCAACGCAAGGCCCAGCAGAAAGCCGGTGGGCAGTTCGGCGGTTTTGCCGAAGCCCAGGTTGAGCCGAGCCCGCTGATCCAGGTTCTGAGCCCCCAGGCAGAGGATCAACAGCAGCAGAATCCCTCCACCAAGGCTGGCCACCAGCAGGCGCAGGCGCAGCAGCATCAGCTCGGCTCCTCAGCGCGATGGAGCAGAGCGTAGAGCTCTCGGCGGGCGATGCCCGTTTCCTGCGCCAGCTGCCGGGCCGCATCGCTGCGGCTGAGGCCTGAGGCCACCAGGGCGTTGAGGGCCGCCTGCAGCTCAGCGTCGCTGCGGGGTGCGGCGGCGGCGTCCTGCGCGCCCCCCAGCACAACGGTGAATTCCCCCTGCGGTGCCTGCTGGCGGAAGTGCTCCAAGGCGGCCGACACGGTGGGCCCCACCTGTTGCTCATGCCGTTTGGTGAGCTCACGCGTCACGGCGATGGGGCGATCCCCCAGTTCCGCTAGCAGGTCTTCGAGCAGGTTGAGCAGGCGATGCGGCGCCTCGAACAGCACCATGGTGCGGGGTTCGGTGCTCAGCTCCTGCAGCCGCGCGCGCCGTTGCGTGCTCTTCGGGGGCAGAAAGCCCTCAAAACAGAAGCGTCCGGCCGGTAAGCCGCTGCTCACGAGCGCTGTGGTCACGGCGCAGGGCCCCGGCACGCAGATCACCGTGCGCCCGGCCGCCCGTGCGGCGGCCACCAGCGCTTCGCCGGGGTCGGAGATGCCCGGCAGGCCGGCATCGCTGATCACGGCAATGGCCTCGCCAGCCTCCAGGGCCTCCAGCAGTTCCGGGATGCGGCTGATTTGGTTGTGCTCGTGGAAGCTCACCAGCCGTGGTGGCTGCTCACCGCTGCGCAGGCCGAGGTTGTACAGCAGCAGGCCGCTGTGGCGCGTGTCCTCGCAGGCGATGCGCTGCACGCCGCCGAGCACCTGGCGGGCGCGGGGCGAGAGATCGCCCATGTTGCCGATCGGTGTTCCCACCAGATAGAGCACGCCTGCGGCCGGTTCGGCGCCCTGCATCACAATGCCCGTTTGCCAGCTCCATGATGCCCGCCGCCGCCTGCCTGCCTTCGGGAATCGATGAGCAGCAGCTGCTGGCGGAGCTGCGGCGCTTGAGCTGGGGAGCGGCCGACATCCTGCTCGCCTACGGCCGCGGCGACCAGCCGCCCTATGGCTTCCCCAAGGCTCTGAGTGTGGATGAGGGCGGTGAAGGGCCTGTGAGCGCGGCTGATCTGGCTGTGAACCAGTGGCTGCTCGACGGCCTGCTGAATGCCTTTCCGGATGCGGGTTGGACGCTGCTGAGCGAAGAAACCGCCAAGGAGCAGCTCACCGCCGGCGAACCGCTGGATGCCGAGTGGTTGTGGATCCTCGATCCCCTCGATGGCACCAAGGATTTCCTGCAGGGCACCGGTGAATACGCGGTGCATCTGGCGCTGGCCCACAACGGCGAGCCGGTGGTGGGGGTGGTGCTGCTGCCCGAGAAGGAGGAGCTCTGGATTGGTTGGGTGCCGCAGCAACGGGCCTGGTGTGAAAACCGCTCTGGTGAGCAGCGCCCCGCCACCCTCAGCCCGCGCCAGGCCCTCGGCGAGCTCGTGCTGGTGGCCAGCCGCAACCACCGCGATCAGCGTCTCGAGCAGCTGCTGGAGGCCCTGGCCCTGGGCGACACCAAGGCGATCGGCAGTGTGGGCGGCAAGGTGGCCACGATCCTGCGCGGCGAAACCGACCTCTACATCTCGCTGTCGGGCAAGAGCGCCCCGAAGGATTGGGATATGGCAGCGCCTGAGGCCGTGCTGCGCGCCGCCGGTGGCGCCTTCACCCACGCCGATGGCCGCCCCCTCAGCTACAACGACGGCGACATCCGCCAGGCCGGCTGCCTGATCGCCAGCCACGGCCGCAGCCACAACCAGCTCTGCGAGAAGGCAGCAGCAGCGATGGCCGCGATCGATCCCGGCTTTGCGGTGTGAGGGGCAAGTTGCTGGCTTGACGAGGCGCTTGGCACGAAAAAGCCGGCCCCTAGGGGCCGGCTGATGCACGTGATCCGGGGTTGGATCACTCGGTCACGGCCACTAGTGCCGCTGCTTCTTCGGATTGGGGCACACCGCGCAGGGTGAGGTTGATGCGGCCGCGGTTGTCGATTTCGCGCACGCGCACCGTCACCTGATCGCCGACGCGTACCACGTCTTCCACCTTCTCCACCCGGGCTTCGCTCAGCTGGGAGATATGGATCATCCCTTCCTTGCCGGGCAGGATCTCCACGAAGGCACCGATCGGGATCACGCGGGTCACCGCACCGCTGAACACCTCGCCTTCCGACACGCGGCGGGTGAGGCCTTCGATGATGCGCTGGGCTTCCTCAGCGGCTGCACCGTCGTGGCTGGCGATCGTCACGATGCCGCCGTCTTCGATGTCGATCTTGGTGTTGGTGCGCTCGGTGATGCCCTTGATCGTGCGGCCGCCAGGGCCGATCACGGTGCCAATCAGTTCGGGGTCGATGCGGAAGCTGAGCAGGCGCGGAGCGTGGGGGCTCAGCACCTCACGGGGCTTCTCAATCGCCTCGAGCATTTTCTCGAGGATGTGCAGACGGGCGGGGCGGGCCTGGTTGATCGCCTCGGCCACGGTTTTCACCTCGAGGCCGGTGATCTTCATGTCCATCTGCAAGGCGGTGATGCCCTTCTCGGTGCCGGCCACCTTGAAGTCCATGTCGCCGAGGAAGTCCTCGATGCCCTGGATATCGGTGAGGATCCGCCCCTCCTTGCCCTCCTTGATCAGGCCCATGGCGGCGCCGCTCACGGGGGCCTTCAGGGGCACGCCGGCATCCATCAGGGCGATGGTGCTGCCACACACCGAGCCCATGGAGGTGGAGCCGTTGGAGCTCAGGCACTCCGACACCACCCGCAGCACGTAGGGGAAGGATTCTTTGCTGGGCAGCACGGGCACCAGGGCGCGCTCCGCCAGGGCACCGTGGCCGATCTCGCGGCGGCCGGGGCTGCGCATCGGCTTGGTTTCGCCGGTGGAATACGGCGGGAAGTTGTAGTGGTGGAGGTAGGTTTTCTCGGTGGACGGGTTGAGGTCGTCCATTTCCTGAGCGTCGC
>VGPW01000101.1 GCA_016882545.1 Cyanobacteria bacterium M_surface_10_m2_179 | reverse complement strand
CCATCGGCGCCACAGCTGCCGCGGCCATGGCGGTGTCGGTGAGGATCGGTGCACCTTGTGCGAGAGCCTCAAGGCCAGCGCTGCAGGCATCCGGCGAAAAGCACAGATCGGCGGCCACGCTGAGATCGCCGCTGCTGTGGATCAAACGCAGCAACACGTCCTGCTCGGGGGGCGCAAGACTGGAGAGATCAAACCCCAGTTGTGGTGGGTGCTCAGCGAGCGCAGCGCGAATCAGGCGAATGCTCTCGCTGAAGATCGGGTGATCGAAACCGGGAGGGGCATCAGCCACGCCGGGCACTCAGAGGACGCATCAGCAGCTTGAAGCCCTGGGAGTCATCCAAGCGGAAGGGGTGACAGGTCATTGGGAGTGGTGGGCTGACAACGGTGGGCTCTTGTGCGTTCAGCTGTTGCGAATGCACAGCGGAGCACTCTCACCAGAACACCCTCAAGCGCCCTCATTAATTCGTTTTTCAGAGTGTCCATATTTCCGTACACTTCGTACAGAAAAGCGGGCACGGCTTGCGCACCATGTCAACACCACCTCTCGGCGTTGAGGAAGCGCGCCGCAGGCTCCCGGAACTGCTGGAGCGGGCCGCGGCCGGTGAAGCGTTCGTGATTCAACGGCACAAAAAGCCGATGGCGGCCCTTGTGCCCATTGGGGGCCAGCCTTCCAGTGATCCGCACAAACGCCAGCGCCAGATTCAGAGCCTGATGACCCTGCAAGGCAGTGGTCGCAATTGCTGGGATCCCAACCAGCGCCATCCCGCCCGCCCAGCACCAGCCACTCCTGCGTTGGTGCAGCCGATCGGAACGGAACCGTTTAGTCCCAGTCATCTGAAGCACGGCAGCCGCATTGCGCTCGATGGCTCCGCCCTGGTGGCCTTCCTGGCTGATGCCAAAGGCACTGGCAAGTACCTCACACCGCTGATGCAGGGCATTGCCCAGGGCACCTGGCAGGGCGTAATCAGCAGTGTGAGCTTGGCGCGGGTTCTGGAAGGGCCTCTGGCCCGGGGAGACGAACTGCTGGCCCAGCGCTACGCCATCGCCTTTGCTAATCCGGAGCATTGGTTGCAGGTGCCTGCCGATGGCGCCATGGTGCTCGCGGCCACGCGGCTGCAGCGGCAGGAACCCCAACTCGACGACACCCGAGCCATCGAGCTAGCCACCGCCATTGCCACCGATGCAACCGTGCTGGTCACCGATCACCCCGCCCTCGCCCAGACTGGGCAGCACCCGGTGCTCAGCGCCCTGAGGATCTGATGCCGATCCACCTGCTCTGGGGCGACGACGAAGCAGCCCGCAGCCGGGCGGTGGACACCCTGATCAGTCAGCTCACCGATCCGGCCTGGCAGAGCATCAACCTGTCCCGCCTCGACGGCAACGACGCCAGCCAGGCCGCTCAGGCCTTGGAGGAGGCGCGGACTCCGCCCTTCGGCGGCGGCGATCGACTGGTGGTGCTGCAGCGCAGTCCGTTCTGCAACCAATGCCCGGCGGAGCTGGCGGAGCAACTGGAGGCCACCCTCCCCCTGATCCCCGGCAATTGCCATCTGCTGCTGGTGAATGCGGGCAAACCCGATGCGCGCCTGCGCGCCACCAAGGCCCTGCAAAAGCTGGTGAAGGCCGGCGAAGCGAAAGAGCAGAGCTTTCAACTGCCGGCGATCTGGGATGGAGCCGGCCAGATCGAGCTGGTGCAGCGCACGGCCCGGGAGCTGGGACTCACGGTTGAGCACGCCGCCGCAGAAGCCCTGAGCGAAGCGATCGGCAGCGACAGCGCCCGCCTGGCGAGCGAACTGGAGAAGCTGGCGCTCTATGTGGGGGCGGAGCCAGGTCGAAAGACACCGCAACCCCCGATCACCTCCACGGCCGTGGAGGCCCTGGTGGGCAGCCACGCCACCAACGCCCTGCAGGTGGGGGATGCGCTGCTGGCGGGAAAGCCGGCTGAAGCGGTTGCACTGGTAGACGCACTGCTGGTGGCTAACGAGCCAGCCCTGCGGATCGTGGCCACCCTCTGCGGTCAGATCCGCGGCTGGCTGTGGGTGAGCCTACTCGATCAACAGGGCGAAAACGATGTGAACGCGATCGCCAAGGCGGCCGGCATCGGTAACCCCAAACGCATCTACGTGATGCGCAAACAGATCCGCGGCCGCAAACCGGCCCGCTTCCTGGCGTTGCTGCGCCAACTCCTGGAGGTCGAAGCGGCGCTCAAACGCGGTGGCGATCCCGGCGATGCCTTCCGCGACGGCTTCCTGTTGGCGCCATAAGGCCGCGTAGGACAATCACCCGTTAACGCTGAAAGCGCCCTCGCCATGGCCCTGCTGGTCCAGAAGTTCGGCGGCACCTCCGTGGCCGATGTGGAGCGGATCCAGGCCGTGGCCCAGCGCATTGCCACCAGCCGTCAGGCGGGGAACGATCTGGTGATCGTGGTGTCGGCCATGGGCCACACCACCGACGAGCTCACCGGCCTGGCCCGTGCCATCAGCAGCAACCCGCCGCAGCGGGAGATGGACATGCTGCTGGCCACCGGCGAGCAGGTGTCGATCGCACTGCTGGCGATGGCGCTCAACGCCCTGGGCGTGCCGGCCGTATCGATGACCGGCCCCCAGGTGGGCATCCTCACCGAATCCGCCCATGGCCGCGCCCGCATCCTCGAAGTGCGCACCGACCGGCTGCAGCGCCTGCTCGGCGACGGCAACGTGGTGGTGGTGGCGGGTTTCCAGGGCACCAGCAGCGGCCTGAGCGGGCTGCCCGAGATCACCACCCTCGGCCGCGGCGGCTCCGACACGTCCGCTGTGGCCCTGGCAGCAGCTTTGGGCGCCGATGCCTGTGAGATCTACACCGATGTGCCGGGGGTGCTCACCACCGACCCCCGCAAGGTGCCCGATGCCCAGCTGATGGACACGATCACCTGCAACGAGATGCTCGAGCTGGCGAGTCTCGGCGCCGCCGTGCTGCATCCACGGGCCGTGGAGATCGCCCGCAACTACGGCGTGCCGCTGGTGGTGCGCTCCAGCTGGAGCGATCAGCCGGGCACCCTGCTCACCAGCGATGCCACCAGCCGCCGTGGCAGCGGCGAAGGCCTGGAGCTGGGCAAGCCCGTGGATGGCGCCGAACTCGACACCGACCAGGCCGTGCTGGCCCTGGCCCACGTGCCCGATCGCCCCGGCGTGGCAGCTCAGCTGTTTGAAGCGCTTTCAGCCGCAGGGCTGAACGTGGATCTGATTGTTCAGTCCACCCACGAGGCCGACGCGCACTGCAGCGGCGACCACTGCGGCTTCACCAACGACATCGCTTTCACCGTGGCCGAATCGCAGCTGGATCGGGCCCAGCTGGTGTGCCGCGAGGTGTTGGCAGCCATGGGCCCGGGCGCCGCAAGCGCCACGATCAGCGCCGAGGGGGGCATGGCCAAGCTGAGCATCGCCGGCGCCGGGATCATGGGCCGCCCGGGCGTGGCTGCCCGCCTGTTCGACACCCTCGCCAAAGGCGGCATCAACCTGCGCCTGATCGCCACCAGCGAAGTGAAGGTGAGTTGCCTGGTGGCCGGCCACCAAGGCAGCAAGGCGCTGCAGGCCGCGGCCCAGTGCTTTGAGCTCAACGAGCGCCAGCTGCATCTCAACCCGCCTCCTTCCGGCGCCGGCGAACCGGAAGTGCGCGGCGTTGCTCTCGATCGCGATCAGGCCCAGGTGGCCGTACGCCGCATTCCCGACAAACCCGGCACAGCCGCGGCCGTCTGCCGTGTGCTCGCCGATGCGGGCATCAGCCTCGACGCCATCGTGCAATCGGAGCGCAGCCACGGCAGCGGCGATCAACAGAGCCGCGACATGGGCTTCTGCCTGAAACGCGACGACCTGGAGCGGGCCCGCACCACCCTGCAGCCACTGCTCAACCAGTGGCCCGGCGCCAGCTTCGAAGAGGGCATGGCCATCGCCCGCATCAGCGCCGTGGGTGCCGGCATGCCCTGCACCACTGGCACCGCCGCTCGGATGTTCCGCTCCCTGGCGGATGCGGGCGTGAACATCGAAATGATCGCCACCAGCGAGATCCGCACCAGCTGCGTGGTGCCGGAAGCCGAGGGCGTGAAGGCGCTGCAGGTTGTGCATGCAGCCTTTGGTCTAGGAGGTGCGGTGCAGCATCAGGCGCAGGGCACCGAGGCGCCGGTTTAACGACAGCAATCAGACCGTCGCCGCAATCCCCTTCGGCTCGAGCATCAGCTTGCTGCCGCTGACGCTCTCATCCATCTCAATCGGGTAGGCGCCGTCGAAGCAGGCGGTGCAGAAGTGGGAGGCGTTGGCCTGGGCCGCTTCCACCATGCCCTCCTTGGTGAGGTAAGCCAGCGAATCCACGCCCAGGTGCGCGGCGATCTCCTCGAGGGTGAGGCGGGCGGCGATCAGCTGGTCCTGGGTGTCGGTGTCGATGCCGTAGAAGCAGGGGTGCGTCACCGGCGGTGAGCTGATGCGCATGTGCACCTCGGTGGCGCCGGCATCGCGGATGGCGGCCACGAGCTTGCGGCTGGTGGTGCCGCGGACGATCGAGTCGTCGATCACCACCACGCGCTTGCCGGCGAGCACATCCGGCAGGGGGTTGAGCTTCACGCGAATGCCGGCCTCGCGCATCGCCTGGGTGGGCTGGATGAAGGTGCGGCCCACATAGCGGTTCTTGATCAGGCCGTCGCCGAAGGGAATGCCGCTGTATTGCGAGTAGCCAATCGCCGCGGGGATCCCCGAATCGGGCA
>VGPW01000100.1 GCA_016882545.1 Cyanobacteria bacterium M_surface_10_m2_179 | reverse complement strand
ACCAATAACTGCCCGGTGGGTGTGGCCACCCAGAAGGAAGCGCTGCGCAAGCGCTTCACCGGCATCCCCGAGCACGTGGTGAACTTCTTCATGTTCGTGGCGGAAGAGGTGCGTCAGCTGCTGAGCGTGCTCGGCGTGGCCCGCCTCGAGGATCTGATCGGCCGCACCGAGCTGCTGCAGCCCCGCGCTGTGCAGCTGGCCAAAACCAAAGCGATCGATCTCTCCTGCCTGCTGGATCCGATCGCGCAGGCGGCGGATCGCAGCTGGCTCCAGCACGACGCCGAAGCCCACGGCAACGGCCCCATCCTCGAAGACCAACTACTGGCCGATGCTGAGCTGGTGGCCGCCATCGAGGGCCACGGTCGCCTGGCCCGCACCCTGCCGATCATCAACACCGATCGCAGCGTTTGCGCCCGCCTGGGCGGTGAAATCGCCGCTCGCCATGGCAACACCGGCTTCCAGGGCCAGCTGGATCTCACCTATGAGGGCGCCGCCGGCCAGAGCTTCGGGGCTTTCTCCGTGCAGGGCATGAACGTGCGCCTGGTGGGCGAAGCCAACGACTATGTGGGCAAGGGCATCAACGGCGGCCGCATCAGCGTGGTGCCCCCGGCCGGTGGTCGCGATCCCGGCAGCCAGGTGATCCTGGGCAACACCTGCCTCTATGGCGCCACCGGTGGCGAGCTGTTTGCCCTGGGCCGTGCCGGCGAGCGCTTCGCGGTGCGCAACAGTGGTGCGCGCACTGTGGTGGAAGGCGCCGGCGACCACTGCTGCGAATACATGACCGGTGGTGTGGTGGTGGTGCTTGGCAGCACCGGCCGCAATGTGGCCGCCGGCATGACCGGTGGTGTGGCCTTCCTGCTCGATGAGACGGGCGGCCTGCGCGAGCGGGTGAACCCCGAGATCGTGGCGATCTGCGAGCTCACCACCCCTGAACAGGAAGCGCTGCTCAAGCCCCTGCTTGAAGCCCACCTCGCGGCCACCGGCAGCAGCAAGGCTGCGGCGATCCTGGCCGATTGGACCACCTGGAAACCCCGCTTCAAGCTGCTGGTGCCCCCCAGCGAGAAGGCCAATGTGGGCCTGGCTGAGCGCGAGGCGGTGGCGGCCTGATCGGTTAGCCGGCGCTTCGGTTCGGTTCACGCTCCCGCCGGTCGGTTCGCCCCACCGGCGGGTTCGGTTGGCCCGATCGGCCTGCCCGGCGGGGCTGCATAGCTTGCCTGCAACCGCACCGGCAGCCATGCCTCCCGAGTTTGCTCAGCAGATCCAGCAGCTGTTTGCTCGCCAGATGGCGGTGGCCTTCCTTGAGCACTGCGCCCAGCTCCCGGCTCCCGTGAGCCTGGTGAACGCCCGCATCGAGGAGCTGGCCGCCGGCCCGCTGGCGATGGAAGCCTGCGCCCTCGAAGCCGAATTCCTGCTGGAGCCCTAACGCGGGTATTGGGCCATCAGCCGCTGCACCTCGCCGGCGTGATAGCTGCTGCGGGTGAGCGGGGTGCTCACCACCTGCAGGAAGCCCAGCTCCTCCTCGCCATGGCGCCGGAACGCCTCGAATTGCTCGGGCGTTACGAAGCGATCCACCGCCAGGTGTTTGGGCCCGGGTGAGAGGTATTGGCCGATGGTCACAATGTCCACCTGATGGCGGCGCAGATCGGCGAGCACCTCCAGCACCTCGGCATCGCTTTCGCCCAATCCCACCATCAGGCCGGATTTGCTGTAGGCCTTGGGCCAGCCCTGGCGCACCCGCTGCAGCAGTTCCAGCGAGCGCTCGTAGATGCCCTGGGGCCGGGCCTTTTTGTAGAGCCGCGGCACGGTTTCGATGTTGTGGTTGAGCACATGGGGCGCGGCGTCCATCACCACGGCCAGGGCGTCCCAGTTGCCGCAGAAATCGGGGATCAGCAGTTCGATCGTGGTGAGCGGTGAGCGCTGCTTCACTTGCTCGATGCAGGCCACAAACTGGCTGGCGCCGCCATCGGCCAGGTCGTCGCGGTTCACCGAGGTGATCACCACGTGGTTGAGGCCGAGGCGGGCCACCGCTTCGCCCAGCCGTTCGGGCTCGGTGGGATCGAGGGCGCGAACGCTCTTGTCGAAGTCGATGTCGCAGTAGGGGCAGGCGCGGGTGCAACCCGGCCCCATGATTAAAAAGGTGGCGGTGCCGCCAGCAAAGCACTCGCCGATGTTGGGGCAGCTGGCCTCCTGACACACCGTGTTGAGCTTGAGATCCAGCAGCAGGTCGGCCACCTCGCCGATGCGCTCCCGCTGGGGAGCCTTCACACGCAGCCAGTCGGGCTTGAGCACAGCGCCACTTCCGCCCGCAGGCGCAGATCAGCCACCAACTCTAGAAACCGGCCCCGGCGCTCAGCCCGGAGAACCCTGGCCGGGCGGCCATCTCCTACACTCCCGGCATCGGGATGTAGCGCAGCTTGGTAGCGCACTTCGTTCGGGACGAAGGGGCCGCAGGTTCGAATCCTGTCATCCCGACTTTCAGCTGAGCTCGGCGCCTGGGTAGCCCCGTGGGGTCACCATGCGGCCGCCGTCCACGCGGCTGCTGCTGTTGCCGATTAGCACCAGCGTGAGCATGTCCACCTGCTCGAGCGGCAGGCTGGCGAGCTCGTGCAGGCTCACCTGTTCCTCGGCGCGGCCGAGCTGGCGCGCCAGCACCACCGGGGTGGTGGGTGGCCGCTCGGCCAGCAACAGCTCCTGGGCCCTGCCCAGCTGCCAGTCGCGCCCCTTGGAGCGGGGGTTGTAGAGCGCCACCACGAAATCGCCGGCCGCGGCGGCCTGCAGTCGCCGCTCGATCACCTCCCAGGGGGTGAGCCGATCGCTGAGGCTCACGGTGCAGAAGTCGTGCATGAGGGGGGCGCCGGCTCGCGCGGCCGCCAGCTGCAGGGCCGAGAGGCCCGGATGCACCTCAAACGCCGGGCGATCGTGCTCCGCCAGGGCCATCCATTGCTCCAGCGCCAGGCCGGCCATGCCGTAGATGCCGCTATCCCCCGACGACACCAGTGCCACCGTGAGCCCCTGGCAGGCCAGTTCCAGTGCTTCGCGACAGCGCTCGCGCTCCTGGGTGAGCTGGCCATCGCTGCGCAACTGATCCGATCGCCGCAGGGGCTCGAGCAGATCCAGATACAGCCCGTAGCCCACCCACACGCTGCTTTCGGCCAGGGCGGCGCGGGCATCGGGGGTGAGCAGATCAAGCCGGCCCGGACCGCTGCCAATCAGATGCAGGCGCCCCCGCTGCGGTGCCCATTGGCTGGCGGCCTGGGCAATGGCCACCGTTGCCGCTCCTTGCTCTCCTGGTGTTGCTCGCTCAATCCGTTTCTCCAGCCTCAGCCTGCTGCCGGGGCCGCTGGCGAGCAGGGCTGCCGCTTCCGCCACGCTGGCGGTGCCCAGCTCCGCTTCCACCACGGGGGAGGGATTCGGCACGCTCACGCCGCTCAGTTGTTCACTGCTGAAACAGCGCAGCGGCCAGCCATGGCGCGCGGCCAGTTGCAGCAGCGCGGCTTCATCGGCTTTGCGATCCGCCGTGGCCAGGCCCGCCACGGCTTCGGCCGCTAGGCCATGGGCAGAGAGCGCCTGGCTGAGGCCCCGCTCCAGCAGCTCCAGGCTGGTGCCCCGTTCGCAGCCCATGCCCACCCACAGGGCTGGCGGGTGCCAGCGGCAGCCGCCGGCTGGATCGCTGGCCACGCCCACGCTCAGCTGCAAACCGCTGGTGGCGGCAGGGGGCAGGCCTTCCAGGTCGCGCCAGCGGGGGTTGCCTTCCAGATGTTGGAGCCGCACGGGCTGCCCCTGGGCAGCGCTTTTGATCAGCTCATCCCAGCAGCCGTGGCCTCGCCGCCAGCCCCAGCTGCGGCCGAAGCTGTCGAGGGCCAGGCGACCTTGGGCCTCGGTGGCACCGCTGAGCACTGCCTCGCCGCCAAGTAACGCTGCGATCGCCTGCGCCAAGGCCTCGCCGCCGGCGCCGTGCCCGCCCAACAGCGGAATGGCAAAACGGCCCGCCGGATCCAGCACCACCACGGCGGGGTCGGTGCTCTTGTGCTGGAGATGGGGCGCGATCAGCCGGGTGATGGCACCGCAGGCGCCCACGCTCACGAAGGCCCGGCTGCGTGGCCATTCACTCGCGAACAACAGCTGCAGTTCGCCCGGGCCCCAGCCCTGGTCATCGGCGGGGGCCGCAATCCGATCGATCAGGCCCCGCTCCAGCAGCTGCCGCAACAGCGGCAGGGCTTGGGTGTGCAGGGCCAAGCCCCAGCTCAGGCGTTCACTCATCCACCCAGCTTCTCCCGCAGACCGGCCAGGGGGCCGCGGCGCGGGGGCTGCTGGAGCGAGCCATCGGCATTCACCTGATCACGGGCCGAGCCGCTGAGGCGGGTTTGTGGTGCGAGCCGCTCGGGCGGGGCCGTCTCAGCCGTGGCAGGGGCTGCAGGGGGCTTGGCCGCGGCGGGTTGGGGTTGCGGGGCTGGCGGCCCTGGCTCGGCCACGGGCTCCGGTTCAGAGGGGGATGCTTCTTCCTGTGGGAGTGTCTCAACAACAGCGGCTGCTTCAGGGGCTGGCTCCTGCTGTGCAACGGCTGGAGTGGGTTCGGGCTCGTTGGCCGGGGGCGTGATCGCCGCGGTTTCGGGCGCTGGCTTGGGTTCCGGTTGTGGTTCGGCTAAGGGTTGCGGCTCGGGCTCGGGCTCGGGCGCTGGTGCGGGCTCGGTGGCTGGCGCGGGAGCGGTTTTCGGGCTCGGCTCAGGAGGGCGCTCGCCGCTCAACACCGCCAGTTCGGTGGCGCTGAGGCTGCTGCGTTGCCAGGCCGGCCGGGCGGCATTGC
>VGPW01000099.1 GCA_016882545.1 Cyanobacteria bacterium M_surface_10_m2_179 | reverse complement strand
CGACGGTGGCGGCCTGCACCGCTTCATGGCCTGGGACAGGCCGATGCTCACCGATTCCGGCGGCTTTCAGGTGCTCAGCCTGGGCGAGATCAACACGATCAACGACCGGGGCGTGGTGTTTCGCTCCCCCCGCGATGGCGCCCGCATCGACCTCACCCCCGAGCGCTCGATGGCGATCCAGATGACCCTGGGCGCCGATGTGGCGATGGCCTTCGACCAGTGCCCGCCCTATCCCGCCACGGAAGCCGATGTGGCAGCCGCCTGCCGCCGCACCCATGCCTGGCTGGAGCGTTGCATCAGCAGCCACACCAAAGCTGATCAGGCCCTGTTCGGCATCGTGCAGGGGGGCTGCTTCCCCAACTTGCGCGAGGAATCAGCGCGGGTGGTGAGCTCCATGGGGCTGCCGGGCATCGCCGTGGGCGGCGTGAGCGTGGGCGAGCCCGCCGAGGAGATGCACCGCATCGTGCGCCAGGTGGGGCCGCTGCTGCCCCACGACAAACCCCACTACCTGATGGGTGTGGGCACCCTGCCGGAGATGGCGATCGCCGTGGCTAACGGCTTCGATCTCTTTGATTGCGTGCTGCCCACACGCCTGGGGCGCCATGGCGCGGCCCTGGTGGGCGGCGAGCGCTGGAACCTCAAGAACGCCCGCTTCCGCCACGACCACACTCCCCTCGATCCCAGCTGCTCCTGCCCGGCCTGCACGGTGCACAGCCGCGCCTACCTGCACCACCTGATCAAAACCGACGAACTCCTCGGCAAGATCCTGCTCAGCCTGCACAACATCACCCAGTTGGTGCGCTTCAGCAGCGCCATGGCGCAAGCGATTCGCGATGGTTGTTTTGCAGAGGATTTCGCTCCCTGGGAACCGGACTCTCCAGCCGCACACACGTGGTAGCGTCCGCCTCTAGCCAACGAACATTCCGGGATGGCCGCCTACGCCCTGCAGACCCTGGCCCAGCTGCCCGAGGCCTATCAGGCCTTTGGTCCACTGGTGGACATCCTGCCGATCATTCCGCTGCTGTTCCTGCTGCTGGCCTTTGTGTGGCAGGCCTCGGTGGGTTTCCGCTGAAGCGATCCAGCGCAAACACCATCAGCGGCTGGGGCACTGCTCCGGCCGCTTTTTGCTGGGCAGGCCTGGCGGCTCAGCCCCGGCGCAAAACAGCCCAGGCGAAGGCCGGCAGGGCCAGCATGCGCCGCCAGCGGCTCGGCTCCTGGATCAGGCGGTAGAGCCATTCGATCTGGAATCGGCCCATCCAGTGCGGCGCCCGCTGCTTGGTGCCTGACCACACATCAAAGCTGCCACCCACGCCCATCCATAAACCGGGCTGGCCTGCATGCAGCCGCTGAATCCAGGTTTCCTGGCGCGGCACACCAAGGGCGGCCAGCACCAGATCCGGGCGTGCCTGCTGCAGCTGCTGCTCGATGCCCGGCCACTGCTCAGGGTTCTGATAGCCGTGGATCGTGAAAGCCAGATCGAGCTCGGGGATCTCCGCCTGCAGCCGCGCCACCAGCAGCTCCATCACCTCCGGGCTGGCACCCACCAGCGCCACCCGCCAGCGGTGGGCCGCGGCATACACCAGCAACTGGCGGGCCAACTCAATACCGGGGCTGCGGCGTACCCGGTAGCCCTGACGGCCCAGGGCCCACACCACACCGGCGCCATCGGGAATCACCAGATCGGCCTGGGCGATCGCGGCGCCGAGAGCCGGATCGGCCTTGGCGGCCATCGTCATCTCAGCGTTGAGGGTGACGATCTGGCCACCGCCGCGCTGCTTCAGCTCCAGCGCAGCAGCAAACACATTGCTGGTGACAGCCACCTGCACCCCCAACACCGATGTGGTGGTCCAGGAAGGGGGTTGATCAGGGCCCATGAAACCGGTGTGGGCGGCGTCCGTCGCCATTGATGCCATCGAGCGCAGAGGCCACGCGGGAGAATCTATGGCGACCGACCGGCTCCGTCGCGCCTTCATGACCCTCAGCAGCGCAGGCACGGACCAGCAATCGGCCCAGCGATCCGCTCCGCTGCAGCTGCCAGCGGCCGAGGCCTGGCAGCACCTGCAGGAGCTCGACCGGCAGATCGAGCGGGTGGTGGTGCAGCGCCAGCACCCGATCACGGGCCTACTGCCCGCCAGCACCGCCCACACCGTGCACGGCAACTACGGCGATGCCTGGGTGCGGGATTGCGTGTATTCGATTCAGTGCGTGTGGGGGCTGGCGCTGGCGCACCGCCGGCTGAGCGGCGCCACCACGCGGGTGTTCGAGCTGGAGCAACGCGTGCTGCAGCTGATGCGCGGCCTGCTCAACGCCATGCTGCGCCAGGCACCCAAGGTGGAGCGCTTCAAGCACAGCCTCGAGCCGCTCGATGCGCTGCACGCCAAATACGACACCGGCAGCGGCGAACCGGTGGTGCCCGACGACGGCTGGGGGCACCTGCAGCTCGATGCCACGGCCCTGTTTCTGCTGCAGCTGGCCCAGCTCACCCGCTCGGGACTGGTGGTGGTGCAAACCAGCCACGAGCGCGATTTCATCCAAAACCTGGTGTATTACGTGGCCCGGGCCTACCGGGTGCGCGACTACGGCATCTGGGAGCGGGGCGACAAGGGCAACCACGGCCTGCCGGAGCGCAACGCCAGCTCGATCGGCCTGGTGAAAGCAGCGCTGGAGGCGCTGGAGGGCCTCGATCTCTACGGGCCCCATGGCAACGGTCAGTGCAGCTTGCACATCCCCCACGACGCGATCGTGCGCCTACGCCGGGCCCTCACCGGCCTGCTGCCGCGCGAATCCGCCAGCAAGGAAGTGGATGCGGCCTGCCTCTCCGTGATCGGCTACCCCGCCTGGGCCGTGGAAGATCCCGCACTGGTGGAGCGCACCCGCACCAAGATCCGCACCGAGCTGGGCGGCCCCTACGGCTACAGGCGCTTCCGCCGCGACGGCCACCAAACCGTGGTGGAAGACCACAACCGCCTGCACTACGAGCGCGAGGAGCTGGCCCAGTTCGAGCACATCGAATGCGAATGGCCGCTGTTTCTGGCCTATGAGCTGATCACCGCCTGCTGCGAGGAGCGCTGGGCCGAGGCCTGGCAATGGCGCGAGCGGCTCAAGCGGGTGGCGGTGGATGTGGATGGCGTGGCGCTGCTGCCGGAGCTCTATGTGGTGCCAAAGGAGGCCGTGGCGGCCGAGCGCCTCAACCCCGGGAGCCAGGCGCGCCTCCCCAACGAAAACGTGCCGCTGCTCTGGACCCAAAGCCTCACCTGGCTGGGGGATCTGTTGCTACTCGGGCTGCTCAAACCCGACGATCTCGATCCCAGCGGCCGCCGCCTGAGCTGCCCGCTGGGCGCCGATCAGGTGCTGGTGAGCTTCGTGCCGGCCCGCGAACACATCGCCGCCGCCCTGGAGCAGGCCGGGCTGGCGGTCACGCGCCCGGGCCAGCTGGCCATCGCCAGCTCAGCCGAGCTGGGCGAACGCATGGGGGCCGTGGGGGCCAACCCGCGCCTGGGGCTCAGCGGCCACCCGCCGCTGCGCATGGAAACGATGGTGACAGCCCGGCTCTACCGCCAGGGCGGCAAGCCCCTGGCCTTCCTGCCGGCGGTGCTCGAGGAGAGCACCTACTACCTCTCCGACGATCCCGAACTGCTGGTGGATGCGGTGGAGAGCGAGATCAGCCAGTTGCAGCGCCACTGGCGCGGCGCCGGCGCTCCGGTGCTGTTGATCCCGGTGGAGGAGGGCCCCTTCCAGCGCAGTGCCGAGTCGTTCCTGCGGCTGGGGGAGCGGCTGCGCGGCGGCCTGCTGAATGGTGTGGCGGTGCAGCTGGCGCCGCTGCAGGAGCTGATGGAGCAGGCCAGCTGGGCCGAGCTGCCCGAGCACGCCCAACCCCAGGGCCAGCCCCGCAGCCAACCGGCCCCCACCCTGCTGCGGGCCAGCACGCAACAACAACCGCTCACCGCCGAAGAGGAGCAGGAGCTGGAGGAGTCAGGGCTTGAGGCCCTCACCGCGCGCCTCTGGCAGAGCCAATCGCTGCCGGAGCAGGCCGAACTGCTGGAGCAGCTGGTGCATCGCCTCGGCCTCGCGGCTGAGCTGAGCGGCCCCGGTGGCTGCGCCACGCCCCAGGCCCTGCTGGAGGAGATCTACCGCCGCGCCCTGGCCGATGCCAACTGGAACGTGGTGCGCCGCTGCGCCGGCTCCCTGGGCCTGGTGCACCCGCAGCTGGAGGACGCGCTCACCGATCTGCTGGTGCGGCAGAAACAGGTGGTGGTGGGGCGCAACTACACCCACGACTCGCTGCTCAGCCAACCCACCGGCAGCCTGGCGATCGCAGCGATGATCCAGCGCTTCAGCGGTGAAGACGGCCGCGAGTGGATGTTGCAGCAGGAGCTGCTGCTGGCCCTCGATGGCGTGGCCCGGCAGGAGCCGGCCCTGCTCAGCGGCAGCCTCACGCTGCAACTGGGGCAACTGCTGCTGCTGCTCACTAGCGAACTGGCGGGCGAGCGCGACCTCACCCCGATCGAAGCGTTTGAGGCCCTCTGCGATGAACCGCCCCATGCGATCCGCCGCCGCCTGCAGCAGGTGCTGCGCGATGTAGAGCACGCCAAGGCGGCGCTGCAACGCAAGGAGCAGCTGCATGTGAGCGGGCGGGTGCGCTGGGAAGCACCCGATCCGCTGGAGGAGCTTCCCAAGAGCGGTTGCTGGCTCAAACACCGCGAACGCATGGGGGCGCTGCAGATCGTGCCGCGCAACTTCCACCCGGGCATCTGGGAACTGCTGCACCACTGCCGCGGCCTGGTGATCGGCGACAAGCTCGAGCGCCGCAACCGGCTGGAGAGCGCCCTGCTCAAGGAGA
>VGPW01000098.1 GCA_016882545.1 Cyanobacteria bacterium M_surface_10_m2_179 | reverse complement strand
CCGCCATCTCCGCCACCGGAGTTTGGTTGTCCTGGGTGTAGCGCACCTGGGGCGCCTCCAGCACCTCCACCTCCAGCAAGCAATGGTTCACGGCAGCGATCACAGGCAGCGGGCCACATCCTGATGCACGGGCCTGATTTGCACCAGTGGCCAACGGCAGCCAAGCGGATCTGGCTGTTCGCCGGCACGGCGGAAGGGCCGCTGCTGGCGGAGGCACTGCTGGCCCGCGGCTGGTGGGTGCAGGTGAGCGTGGTTACCGCCACCGCCGCACGGGCCTATGCCCGGCATCCGCAGCTGCAACTACAGGTGGGCGCCATCGACAGCGACGTGCTGATGGCGCAGGAGCTCGAGCAGCTCCGGCCGCGCTGGGTGGTGGATGCCACCCATCCGTTTGCCCAGCTGATCAGCGAGCGCCTGGAGCGCCTCTGCCGGGCCAGCGCAACGCCGCTGCTGCGCCTGCAGCGGCAGCAGCCCCACCAGGCCGCCGAGGGTGAGCAGCTGCGCTGGCTGCAGGGCATCGAGGATCTCCAGGCCTTGCCCCTGGCGGGGGAACGGCTGCTGCTGGCCATCGGGGCACGGCACCTGCAAGCAGCGATCGCCGCCAGTGCCGGCGCGGTGCACTTCGCCCGGGTGCTGGATCAGCCCGGCAGCCTGCAGGCCGCCCGCGCTGCCGGGCTCAGCGATGCCCACGTCGCCTGCCTGCGACCCGATGCCCATGCGGCTGGTGCGCTGGAGGAGGCTATCTGCCGGCGCTGGGGCATCAGCGTGGTGCTCTGCCGCCAGGGCGGCGGGCGCAGCGAGGCGCTCTGGCGGCAGGTGTGCCGGCGGCAATCGCTGCCCTTGCTGTTGCTGCGGCAGCCGCCCGCGGCGGCGGGCTTGCCGCTGCCGGCCCTTCTGGAGAAGCTGGGCCAGCCCTGAAACCACGATGACCGCTGACGCCGTGCTGGTGCTCACCACCGAGGGCAGCGCAGCCCTGGCGGAAGCCCTGGCCCACCACCTGCTCGAGCAGCGCCTGGCGGCCTGTGTGGCCCTGCAACCGCTGCAATCGCTCTACCGCTGGCAGGGGCAGATCGAGCAGAGCCAGGAGGTGCAACTGCTGATCAAAACCCACCCCACGTGCCTTGAGGCGCTGGAGCGGGAGGTGCGGAGCCGGCACAGCTACACCACGCCGCAGTGGCTGCACTGGCCGGCCCAGGCCAGCGGGGATTACGCCGCCTGGCTGGCGGCGTGCTGTGCCCTGAGCTGACGGAGATCCACCTGGGGGCGCGGCCCGAGCTGGGTCACCACCTGGCCGGCGCAGAGGGAACCCAGGCGGCCGCAGGCCTCCACCGATTCGCCCTGGGTGTGGGCATGCAGGA
This sequence comes from Cyanobacteria bacterium M_surface_10_m2_179, assembly GCA_016882545.1. Classification (GTDB taxonomy): domain Bacteria; phylum Cyanobacteriota; class Cyanobacteriia; order PCC-6307; family Cyanobiaceae; genus Vulcanococcus. Next base: position 3,755 of record VGPW01000098.1, on the reverse strand, counting down.
AGCCGGCGGCATAGAGGTCGCCGGCACCGGTGGTGTCCACCAGGGGGCCGAGTTTCACGGGCTCGATCAGGTGCGTGCCGCTGCCATTGAGGATCACGGAACCCTGCTCGCTGCGGGTGAGGGCCGCGATGCGGCAGCGGCCGCGCACCTGTTCCGCCGCTTCCTCGAAGCTGTTGGCCTTGTAGAGGGAGGTGATCTCCATCTCATTGGCGAACAGGATGTCCACGTGGCCATCCACCAGCTCCTGGAAGCTGTCGCGGTGGCGCTCCACACAGAAGGCATCGGAGAGGCTCAGTGCTACTTCGGCGCCATGGGCGCGGGCCACCTCAGCGGCAGCGATGAAGGCGCGCTTGGCCTCATCGCTGTCCCACAGGTAGCCCTCGAGGTAGAGCACCTTGGCCTGGGCCACCATCTCCAGATCGAGATCGCCGGGATCCAGACCCACCGAAGCACCCAGATAGGTGCACATGGTGCGCTGGGCATCCGGGGTGACGAGGATGAAGCAGCGGGCCGTGGAGGGCCCTTCGGTGGCGGCCGGTGTGTCGAAGCGGGCGCCGACAGCACGAATGTCGTGGGCAAAAATGCCGCCGAGCTGGTCGTTGCGCACCCGGCCGATGAAGCCGGCGCGGCCGCCGAGCTGGGCAATGCCCGCCAGAGTGTTAGCGGCGGAACCACCGGAGGTTTCCAGACCCGGGCCAACGCTGGCGTAGAGGTGCTCAGCCTGCGCTTCATCCACCAGGGCCATGGTGCCCTTGGTGAGCGCCAGGTTGTCGAGCTGGTCGTCGTCGGCGTGCACGAGCACGTCAACGATGGCGTTGCCGATACCGACAACGTCGAGGGTTGTGTTGGGGGCCATCAGAGCGATCAGCGGCTGAGCAGAGCCCGCTTGGGCCCGTGGATCGGATCCTCCACCACGATCGTTTGATCGCGGTCGGCACCCAGCGACACGATCGCGATCGGCACCTCCATCAGCTCCGCCAGGAAGCGCAGGTAGCTCATGGCGGTGGGGGGCAGATCCTCAAGGGCGCGGCAGTCGGCCGTGGAGGTTTGCCAACCGGGCAGGGTTTCAAAGATGGGCTGGCAGCGGGCGAAATCCTCGGCGCAACTGGGGAAATGCTCGATGCGCTGGCCATCGAGTTCGTAGGCCACACACACCTGGATCTCATCGAGCTCATCGAGCACATCGAGCTTGGTGATCGCCAGGCAATCGAGGCCGTTCACCTCCACGGCGTAGCGGCCGATCACGCCATCAAACCAGCCGCAGCGCCGGCGGCGCCCCGTGGTGGTGCCGTATTCACCTCCGCGGTCGCAGAGGTGATCGTTGAGGCTGCCCTCGAGCTCGGTGGGGAACGGGCCTTCGCCCACACGGGTGGTGTAGGCCTTGGCCACGCCGATCACTCGGTCGATCAGGGTGGGGCCCACGCCCGCGCCGATGCAGGCCCCACCGCTCACCGGGTTGGAGGAGGTCACGTAGGGATACGTGCCGTGATCGAGGTCGAGCAGGGTGCCCTGGGCACCCTCAAACAGGATGTTCTGACGGCCGCGCGCCGCCTCATGGATGGTGCGGGTGCAATCCACCACGTGGGGCGCCAGGCGCTGGCCGTAGGCCACGTATTCAGCCACCACCGCCTCGAAGTCGAGGGGCTCGAGGCCGTAGAGCTTCTGCAGGGTGTCGTTCTTCTCCGCCAGCGGACCGGCCAGCCGATCCCGCAGGCGCGCCTCATCGAGGATGTCGATGATGCGGATGCCGTTGCGCTGCGACTTATCCGCGTAGGTGGGGCCGATGCCCCGACCGGTGGTGCCGATGCGGCGATCGCCCCGCTGCTGCTCCATCGCCTGATCCAGCAGGCGGTGGTAGGGCATGGTTACGTGGGCGGTGGAGGCCAGGCGAAGGCCATCCACGGCAATGCCGTTCTCAGCGAGCATGTCGCGCTCGCCGAGCATCACCTTAGGGTCCACCACGGTGCCGGAGCCGATCAGGCACACGGTGTCCGGATAGAGGATCCCGGAAGGAATCAGGTGCAGTTTCAGCACCTTGTCGTCCACCACGATCGTGTGGCCGGCGTTCACCCCGCCCTGGTAACGCACCACCACATCGGCGGAGCGGCTGAGGAGATCGGTGATCTTGCCCTTCCCCTCGTCACCCCATTGCGCACCGATGACGACGACGTTGGCCAAGGACACAGCGGCCCGCAGCCGCTTCAAAGCACAAACAAAGAGGATCTCAGATGGAGAGGCCCTCCGTCAAAGCGTCGGCCCAGGGTGCTGCTGAACGACACAAAAAAAGCGGCCCGTAGGCCGCCGTTCACCCCTGCTCCGGGAAGTTGGATCAAGCGCCGCGCACAACGCCGGTTTCAGCCTTCTTGAGCTCTTTGGCGAGGCGATCCCGCAGGGCGTCCGGCACCGGACGGTTGGGGTAGTTGGCGTAGTGACCGGCCAGGGAGTTGAGGGCGGTCTGCATGGTGGTGAAGGAGGCCAGGCCGTTCACCTTCGGCTGGGGCCGATAACGAGCCATGTAGTTGTTGATCAGGGCGCGGGCCTGGGTTTCCGCTTCCGAGCGGCCCGGATCATCCGCCGGCAGGGTGATGGTGGCCAGCAGGCTGTCGGCCACCGCCACCGTGTCGTCCACGTAGTTGCCGGTGAGGGGGCCGCCGCTGCCGGAACAGGCGGTGAGCAGCAGGCACAGGCCTAGGCAGAACGCCAGAGCAGCTGCCTTCAGTTGACGCCAACCAGCCGCCATGGGGTTTGTTCAAGAATGCGCGGATCCTATGGCGTCAGCCCGGAGCGTTCGCGCACCAGCTGCGGCAGCAGCTGGGCCTGGAGATCGGAGGCAGCCAGGTCGGTGCGCTGGCCACCGGCGCGCTGCACAAGCTCCACCTGCCCCTCAGCGGCACCGCGCCCCACCACCACGCGCCAGGGAATGCCCAGCAGGTCGGCATCCTTGAACTTCACGCCGGCGCGCTCGGCGCGGTCGTCGAACAACACATCCACGCCAGCGGCCTGGAGCTCGGCGTAGAGCTGCTCTCCCAGCTGGCGCTGCTGCTCCTCGGCCACATTGGCCACCACCACAATCACCTCGTAGGGGGCGATGGCCGTGGGCCAACAGATGCCTTGGCCGTCGTGGTGCTGCTCCACCGCCGCCTGGGCCAACCGCGACACACCAATGCCGTAGCAGCCCATCCACAGCGGCTCCTCCTGGCCCGCCTCGGTGGTGAAGGTGGCGTCGAGGGCCGCCGAATATTTGCGGCCCAACTGGAAGATGTGGCCAACCTCGATGCCGCGGCTGGCCTGCAGCTGCTGGCTGGGGTCATGCAGGCAGCGATCGCCGGGCTGGGCTGCCCGTAGATCGAGGCTCTCGGGGGCTGGGCAGAGGCCGCCCCAGCCCGCACCCACGAGATGGGTGTCGGCGCTGTTGGCCCCACACACAAAGCTGGGCAGCTCCGTGGCGGTGGCATCGGCGAGCCGCAGGAAGCGGGGCTGCCAGCTGCGAGCGCCGGCGAGCACCGCGTCGCTGAGGTGGGGGCCCATGAAGCCGAAAGGAATCGCGGCCAGGCCCTCCTTGGTGGCAGCCTCGGCGCTGAGCGGGGCGATCTCGAGCAGGGTGCCGTGCTCGCCGGCGCAGCGGGCCGTCACGGCATTGGCGAGCTTCACGTCGTTGAGCTGCTGATCACCGCGCAGGCTCACCAGCAGCGGTTGCTGGCAGCCGTCTTCAAAGCGGGCCAGCAGCACCAACACCTTCACGGTCTGGCTGGGGG
>VGPW01000097.1 GCA_016882545.1 Cyanobacteria bacterium M_surface_10_m2_179 | reverse complement strand
GTTGTTGGCGCGCTTGCCGGTGAGTTGGCAGACCCGGGACATGACCGACCGTTCAAAGGATGTTGACGACTCGACTCCGCTTGGAGCCAAGGCAAAAGCTTATCAGCCGGGCTTCTGTGGCTTCAGCTGGTGGCGGCCAGTTCCAGGCCCTGCTCGGCGAATCGGCGCAGGATGTGGAGATTGATGCGTTGTTGTACATCCAGCGCCTGCTTGAAATCGTTGGTGGGCACGCCATACACCAGTTCGAACTCCAGACTGCTGGTTGACAGGCTCACGAAATGACAGCGTTCGAACTCCGCTGTGCCATCGCCCTGCACGATTTCGGACAGCAGGTTGGGTAAGCGCTCCAGCTGCTCAATCGGGGTGTCCAGCTTCAAACCCAGGCGCAGGCTCAAGCGGCGGCGTTGCATTTCACCGAAATTGGCCACCACAGCGCCGGTGAGTGAGCTGTTGCTCATCACAATCGCCTCGCCGTTGATGCTGCGCAGGCGGGTGCTGCGCACCCCCACTTTTTCCACCGTGCCCCACACCTGCCCCACGTGGATCAGCTGGCCCGGTTGAAAGGGTTTGTCCAGCAGGATCGTGATGTATTCAAAAAATTGCGACACCGGTTCCTTCAGGGCCAAACCGGCGCCGATGCCGCCGGCGCTCAGCAGGGCCCAGATCGCGGCCATCTGCACGCCGATGTTCTGCAGGTAGAACACCGCCCCCAGGCACCACACCAGCGCTTTGAGCATCGGCGCCAGCGAGCGGATCAGGTTGGCCAGCTCCAGGTCGCCGGCGTGGCTGGCCCAGCGCTGCAGCAGCCGCAGACCGATGCGGTTCACCAGCCGCACGATCAACACCACCAGGATCAGCTTGGCCAGGCCGAACACCACCCGATCGCTGGCCGCCGTTGTGGGCAGGATCTGCCAGGCCAGGCTGGCGCTGAGCACCCAGGCCACCGGTGGGATTGTGTCCACCAGCACCGTGATCACCACATCGTCGCTGCGGCGGCTCAGGCGGCCCAGGGCCCGCTGCACCAGCTGAGCGAGCAGCAGTCCCAGCAGGCCTCCCCCCACCAGGGCCAGCGCCGCCGGCAGAAGGCTGGTGGTGGGTGCGGCCATTGTCTGCATCAGGAGGGGTGTGCTGCGCCTGAGCCTGGCAGGCGTTTGCCGCTGCGGGCCTCAAAGCGCAGGGCATGCGCCTGGCGCCAGCGCAGCTGCAGGGCCCCGTCAGCCGGTGCCTCGCGGCTCAGCACCTTGAGCGATGCCTGACCGGGGCAGTGCACATGGCTGATCACCCGATCGCCCAACCACTCACGGTGGCTCAGCTCCCCCTCCAGCGCTTCCCATCCCTGTGGCACCGGGCTACCCGCCTCGGCCAGCTCCAGCAGTTCCGGGCGCAGCCCCAGCTGCTCCTCGCCCCGCTCGATCAGGTTGATCGAGGGGCTCCCCAGGAAGCGGGCCACAAACCGATTGGTGGGATCGCGGTAGAGCGTTTCGGCAGTGCCCAGCTGCTGCAACCGCCCCTCGCGCAGCACAGCGATCCGATCCGCCAGGCCCATGGCCTCGTGCTGGTCGTGGGTCACGTACACCACCGGTACGCCCGTGCTGCGCAACAGGGTGCGCAACTCAGCCCGCAGGTTGTCGCGCAGCTGGGCATCGAGATTGCTCATCGGCTCATCCAGCAGAAACAGGGCCGGCCGGCGGATCAGCGCTCGCGCCAGGGCCACCCGCTGGCGCTGCCCGCCTGAGAGCTCCGCCGGTTTGCGCTGGCGCAGGCCTTCCAGCTGCATCAGGGCGAGCACCTGCTCGAGCTGATGCTGGATCTCAGCCTTCGCTAGGCCCCGCAGCTCCATGCCGAGGCTGAGGTTGCGCTCCACGCTCAGGTGGGGAAACAGGGCATAGCTCTGAAACACCATTGCCACCTGCCGCTCCGCCGGGGCCAGCGCGGTGATCACGCGCCCCCCCAGGCGGATCTCACCGGAGCTGGCGCGATCCAGCCCGGCAATCAGCCGCAGGGTGCTGCTCTTGCCGCAGCCGCTGGGGCCGAGCAGCGCCAGGATTTCGCCGGGCGCCACCTGCAGGCTCAGTTGATCCACCAGCGTGTGGCTGCCCACCTGGCGGCTGAGCGCACACAGCTCCAGGCCCATGAAACCGGCAGGCGTGGAGCTGCTCATCCCTTGATCGCTCCCTGGGTGAGCCCGCTGATGATTTGCCGCTGAAACAGCAGCATCAACGCGATCAGCGGCGCACTGCCCAGCACCGTGGCGGCGGCGAAGGCGCCGTAGGGAATCGTGTACACCGACGAACCGGCGATACGGGCCATGGCCGGCGCCAGGGTGAGCAGTTCGGTGCGGCTCAACCAGGTGAGGGCGATCGGGTATTCGTTCCAGCTGAACAGGAACACCAACAGGGCGCTACTGGCCATGGCCGGTGCCAGCAGCGGTAGCAACACCCAGCGCAGCCGTTGCCACAGCCCCATGCCCTCGATCAAGGCCGCCTCTTCCAGTTCGATCGGGATGTCGGCAAAGGCCGCCTGCAGCAACAGGATCGCCAGGGGTAAACACAGACCCGCGTAGGGAAGGCTCAGGGCCAGCAGCTGGTTGGCGAGATGCCAGTCGCGGGCCAGCTCCAGCAGCGCCAGAAACAGCAACACCGCCGGGAAGGCCGCCGCTGCGGCCACCAGCAGGGTGAGGCTGCGGGCCTGCCGGCGGCCGATGCGCGTGAGGGCATAGGCGCAGGGCACCGCCAGCGCCAGGGTGAGGGCCGTGCTGCACACGCCCACCACCGCGCTGTTGAGCAGGTAGGTGAGGAAGGGGGGATCGCCCTGCAACAGCTGGCGGTAGTGCTCCAGGGTCCAGCCTCCGCTCGCCAGGCCGCTCAAGGCATCGCTGGTCCGCAGGGATGAAACGAGCTGCCAGAGCATCGGCCCCAGGCTCCACAGCAGCAGGAGCAGCCGGGCCATCAGCGCAGCGCCCCCTGCAGGCGGCTGTTCCCGCGCCACAGCAACGCCGCCGCGCCGCAGAGCACCAGCAGGATCGCGAAGGAGCCCAACAACAGCGTGGCGCTGTAGCCGAAATCGAGGAAGCGCATGGCGTTGAGGTAGGCGTAAAGCGCCAAGCTTTCGGTGCTGCCGGCCGGACCACCCCCGGTGAGCACCTGGATCAGATCGAACACCCCCAGGGCCTGGGCCAGTCGGAACAACAGAGCGATCAACAGATAGGGCGTGAGCAGCGGCAGGGTGATGCGTCGCAGGGATTGCCAGGGCGTGGCCCCCTCCAGCGCAGCCGCTTCGTAGAGATCGGCGGGGATCGCTTGCAGGCCCGCCAACAGCAGCAGCGCCACAAACGGCGTGGTTTTCCAGGTGTCGGCTCCCACCGCGGCCATCCAGGTGATCGCCGGATTGGAGAGAAAGGGGATGGCGGGTAGCCCCAGCCCTGCCACTAGGCGATTGATCGGCCCGTAGGGATCGTTGAAGATCCAGCGCCAGCCGAGGGCCATCACCGTGGTGGGCAGGGCCCAGGGCAACAGGCTGATCGTGCGCAGCACACCCCGCCCCCGCAGCGGTTGATCCAGCAGCAGAGCGATGGCGAGTCCAAGCAGCATCTCCAGGCTCACGGAGGCAGCGCTGAAGCGCAGGGTCTGCCAGGTGTCCTGCCAGAAGCGGCTGTCGTTCCAGAGCCTTAGCCACTGCTGGGCGCCGATCGGCTCGGGCAGCAGGCCGGTGAGCACGCTCTGGGCTTGGGTGCTCAGCCAGAGGTAGTGCAGCAACGGCACCGCGAACACCGCCAGCAACAGCGCCAGGGCTGGTGCCATCAATAGCCACAGGCGCCAGCGCATCAGCCCTCACCTCCGCTACTGCGCAGGAGCCGTTCACTGTTCAACTGCAACTGCTGCATCGCCATTGGGGCGGATCGCTCGCCGGTGATGGCGGTGTTCACGTTGCGGTAGAGCAGATCGCTGAGCTGGGCATACACCGGGCTGAGGGGGCGCAGCACGGCAGCGGCGAGGGCCAGCTGCAAGTCGGCCAGGGCCGGATTGGCGGCCAGCAGCTCCGGATCTTCGAACACGCTGAGGCGCGTGGGTGTGTAACCCCAACGCAGGTTGAGCTGCTTCTGCGCCTCGGCGCTGGTGAGAAAGCGCAGCACCTCCACCGCGGCGGCCTTGTGCTTCGAGCCCGCCAGCAGCGAGAAGCCCCAGCTGCCCTGGGTGGCGGCGTGGGGCTCGCCTGGTTCGCTCACCATCGTGGTGAACGCCACCTTGCCCCGCAGCGGCGAGTCCGGCTTGTTGAGCTCCGCCCAGGCGTAGGGCCAGTTGCGCATGAAGGCGGCATCGCCGGCCTGAAACAGCTGCAGCGCCTCTGGTTCGCCCATGTTGGCCACCGCCGCCGGGGTGATGCCCTGGCGCACCAGCTCCTGCAGCCAGCTTGTGGCGGCAACGGCAGCTGGGGAATTGAGCACTGGGTCGTTGTTCACGAGCCAGTGGCCGCCGAAGCCGCGCAGCAGCTCCAGCACCACACAGCTCAGCCCCTCGTATTGCTTGCCCTGCCACACGTAGCCCCAGGGCACTTGGCCCTGCCGTTGCAACCGCCGGCTGATCGCCACCAGCTCCGCGGGCGTGCGCGGTGGGGCCTCCATCAGATCGGTGCGCCAGAAGAGCAGGCCCATGTCCGCCAGCAGCGGAAAGCGCCAGAGCTGCCCGCCGAAGGCGTTGCCCAGCTCTGCGCCCGGGGCGAGGTCGTCCAACGCCTTGGGCCCCAGCCAGCGATCCAGGGGCTCAAGCCAACCGGCGGCGGCGTATTTCGGCGTCCACGACACATCCATCAGCAGCAGGTCGTAGGGGCTCTCCCCCAGCAACAGGCTGCTGATCGCCAGATCCGACACGGCCTCCGTTTCCAGCGGCCCCCGCGTGACGATCAGGGCAATGCGCGGATGGCTGCGGTTGAAGGCATTTACCAAATCCGCGGTGGCATCGGCGAAGGGAGCCGGCATCAACACCGACACCGGCTCCAGCCGCTCCCTCGCCAACCCCCACAGGCCCAGGCTGAGGCTGCCCAGCAGGGCAACCAGCAGCAGGACCCAGCGCCGCAGCGCCCGTGGCGGGATCAAGGAAGGGTGAACGGATCTAGAGGCCGCGCTCCATCAGCTTGCCCATCAGATCGCAGCTGCGCTGCTGGAAGCCGGCCAGTTGGTTCGGCTCCAAACCACCGACTGCCAGGCGCGCCATCTCATACACATGGCGGCTGAGATCGTCCGCCAGCTGCTGGCTGGGGGAGTTGCCGCTGCCGCCGGTGATCACCGAGCCGGCGGAGAGCTTGAGCAGGCCTTCCACCAGGCGGTGCTTGCGGTTCACCAGCAGCACATGGTGATCGGGTAGGCCGGGCAGACGTTGCTCCATCAGGGCGCCCATGTCGTTGATGCGGCGCATCTGCTCGGGCAGCAGGATCAGGGCGGCGGGGGAGTCGTCGCCCTTGAGCGCCTGCACCTGGATCGTCACCTTGTCGTTGTTGAGCGCGTTCTTGAACAGATCGCGCACCTTCTCGGAGCTGTCTTTGCCGTCGGCATCGCTCAGTTCGCTCTCCTTCTCCTGC
>VGPW01000096.1 GCA_016882545.1 Cyanobacteria bacterium M_surface_10_m2_179 | reverse complement strand
GGCCGCCGAAGAGCACGAGCGCACCAACCTGTATCCCTAGATCACTCAGCGCCACCTCATTGCCTGCGGCTGCCCGCATCGACATGGTGGCCAGCCCCACGGCCGCCGAAGCCGTGAACGCCAACCACAGCCCGCGACGCAAGCCCCGCCAAGGCGTTTTGGCCTCCTGCATCAGCCGCGCCCGCAGGGCTGGATCCAGGGGCTCACGTGACTCTGGTGCCATGACGCGAGCCCAAGGGACGCAACAGCCTGAATGCTAATTTGATGCGGCTGCCGGTGTAGCTCAGTGGTAGAGCAACTGATTCGTAATCAGTAGGTCGCAGGTTCAAATCCAGTCACCGGCTTTTTCAAAGAGTCAAACCGGAGCGCAAAACCCCTGCCAATGGCAGGGGTTTCTTGTTTTTTGGAGCGATTGAGCCCAGGGGCATCTTCGCGGCAGATCACATCAGCGCAAGCGCATCACTCAGCACGTGCGCGCTCAGCAGAATCCGCTTCACGTCAAACATCGACCGACAGACTTGTCATCCGGCGTGGCCATCAGCGTGCACGTTGCGGCCATCAGCAACTGCGAGCAGCGATCACTTTCGCATCACCTCACGAGATGGCAACACGCTGCGAGATCCGATCCATGGAGCGGCAAGCCCTGCATCCGTTGGGCTCCTGAGCTGCGGGCCACCGATCGGGATGCCCAAGAGGCGCAGGCCGCGGAAAGCCAAGCGGGATAGACTTGCTGTATATCCCTTGCAGGGCCGGCCGTGTCCAGCATCACCAAGCTGTTCCTAAGCAACCGCAGCCAGGCGGTGCGCATCCCCGCTCACCTGCGCCTGCCTGATTCCGTTAAAGCCGTGGAGGTGCGCGCTTGCGGGCAGGAACGCATCATCTCGCCCGTTGGTCAGCGTTGGGACACCTTTTTTCATGACGGCCTGCCCATACCCGATGACTTCATGGCAGATCGCTCAAATCAGGACCAGCCCGACCGCGAAGCGCTCTAAGGGCGACCATGTTGCGTTACCTACTGGATACCAACATCTGCATCTATGTGATTAAGCGCAGGCCCGAACCCCTGCTCGATCGCTTCAACGAGAACGCGTCTCACCTCGCGGTCTCTGCGATCACCCTCGCGGAACTGCTGCACGGCGCCGAGAAAAGCTCTCAACCACAACGAACCCTTTTGGTTGTGGAGGATTTCTGCAGCAGGCTCGCAGTGCTCGATTACGGCAGCAAGGCCGCTCAGCACTATGGCCAGATTCGCGCCGCACTGGAGCGACGCGGCCAGACGATTGGCGCCAACGACCTACACATTGCAGCCCACGCGCGCAGCGAAGGTCTCACCTTGGTGAGCAACAACCTCAGCGAGTTCGAGCGGGTCGATAGCTTGCTCTTCGAGAACTGGGTCTAATTGCATACGCGCATCACTCGTGGACAAGAACCCTGGCAGCATCGAACAAACACCGATGGAGCCGGTGAACATCCATCAACACATCACGCAGCTCTCCCACTTGCTGCGCATGGTGGAGCAGCCTGACCCCCAACCTGTCGCGGCGCCCGGCGCGATGCGCGGCCAGATTCAGATCGGCGCCGACTTCGATGCACCACCGGCTGCAGAGCCAGACGGGGCCCATGCTGCCTTTCACAGCCTGCAGGCTGTGGATGTCACCCCAGATCAACCGGCCTCAATACACGGCACTCGTAGCAATCTCCCCGCTGGCGATTCGGGTGAGGAGCGCCTGATAGTCGAGCTGCGCTTGATCGGCATGGCCCAGTGCTTGGTCGAGCACGGTGGCGGCGAAGGCTTTGGAGGATCCGATCGCAGCGCAGATGGCGCCGCGGTCGCCGCTGCGGGCATGGGCCTTGGCCAGGGTCCAAGCGCAGAGCCGGCCGTACTCCGTGAGCCCCTTGGCATCGAGAAGCGACAGATCCACGGAAAGCTTCCAATCGCGGAACTGACGCCAGTAGTAATGATCGCCAGCCAGTGTGCTGGTCCAGCCAAGGAAGGGATCACTGGCGGTTTGCATCAACCGCTGCCCCTGCACAACCCGCTGCCCCTGATGCTCAGGGCCAGACAGGTTCAGGTAGGGAGCCAACACCGAGGGTTGCGCTTCTTTGCTCTGCAACACCAACACTTCCTCGCCGCGTTGATCGACCCACAGTCCGATCGCACAGCGCGTACCCACTGAGCCAACACCAACTGCCTTGAAGGCCGAATCGCAAAGGCGTAACTGAGAAAACAACACCTGCAAGTCAGGGCGAATACTGGACACATAGAGCTGACACATCTTGTGCTGCCACTCATCCAGCGACATATTGTGATCCAGCCATTTGCCTTGAAACTCCGAGAACCTGAAGATCAGCGGCGGATCGTGGCTGATGCGCAGCTCTCCTGAACGGTCTTTTTCGCAGAGCTTGCTCACTGCCTGGCGACTGTTGCGCTGCCGCGCTCGCGCCGCCAAAGACTGAACGTGGCGTTGCAGGGTTTTGCTCTCGGCCTCCGCAAGCAAACGCTCAAGATCGAGCTGCATCATCCACATCTCCAACACCGGCATGGCCGCCAAGTGAGCCATGGCCTTGGCATAGGCGCGCACGGTGCGGCGACACACCTTCTCCTGCTGTTTGTCGCTGAGGTTGAGATCACGGGCTGCGAGCACCATGCTCGCTGCGAGCCGCTGCACATCCCACTCGAAGGGGCCGGGATGGGTTTCGTCGAAATCGTTGAGATCAAACAGCAGCTGCCGCTCGGGTGAGCCGTAGAAGCCGAAGTTCAACAGGTGGGCATCACCGCAGAGCTGCACCATCACCCCGGAGTGGGGTTGGCGGGCCAGGTCGGCCGCCATCACAACCGCCGTACCCCGATAGAACGCAAAGGCACTCACCGCCATGCGGCTATGGCGCACGGGCAGGAGCCAATCGAGCCGGTCCTGCTCCTGAGCCAGCATCAGATCGATCGGATCCGGGCGGTCCACCAGCAATGGTGGTTGCATCGAAACGCTGCTTCAGCTCTTGCTTCAGCTTGGAGATCAGGCCCCAGGCAGACAAGCAATCGTCATTGCACGTGATTCACCAGAGCCAGGAGCACGCCCAGGAGCGCCGCAGCGCCGAGGAGTTGCAACACACTCCAGCGCAACGTCAGTTGCAGCCAGAGCGCCACCAGCACCACAGCTGCTGCCGCCGCATGGAAGCGTCCGCCGCTCCAGAGCACGGGGCCGGCAAAGAACAGCGCCAGGCTGGCGATCACTCCCACCACCACCGCCGTGATCGCGCTGAGCGGTGCCCCGAAGCGCAGATCACCCCTTGAGGCTTCCACCAAGGGCGCTCCGGCGAGGATGAAACCAAACGAGGGCAGGAAGGTGAACCACACCGTGACCGCCACCGCCGCCAGCGCCAGGGGCCAGGGAGAGGCAGCGGCAACCAGGGCCTGATTCCAGCCGCCCATGAAGCCCACGAAGGCCACCACCATGATCAGCGGGCCGGGCGTGGTTTCCCCCAGGGCCAATCCATCCAGCATCTGCGTGGCCGACAGCCAGCCGAACTGCTCCACCGCACCCTGGGCCACATAGGGCAACACGGCGTAAGCGCCCCCGAAGCTGAGCAGCGCCACCCGCGTGAAGAAGCGGGCCATCAACGCCAGGGTGCCGCTCCAACCACAGATCGCCACCACGGCCGCCAGGGGCAGCAGCAGCGCCAGAGCCCAAAGCAGCAGGGTGAGCGCCAGCTTCCGCCAGGCGAAGCGGGCGTGCTCGGGGCTGGCGGTGTGGTCGTCATGCAGGGCATCGAGGCGCTGCGCATCGGCTTGGGGCTTGGCCGAACCATGGGAGGCGCCAGTGAGCAGCAGTCCGGGACGCCAACGGGCCACCAGCAAACCGATCAGCCCGGCCGTGATCACCACCAGGGGATAGGGGAGCTTGAGCAGCGCCATGGCCAGAAAGCCGCCGATCGCCAAAGCCACCAGCAACGGAGTGCGCAGGGTGCGGCGCCCGATGCGCCAGGCGGCCATCAACACGATCGCCAACACCGCTGGCTTGAGCACGGCAAACACCGAGGCGAGCAGCGGCAGCTGCCCCCACAACGCATACACACTCGCTAGGGCGGTGAGCAAAAACACCGAGGGGATCACGAACAAGCCGCCGGCGATCAGGCCACCGGGCACACCGTGCATCAACCAGCCGAGATAGGTGGCCAGCTGCATGGCCTCCGGCCCCGGCAGCAACATGCAGTAGTTGAGGGCGTGCAGATAGCGACGCTCCGAGAGCCAGCGGCGCCGCTCCACCAACTCGCGCTGCAGCAGCGCGATCTGCCCGGCCGGCCCCCCAAAGCTCACCCAGCCGAGCTGGAACCAGAAGCGCGAGGCTTCAGCCAGGGTCACGGGCTGCGGCGTGATGGTCATGGTGTGTGCCGATGCAGGCACTCGCCGTTCATCCAGAGCATCGAAGAGCCGGACTCCACCGCTGTCCAGGCCTCATCGGTGGTGAGCGGTTCGGTGCTCAGGATCGTCACCACATCGGAGCTGGAGGTGAGCGGTGCGAAGTCGATCTGCAGGGGCGGATCAGCGAGGGTGGCGGTGGTGAACGGTGCCCGGCGCGTGAGCCAGTGCAGGCGAGTGGTGGCAGTGGCGAACAACCACTGCCCGTTGGAGATCAGGGCGTTGAACGTGCCCATGCGGGCCAGTTCCGTGGCGTAGGCGTGCAGCCGAGCTGAGATCTGCGCGGGGTTGTCGGAATCCACCCGCTCCTGTTCGAGTTGCTCAAGGATCCAGCAGAAGGCGGCTTCGCTGTCGGTGGAACCAAACGGGCGGTAGGTGTCCCCGCTGGGTATCGCTCCATCGAGGTTGCCGTTGTGGGCAAACACCCAGGTCTGCCCCATCCAGCTGCGGGCAAAGGGATGGCAGTTCTCCAGCGCCACCAGCCCTTGGGTGGCCTTGCGGATGTGGGCGATCGACACCAACGCTTTGGGCGAGCGTTCCGCCAGCTGATCAGCCAGCTGGGAAAAAGCTGCCGGTGCGTCCTCGCGAATCAGATCAAGTCCGGAGCCATCCGGCGTGAAACTGGCAAGCCCCCAGCCATCGGCGTGTTCACCAACGGCTCCTCCCCGGCGGCTGAGGCCGCGAAAGGAGAACGCCATGTCGGTGGGAGTGTTGGCGTTGAGGGCAAGCAGTTCACACACAGGCGTCAGCGCGATTGGGCGAACAGGCGATCCCAAAGGCCGCCGTTGTCAAAGAAGGTCTTGTTCACGGCATCCCAGCCGCCAAAGTCCTTCACAGAGAAGAAGGTCTTCACCGGAGCGAAGCGATCCTTCACGCGTTGCCACACCGTTGGGTTCGTAGGGCGGAAACCTTCCTCGGCAAAGATCTGCTGGGCTTCGTCGGTGAAGAGGTAGGCGGCCAGGGCTTCAGCGGCTTTGCGGGTGCCTTTGCGATCCACCACCTTGTCCACCACCGCCACAGGGCCCTCGATGCGGATGTTCACCTCGGGCACCACGAACGGTGCCTTGAGATCACCCGTGCGGGTGGCCAGGATCGCCTCATTCTCGTAGTTCAACAGCACATCGCCCTGATCACGCTTCAGGAACACGTCGGACGCT
>VGPW01000095.1 GCA_016882545.1 Cyanobacteria bacterium M_surface_10_m2_179 | reverse complement strand
GACTTCTTCCGGGTCCCGAAGATCCTCGCCGACTGAGCGCTAGCGCCGGGGCGATACCGCCGTGCGGTGCAACAAGGCCACCACATGGCGGCGGGCCTTGAAGCTGGGGAGCAAGCCGGCAATCGGGCGCAGCTTGCTGCGGCGGCGTTTGTGGCTGCGCACACCCAGCAGGATGTCGTAGATGAAGTTGGCGAGATCACCCTTGGTTTCAAACAAGCCAAGCCGCTGCGGTGAACCCTTGGCATCCAGGATCGGCTTGGTGGCCTCGTAGGCCGGTTTGTATTCAAACCAGGGAATCGAGGGCCAGAGGTGATGCACCAGGTGATAGTTCTGGCCCATGATCAGCCAGTTCATCAGCCTGCCGGGATAGATGCGGGCGTTGTGCCAGCGGTTGCGCGATGAGAACGGGCGGTGGGGCAGGTAGTCGAAGAACAGCCCCAGCGTGACACCCACCATCAGTGCCGGCGCAAACCAGCAGTTGAAGATGAAATCAATGAAGCCGTAGTGGATGCCGGCCAGCACAATCGAGAAGAAGATGCCGCGGCCCAGCCCCCACTCCAGCAGTTCATAGCGGCGCCACAAACGGCGCTGGAAGAAGAAATACTCGTGATAGAAAAACCGGGGCGCAATTAACCACAACGGGCCGAAGGTGCTCACGATGTGATCGGGATCGTTCTTCGGGTCGTTCACATGGGCGTGGTGCTGCAGATGCACCCGGGTGAACACCGGAAAACTGAAGCCCAGCAGCACCGCCGCCCCATGCCCCATGAAGGCATTCCAGAAGCGGTTGGGATGGGCGGCGTTGTGGCAGGCGTCGTGGATCACCGTGCCTTCCAGGTGGAGGGCCAGAAAACCCGTGGCCAGCAGAGGCAGCAAGGGCCAGTTCCAGAGGAACCAGCCGCAGATGGTCACTCCGGCTAGCACATAGCCGCCCAGAAAGAGGGCCACGGTGGGATTCCAGACCGCCGGCGGATCGAGGTATTCACGCGGCACTGCGCTCACCGACGCGCGCATCACCGGCTCTGCCTCCGTGATCTGCAGTGGCTGAACCGGAGCTTGCGTCATCCCCTGGGCAGCGCGGCCAATGGTTGGGCTCCACCTTAGGGAGAGGAAGCCTTCGACCCGATGCCCACCGGGGGACTTGAACCCCCACAGCCGAAGCCACTGGAACCTAAACCCAGCGCGTCTACCAATTCCGCCAGGTGGGCATGGCGCGACTGTAGGGATCAGCCAAGAATGGGGTCAACGTGTTCGTGGCCCATGGTTGCCAGCCTGAGTGGAAGCCTTGCCCTGGTGGTGGGCTTAGCGGTGCTGTTGCTGCCGCTGATGGCCAGCGAACTTTCTCGCCCCCGCGATTCGATGTGGGGAGCGGTGGTGCTGCTGCTGGGGCTCACCCTGGTAACCAGCGCCGATCGGCTCACCGGTTCGCCGATGTTGGCGGTGCTCTGCGGCGGGCTGCTGATCGGTCGCCTCGGCCTGGAGGTGCTGCAGCTGCGCTGGCGGGCGCTCACGCCGGAGGAGCAGCAACGCCTGCTCTCCATCGAGCGCTGGCAAACCAGCCTCAACGAACTGCTGATCACCCTGGCCCGCGGCATCGCCGCGGTGAGCGCCGCCACCGGCACGCTGCTGGCGGCGTTGAAGCGTGGCGGGGGCAGCAAAACGAGCTCCGGCAAACGCTGGGTGCGCGGCGACACCCCGTCAGACGGCACTACTTCGGCCACCACTTCACCCACCACCGCCAACACCCAGCCCCCAACCCCTGTGGTGCACTCCTTCGCCGAGATCGATCAGCTGCTCCAGGCGGCCGGCAGCCAGGCGGGATAATCGGCGGTTGCTACTCCAGGCGCCGTGACCGCCAGCTCTGCGCCCGCCACCTCCTACAAGGACACGCTCAACCTGCTGCAGACGCCCTTCTCCATGCGGGCGAACGCCAAGGTGCGCGAACCGGAGATCCAGGCCTTCTGGGCGGAGCAGCGGCTCTATGAGCGGCTGAGCCAGGAGAACAGCGGCCCGGCCTTCACCCTGCACGACGGCCCCCCCTACGCCAACGGGGCCCTGCACGTGGGTCACGCGCTCAACAAGATCCTCAAGGACATCATCAACAAAACCGCTTTGCTGCAGGGCAAGCGGGCGCGGTTCATCCCGGGGTGGGACTGCCACGGTCTACCGATCGAGCTGAAGGTGCTGCAGGGGCTAAGCAGCAGTGAGCGGGCCGAACTCACGCCGGTGAGCCTGCGCCAGAAGGCCCATACCTATGCGCTCGAGCAGGTGGAAGGCCAGAAGGCCGGCTTCCGCCGCTGGGGCATCTGGGCCGACTGGGATCAGCCCTACCTCACCCTGCAGAAGAGCTACGAGGCCGCCCAGATCGGTGTGTTCGGGGCCATGGTGCTGGCCGGCCATATCTATCGGGGCCTCAAACCGGTGCACTGGAGCCCCAGCTCCCGTACCGCCCTGGCGGAGGCCGAACTCGAATACCCCGACGGCCACACCTCCCCCAGCATCTATGTGGCCTTCCCGGCGGTGCAGCTGCCTGAAGGCCTGGCCGCCCAACTGAACGCTGCGGGGCTGACAGCAGAGGCCGCGATCGGCGAAGGCGGGCTCGCTGTAGCGATCTGGACGACAACCCCCTGGACCCTGCCCGCCAACCTGGCGGTGTCGGTGAATGAACGGCTCAACTACGCCATCTGCGCCGTGAGCCCCCGGGGCGAGAACACGGCTCCCGCCGCCAGCCATCTGGTGGTGGCAGCAGAGCTGCGCGAGAGCCTCGAAGCCAGCCTGGGCCTCGAGCTCCAGCCCCTGCTCAACGTGAAAGGCGCCGATCTGGAAGGGATCGTCTACCGCCACCCGCTGCTGGAGCGCACCAGCGCCGTGGTGATCGGCGGCGACTACATCACCACCGAAGCCGGCACCGGCCTGGTGCACACCGCACCCGGCCACGGCGTGGACGACTTCAACACCGGCAAGAAATACGGCCTGCCGGTGCTCTGCCCGGTGGATGAGGCCGGCAACCTCACGGCTGAGGCCGGCCGCTTCGCCGGCACCAACGTGCTCAAGGATGCCAACCCCACGATCATCGAGGCGTTGGAGGGCACCGGCCTGCTGCTCAAGCAGGAGCGCTACGAGCACCGCTACCCCTACGACTGGCGCACCAAGAAACCCACGATCTTTCGCGCCACCGAGCAGTGGTTCGCCTCCGTGGAGGGCTTCCGCGCCGCGGCCCTGGAGGCGATCGCGCAGGTGGAGTGGCTGCCGGCCAGCGGCCGCAACCGCATCGAGGCGATGGTGAGCGAGCGGGGCGACTGGTGCATCAGCCGCCAGCGCACCTGGGGCGTGCCGATCCCGGTTTTCTATCACCGTGAAACCGGTGAGGTGCTGCTCAATGAGGCCACCCTGGCCCACATCCAGGCCCTGATCGCCGAACACGGCGCCGACGTGTGGTGGGAGTGCGACGAAGCCGGGCTGCTGCCGGCCGACTACACCGCCGAGGCCGCGCAATGGCGCAAGGGCACCGACACCATGGACGTGTGGTTCGATTCCGGCTCCTCCTGGGCCGGCGTGCTGGGCGGGATCGCGGGCGGTGAGAGCCGTGCCCCCGAACTCCACTACCCCGCCGACCTCTATCTCGAAGGCAGCGACCAACACCGGGGCTGGTTCCAGAGCAGCCTGCTCACCTCGGTGGCCGTCAACGGCCACGCTCCCTACAAACGGGTGCTCACCCACGGCTTCACCCTCGATGAGAAGGGCCGCAAGATGAGCAAATCCCTCGGCAACGTGGTTGACCCCGCGGTGCTGGTGGAGGGCGGCAAAAACGAGAAGCAGGAGCCGCCTTATGGCGCTGATGTGTTGCGCCTCTGGGTGAGCTCGGTCGACTACTCCGCCGATGTGCCCCTGGGCCCGGGCATCGTGAAGCAACTGGCGGACGTCTACCGCAAGGTGCGCAACACCGCCCGCTACCTGCTGGGCAACCTGCACGATTTCGACCCGGCCCGCGATGCCGTGCCCTACGCCGAGCTGCCCCTGCTCGATCAGTGGATGCTGCAGCGCACTGCCGCCCTGATCGACAGCGTCAGCGGCGACTTCGAGCGCTTCGAGTTCTACCGCTTCTTCCAGGCCCTGCAGAACTTCTGCGTGGTCGACCTTTCCAACGTCTACCTCGATATCGCCAAAGACCGCCTCTATGTGAGCGGCGCCGGGGAGTTCCGCCGCCGTAGCTGCCAGACGGTGCTGGCCCTGGTGGTGGAACGCCTGGCGGGCCTGATCGCGCCGGTGCTCTGCCACATGGCGGAAGACATCTGGCAGAACCTGCCCTACCCGGTGGCCGAAACCTCTGTGTTCGAACGGGGCTGGCCCAGCGCACCCAGCGAATGGCGCCAGCCAGCCCTGGAAGATCCCATGGATCGCATCCTGGAGCTGCGGGCCCTTGTAAACCGCCAACTGGAGAGCTGCCGCTCCGGCGGCCAGCTCGGCGCCTCCTTGGAAGCCCAGGTGCAACTGGAGCTGAGCGAGGGATCGGAAGCCACCGCCGCGGCCCTCGCCTGGCTGGAGAGCTCAGCGCACCCCGGCGTCGACAACCTGGCCGACTGGCTGCTGGTGTCGGCCCTGCAGCAGGGCGGCAGCGCCCCCGCCGAGATGTTGGCGGAGGCCAGTGAAGCCGGCCTCACGGTGCGCATCGCCAAGGCGGCCGGCGAGAAGTGCGAGCGCTGCTGGCACTACGAAACCGACATCGGCAGCCACGCCAGCCACCCCACCCTCTGCGGCCGATGTGTGGCAGTGCTGAGCTGATTGCCCAGCTGGGGCTGCGTCCGCACCCGGAAGGCGGCCACTACCGCGAGACATACCGCGCCAGCGACCAGGTGATCACCCCGCGGGGCCCCCGAGCCGCCAGCACCGCCATCCTGTTTCTGCTGGCAGCCGGGGAGCGCTCCTGCTGGCACCGGATCCGCTCCGATGAGGCCTGGCACGTGCACGGTGGCGGAGGGCTGCTGATTCATCAGCTCAGTTCCAGCGGCGTGGTTCAAACCACCCGGTTGGGCATGGCGATTACGGCCGGCGAGCGACCGCAGCATGTGGTGCCCGCGGGCGATTGGTTTGCCGCCGAGCCGGCGGCTGGGTGCCCGTGGAGCCTGGTGAGCTGCACGGTGGCTCCAGGCTTTGACTTCGCCGATTTCGAGCTGGCACGTGCGGAGCAACTGCTGGAGCACGACGCAGCCCTGAGCCGGCTCTGCGGCGATTGGCGCCGCCTCTGCGCAGCCGCCTAACGCCAGCTCAAGCCCAGGCGGCCGGATCCAGCAGCTGCTCTGGCGGCATCGGACCGGCAAGGCGCTGCTCAGCGCCCGGATTCAGGGGGCCCTGCAACAGCTCGGCGGCTTGAACCAGCGCGTCTGCGGGCAGGGCCGGCTGATCGGGATCGAAGGCGGTGGGATGGCTGACGCTGCTGGAGAAGCCTCGGAACATCAGCAGCTCGAACGCCTCCATGCCGGCCTCGCCCGGCAAGGCACCGGTGAGGCGCACCACCCGATCCGGGCGGCTGCGGCTGAGCTCCTCCAGCCGGCTCAGCAAGGCGGTAACCGTGAGCGCCATGGCGGGAGGCTCAGAAGCCGCCGGCCACACGGCCCTGCTTGGGCAGCCGCACCAGCAGCCACTGCA
>VGPW01000094.1 GCA_016882545.1 Cyanobacteria bacterium M_surface_10_m2_179 | reverse complement strand
GCCGTTGGGCCACGCCGGCCTGCAGCGTGGCGCCGCGCTCGTAGGCCGCGGCACCGCTGCGGAAACAGCGCTCCACGCTGTCGCTGAACCGCAGCTCAGGGCTTGCCATCGGCGATCCAGGCCAGCACCCGCGCCGGTAGGTCGGCGTTGAGCAGGTAGTGGCCGGCCCGCTCAAGCGTCCACACCTCCGCAGTGGGCAGGGCGTTTCGCAGCGCCGCGCGGCTGCTCGGGTGCACGATCTGATCATCGGCTGCCTCCACGATCAGGAGACGCACGCCCTGAGGGAAGCCTGGGGGCAGGCCTGAGGTCTGACTCAGCCGCACCAGATCCTCTTGCAGCCGCTCGAGCCCGGGGCCGTCGATGCCCTGATCGAGTGGACCTGGCGGTAAGGCCGAGGGTGGGTAGGGGGCGGCGGCTTGGCGGAAGAAGTCCCGCAGCATTGCGGTGGTCTCTCCAGCGCTGAGTCGTTGCTCCATTGCCCGCAGCGCGACGCGCAGGCTCCGGCCTTCGCGGCCCTCGGGCACAAAGGCCGCGAAGCTCGCTAGCAGCACCACGCAGCTGGCCTGTGCCCAGAGCGCGGCAGGGATGAGGTGCGGCCCCATGGAATGGCCGATCACCACTCGCTGCTCCGCTTGATCTGGCCAGGTGGGTTGGTGGAGCGCCAGCTTGCCGTAGCCGCGCTCGGCAGCGCTGAAGCTCCAGCTGCGGGCTTGGGCTTGCTCAGCCCACGGCTGCCAGGCGCGGCTGTCGCCCGCCCAGCCGTGCACGGCCATCACGTGGGTGTGGGTCGGCGAGCTCATGGCGCTCCCAGGGCGCTGAGCAACCTGTTGAGGCTGCCCGCGGGCAGATCGTGGCGGAGCACCAGCCTGAGCCGTGCACTGCCCTCGGGCACGGTGGGCGGCCGGATGGCCACGCTCAGCAGGCCGGCCTGCTCGAGCTGCTGTTGCAGCGCCAGGGCACGGCCGTCGTCGCCCACCAACAGCGGCAGGATCGGCCCGCGGCCGGGTGGACGCGACCAGCCGGCCTGCTCCAGCTGGTCGCGCCAGCGCTCAGCGCGCTCAAGCAGTTGTGTGCCTCGATTGGGTTGCCCTTGGATCTGCGCCAGAGCAGCCAGGGCCGCCGCCGCCAGGGGCGGCGCCAGGGCTGTCGTGTAACGGTAAGGGCCGGAATGCTGCAGCAGCCATTCCCCCACCAGGGCATCCGCGGCGAGAAAAGCGCCGCCACTGCCGAAGGCCTTGCCGAAGGTGCCACTGATCAGGCTCACCCCGCTCAAGCCATGGCCCAGGCCACGGCCGCCGGGCCCGAGCACCCCCAGGGCGTGGGCTTCATCAAGGAGCAGGGCCGCGTTGTGGCTCTGGCAGAGCGCGCTGAGCGCAGGCAGATCCGGTGAGGTGCCCTCCATCGAGAACAGGCTTTCGCTGATCACCAGCAGCCGCAGCGTGGGGCGATCCCGGCGTGCCTGCTGCAGCCGCTCCGCCAGTTCGGCGAGGTTGTTGTGGGCAAAGCGTTGCAGCCGTGCGCCGCTGGCACGCACGCCCACGAGCAAGGAGTGGTGAATCTGCCGGTCGGCCAACACCAGCGTGTGGCGATCCGCCAGGGCCTGCACCGCTGCCAAGTTGGCCTGAAAGCCACTGGGGAACAACAGCACCCGTTCGCGCCCGAGCCAGGTCGCCAGCTCCGCCTCCAGCTGGGCATGCACCACCCGGCTGCCGCTCACCAAGCGCGAGGCCCCTGCCCCCACTCCCTCGCGAGCCATGCACTGGTTCGCGGCCTCCACGAGGGCCGGGTGGCAGGCCAGGCCGAGGTAGTCGTTGCTGGCTAGATCGAGTAGGGGCCGGCTACCGCTAGCCGTGCTCTGCAAGCCGGCCGCGGCGGTGGGTTGCCAGCTGCGCAGCTCGCGGCGCCGCTCGGGCGGTAGTGCTTCGAGTGCCTTCGCCAGAGGAGCACTCCAGGAAGCTTCTGAGCCGGGGGCGTGCGCCTTAACCAAGCCCGCTGCTGCGCGGTGGAGATCGCCTCAGTCTGCCCGCTGGTTGATTGCCCATAGGATCTGCTAATGCCCAGCAGCCCTCAGGCCTCAGCCGCCGCGCACCCCGTTGATGGTGGCGACGCCCCTGCAGCTGCCTTCGCTGCTGTCCCGCCCCTCGAGCAGCTGTTCCCCTTCCCGCTCGACGGCTTCCAGCTCGAAGCGATCGACGCCCTCAACCAGGGCCATTCGGTGGTGGTGAGTGCCCCCACCGGCTCAGGCAAAACCCTGGTGGGCGAATACGCGATTCATCGCGCCCTGGCCCACGGGCGCAAGGTGTTTTACACAACGCCGCTCAAGGCGCTCTCCAACCAGAAGCTGCGCGATTTCCGCGAGCAGTTCGGCGCCGAGCGGGTGGGTCTGATGACCGGTGATCTCACGGTGAACCGTGAGGCTTCGGTGGTGGTGATGACCACCGAGATCTTCCGCAACATGCTTTACGCGGAGGCCGATCAGGGCGATGACCCGCTCGAGGATGTGGAGGCGGTGGTGCTCGATGAGTGCCACTACATGAACGACTCCCAGCGCGGCACCGTGTGGGAGGAATCGATCATTCACTGCCCGCCGGTGGTGCAGCTGGTGGCGCTCTCGGCCACGGTGGCCAACGCCGGGCAGCTCACCGACTGGATTGAGCGGGTGCATGGCCCCACCCAGTTGGTGATGAGCGATTTCCGGCCGGTGCCGCTGGCCTTCAGCTTCTGCAGCGCCAAGGGGCTGCATCCGCTGCTCAACGACGAGGGCACCGGCCTGCACCCCAACTGCAAGGTTTGGCGCGCCCCCAAGGGCAACAAGCGCAAAGGGCCCAAGACCCCGAAGCCGCCTCAGCCCGAAGCCCCGCCCCTGGGCTTTGTGGTGGCACAGATGGCCGAGCGGGAGATGCTGCCGGCCATCTATTTCATCTTCAGCCGCCGCGGTTGCGATAAGGCGGTGCGCGATCTGGGCAAGGTGTGCCTGGTGTCGCCCGAGGAGCAGGCGCGCATCGCCGCCCGCCTCGAGGCATTCATCGCGGCAACGCCAGAGGCCGTGCGCGATGGCGGCCACGACGACGCCCTGCTGCGGGGCATCGCCGCCCACCACGCTGGCGTGTTGCCCGCCTGGAAGGAGTTGATCGAGGAGCTGTTCCAGCAGGGGCTGGTGAAGGTGGTGTTCGCCACCGAAACCCTGGCGGCGGGCATCAATATGCCGGCGCGGAGCACCGTGATCTCAGCGCTCTCCAAGCGCACCGAGCGGGGCCACCGGCCGCTGATGGGCAGTGAGTTTCTGCAGATGGCCGGCCGGGCCGGGCGCCGCGGGCTCGATACCCAGGGCTATGTGGTCACGGTGCAGAGCCGCTTTGAGGGGGTGCGGGAAGCGGGCCAGCTGGCCACCGCGCCCTCCGATCCGCTGGTGAGCCAGTTCACCCCCAGCTACGGCATGGTGCTCAACCTGCTGCAGCGCTACGACCTCGAGAAGGCCAAGGAGCTAGTGGAGCGCAGCTTCGGGCGCTACCTGGCCACCCTCGATCTGGCCGACGATGAGGCCCGGATCGCCGAACTGCGCGAGCAGCTCAGCCACCTCAGCGATGAAGCGGTGGAGGTGGCCTGGGACGATTTCGAGGACTACGAGAAGCAGCGCGGCCGGCTGCGGGAAGAGCGGCGTTTGCTGCGGATCCTGCAGCAGCAGGCAGAGGAGACCCTCGCCCACGAACTCACCCTGGCGCTGCGCTTCGCCAGCGAGGGGGCTCTGGTGAGCCTGAAGGCTCCGGTGCTGCGCGGCCGGGTGACGCCGGCGGTGATCGTGGAGAAGGTGGAGGGGCCTGGGCAATTCCCGCTGCTGCTCTGCCTCACCGATGAGAACGTGTGGGTGTTGGTGCCGTGCACGGCCGTGGTAAGCCTGCACGCCGAGCTCAGCTGCCTGCAGGTGAAGGAGGTGCATCCGCCCGAGCTCCACCGCGCCGGCGAGCTGCGCCATGGCGATCAAGCCAGCGGCGGCCTCGCTCTGGCAGTGGCTCACATGGCCCGCCGCCACGACATGACCACTCCGCAATACGACCTGGCGGGTGAGGTGCAGGCCCAGGCCCACCTGGTGCGAGAGCTGGAGCTGGCTCTGGAGCTGCATCCGGCCCACCACGCCGGCGATCGCAAGAAGCTGCGCAAGCAGCGCTTCCGCATCGAGGAGCTGGAAGCGGAGATCGAAGAGCGGCAGCGGATCCTGCACTTCCGCGCCAATCGCCACTGGGAAACGGTGCTGGCGTTGATCGAGATCCTGCGCCATTTCGGCTGTCTGGCGGGCGATGAGGGCCTCGATCCCACGGAGATCGGACGCACCGTGGGCGCCTTGCGCGGCGACAACGAGCTCTGGCTCGGCCTGGCGCTGATGAGCGGGCACCTGGATGAGCTCGACCCAGCTGATCTGGCCGCTGTGCTGGAGGTGATCTCCACCGAGGTGAACCGCCCCGACCTGTGGAGTGGCTTCCCGCCCCCGCCTGCAGCCGAAGAGGCCCTGCACGATCTGCGCGGCATCCGCCGTGAGCTCCAGCGGCTGCAGGAGCGGGCTTCGGTGGTGATGCCGCTTTGGTTTGAGCCCGAGCTGATGGGCCTGGTGCACGCCTGGGCCAAGGGAGTGAGCTGGAACGACCTGATCGCCAACACCTCACTCGATGAGGGCGATGTGGTGCGGATCATGCGCCGCACCGTGGATCTGCTGGCCCAGATCCCCTACTGCGAAGCGATCAGCGAGCAGCTGCGCAGCAATGCCCGCACCGCCCTCAAGGCGATCAACCGCTTCCCGGTGTGCGAACCGATCGATCTATTGGCGGGTGGGGCTGGCCCCAATCCCGCCACCGAGCGCAGCGCCACGGCACCGACTACTTCGGCCTGAGCACCAGCCAGACGATCAGCAGTAAGCCGGTGGTGCTCACCACGGTGTAAATCCAGTCGGCGTAGGGCGTCCAGAACATGCCGCTTGCGGTGCTGTGGGTAGCGTGCCAGTAGGGGCTGTGGCGCCGTGATCAATCCCTCCCGCATCCGCATCCTGGCGGTGGGCAAGGTGCGCAAGGGTTGGGTCCTCGAGGGCATCGCCACCTACCTCAAGCGCTTGCCCGGCTTGCAGGTGGTGGAGCTCCGGGATGCCGGCAAAGCCAAGGAGGCTGAAGCCGTTCTGGCTGCCTTGCAGCCAGGGGAGCAGCTGGTGGTGATGGCCGAAGAGGGCCAAATCTTTGATTCACCAGCTTTCGCCGAGCGGCTGGAGGGTTCGGGTTCAGAACGGCTGGTGTTTGTGATCGGCGGGGCTGAAGGAATCGATCCAGCCCTGAAGGCTCGCGCCAGCTGGAAGCTCAGCCTCTCGCCGATGACCTTCCCCCACGAATTGGCGCGGCTGTTGCTGCTGGAGCAGCTCTACCGGGCCCTCACGATTCAGCAGGGCGGGCCCTACCACAAGTGATTTGTCCTTGATTCCGTGCATTCCGTACGGAATTAAGGACGGTTATCGCGGCGTGTTCTGCTGGGCGTTGGGGTCCTAGGGGCCTCGGCTCAGCACCACCACGCCCTGGGCTCAGATCCCCAGACGCTCCCAGATCACGCCCAGGTTGGCCTGGTGCAGTTCGGTGGCGAAGCACTCGGCCAGCTGTTCGGGGCTGAGGCGGGAGGTCACCTCGGCATCGGCCTCGAGGTTGGCGCGGAAGTTGCCGCCTTCGGTGTTCCAGGCGGTGTGGGCGTTGCGCTGCACGATCCGGTAGGCGTCTTCGC
>VGPW01000093.1 GCA_016882545.1 Cyanobacteria bacterium M_surface_10_m2_179 | reverse complement strand
CCCGGCCGACAACAGCAAGGCCTGGCTGTCGGCCGCGAGCGCCTCCACCGCCAGCCCCGGGCTGAGCAGCCGCTGGCCGGGCTCCAGCAGCGGCACACCGATCTGGGGCGCCACCAGCGTGGGGGTAAGCCTGGCCCAGCAGGCGGGCTGCTCAGAGGGCACAGGATCAAGCAACAGCACCCAGTCGTAGCGGCTGATCCCGAGGCCCTGGGCCAACTGGGCGGCGCGGCTGCAACTGAAGCCATCGGCCTGGCGGCTGATCAGGGCGCCGCGGCCGCCATGGCGGGCCAGCAACCATTGGCGGCCGCCGTCCTGCACCAGCAGCAGCTGATCCGCCCGCAACAGGTGCATCTGCAGCGCCGCCACGAGGGCCAACAGCAGCAGCCCTCCCCAACGCCAGCGGCGCGCCTGCGGCAACAACCAGGGCGCCAGGGCCAGCGCCAACAGCAAGGCCAGCAGCGGCGAGAAACGCCCCAACGACCACTGCGCCATCGGCAAGGCCGCCAGCAGCTTCACCAGCCACACCAACAGCCGGGCCAGCGGCACCAGCAGCCAGCCGAGGGGTACGAGCAGCGGCGGCAGCACCACAGCCGCCAAGGCCATCGCCATCGCCCCCAACGTGAGCGGCGTGAGCAGGGGAGCTACCAGCAGATTGGCGGGTACGGCGTAGATCGGCAGAACGCCGAACTGCAACAGCTGCAGGGGCAGCGTCCACAGCGAAGCCGCCACCGGCACCGCCAGGGCCGTGGCGCCCCAGGTGGGTAGCCAGGCGCGAAAGCGTTGCTCCAGTGGGCCGGCGCTGAGGATCAGCCCCGCGGTGGCCGCCGCGCTCAGCTGAAACCCCACGTCGAACAGCCAGGCGGGGCTCCACAGCAGCATCCCCACCACACACAACAGCAACACCGCCACCGGCCGGCTGCGGCGTCCGCTCTCGCGCAGCGCAAAGGCCACGGCCCCCATCAGCACCGCCCTCACCACCGACGGCTGCGGCCCCGCCAGCAACAGAAACACCCCCATCGCGCCGGCCCCCGAACACCAGCGCAGCGGGGCAGGCAAGCGGCGCGCCAGCACCATCACCGCCCCCAGCAGCACCGTGAGGTGGAAGCCACTGGCCGCCAGCGCATGCGACAAGCCCGCAACGCGGAACGCATCGCGCACGGCAACCGGGGGAGGACTGGCCGCACTGCCGAGCACCAGAGCCGCGAGCACACCGCCGGCCTCATCGCCGCCGACCTGCCGCAGCGCCGCACCCATGCGGCGGCGCAGATCCGCCACCGGGGTGCCAGACCGCTGCAGCAGCTGCCAACGCTCCACCCGCAGCTGCGTCCACACCCCCTGGCGTTGCAGGCGCTCGGCGGGGCCGGCCAGGAGGGGATGGGGTGCAGCTTGCAAGCGCCGCAGGCTGCCGCTCAACTGCAGGCGCCATCCCAGTTGCACAGCAGGGCAGGGGCTGAACTGCAGTTCGCTGCGGCCGCCCGCCAGTTGCGCCAGGGTCCGGCAGCGGGCGCCGGAACCATCCGGCCTGGGGTCCTCCAGCAGGCGCGCCGTGAGCACCACCGGCTGGGCCATGGCCTGGGGAGGGATGCGCCAGAGCGGATCGCTCGGGCCGGCGCTGGGCTGGCGCAGCAACAGCACCGGCACCAGCAGGGCCGTGAGCAGAAGCAGCAGCAGTGGCTGGCGGGGCAACGACATCCCTGGGAGTATTCCCCTAGGGTTCGGGCCCGCCCCCTCGCTGCGATGCGGCCGCGACGCTCAGCCCAAGCACAAGCCCTGGTTCTGGCTCTGCTGCTGAGCTGGGCCAGCCTGGCAATGGCCCAACCCCGCACGATCACCGTGGTGGCCGGCGACACGCTCGAGCAGCTGGCGCAGCGCTACGGCGTGAGCCTTGAAGCCTTGATCAAGGCCAACGCCATCAGCGATCCCACGCTGCTGCAAGTGGGCCAGGTGCTGAAGCTGCCCGGTGCGCCCACCAGCCCTCAGCGCGCAGCCAACAGCGAACTCGCGCCGCCGCCACCCGACGGCAGCGGCGGCGAAGCGGCGGCGGCACTGCTACTGAGCCCGGCCGAACGCCGGGATCGCGCCGAACTGGAATGGCGCGAACAATCGGGCCTAACCCGCTGGAAGTGGTTCAGTGCCACCGCCGTGGATTGGTCGGGCTGGAGGCTCCACCCCGGCGGCGTGCGCATCACTCTGGTGAAACCCTCGATCAGCGACCTGGGGCTGCGGGGTTCAGCCGCCACGGCCATGGCTGTGCAGTGTGAATCCCTGCGCCAGAACTTGCGGATCGATGGCCGCTGGCAGGGCTGGGACACTCCCACCCCGGGAACGGTGGGCCAGCGGATCGTGCTCGATCTCTGCAGCAACACCCTCGATGGCCCGGCTGTGCCAATCACAGTGCCGGTGCCGCCTGGGCCTTAGCGCCGCAGCAGCGGGAAGCCCAGCGCTTCGCGTTCCTCCAGCCAGGCCTCAGCCACCTGACGGGCCAGGTTGCGGATGCGGCCGATGGTGGCGGTGCGCTCCGTCACCGAGATCACGCCGCGAGCCTCCAGCAGGTTGAAGGTGTGGCTGCACTTGAGCACGAAATCCAGAGCCGGCGCCGGCAGCTTTTGGGCCACCAGATCGGCCGCCTCGGCTTCGTAGATGGCGAACAACTGCTTGAGCCGCTCGGGGTTGGAGGCTTCGAAGTTGTAGGTGCACTGACCCTTCTCAAACGGCAACCAGATGTCGCCGTAGGAGCGATTGCCATCCCAGGAGAGATCCCAGATGCTCTCCACATCCTGCAGATACATGGCCAAACGCTCGAGGCCATAGGTGATCTCGATCGACACGGGCCGGCAGTCGATGCCACCGCACTGCTGGAAGTAGGTGAACTGGGTCACCTCCATGCCATCGAGCCACACCTCCCAGCCCACGCCCCAGGCGCCGAGGGTGGGCGATTCCCAGTTGTCCTCCACGAAGCGGATGTCGTGATCGGCGGCTTGGATACCGAGGGCTGCCAGTGAGGCGAGATAGGTCTCTTGAATGCCGTCCGGGCTGGGCTTGATCAACACCTGGTATTGGAAATAGTGCTGCGCCCGGTTGGGGTTGTCGCCGTAACGGCCATCGGTGGGGCGGCGGCACGGCTCGGGGTAGGCCACAGCCCAGGGCTCGGGACCGATCGCCCGCAACACCGTGTGGGGGCTCATCGTGCCGGCCCCCTTCTCGGTGTCGTAGGGCTGCAGAATCAGGCAGCCCCGCTCGGCCCAGAAGCGGTTGAGGGTGCTGATGATGTCCTGAAAATGCACGAGTTGCTCCTGATGGGGCCGGCGAGGGCGCGCTCGGCCACCGATTCTGCCCAGCGGCGGTTCAGGCCAGGCACAAGCAACTACTGACACCCCAGGCGGCCAGCCCCACGCTGAAAGCAACTGCCGCTCTCAGATGGGACCCGACCTCGGACTCACCATCCTGCTACCTGCCCTGTTCATCAGCGCCGTGACCGTGCTGCTCTCGGCTCGGGAGGAACAAAGCCTCGAGCAGCGGCGGCAACCTCAGGCCACCAGCTGCAGCAAGCCCATCTGGCCGCCGGCCAGCAAGCGGTGACGCGCTTGCGTAAAACCAGCCGCCGCAGCCAGCGCTTCCTGCTCTGAACCCGTTGGGAAGCGCCCCAGGCTGCGCTCGAGGTAGGCGTATTGCGCTTCCAGGCCGGCCCGCCTGGCCAGGGGCACCACCAAACGGCGCAGGTAGAAGCGCTGAAAGGCAGCCGTGGCGCCCTGGTGATCGGCCGGGCGGTTGAAATCGAGCACCGCCGCACGCCCACCGGAACGCAACAGCCGCCGCAACTCCTGCAGCCCCGCCGCGGGATCCGGCAGGTTGCGCAGGCCGTAGGCCATCACCGCCGCATCCGCCCAGCCAGCTGCGAGCTCGGTGGCCGCCGCATCGCCCTGGCGAAACTCCACCGGCAGCCAGGGCTGGCGCCGCGCCCGCTCGCGGGCCCGCTCCAGAGGGGCCGCTGCGGCATCGATGCCGAGCACCAGTCCACCCGGACGCACCTTCTCCGCCAGCACCAGAGCCAGATCACCCGTGCCGCAGCAGAGGTCGAGCAGGCGCTGACCCGGGCGCGGATCGAGCCAGGCCATGGCCTGACGCTTCCAAAGCCGATGCAGTCCGAGGCTCAGCAGGTCGTTGAGGTTGTCGTAGGCCGGAGCGATGCGATCAAACAGATCGCGAACCTGCTCAGGATCGCCGGGTTGAATCGGAACTGGCATCCCAGGGCAGGGAGATCGCGTCGAGACTGACACCTCCAGCCTGCAGCTGGGCCTCAATGCGATCCACGCTGGTGAATGTCATCACCATCACGGCGGCCAAGCCCACAGCGGCGGAGCACACCATGCAGCCGGCCAGGATCAAGGAAAACTCCTTCCGATCCGCCGCCGCCTGCATCAGCTGCAGCGCCCAGGCCACCATCGCCATCACCACCAGCACCATCACAACGGCCAGGGCCGTGGAGTGGGAGTGGACCAGGGCGGGCACGACCGGCAACCGGAGCAGATGAGATCAATGTAACGGCGCGTTACGTGCCGGCGCGATGGGGCTGAGCCGCTACAGCGGGCGAATCGTGAGACCGCGGCGCAGCAGATCGGCCTTGATCTGCTCCACGGTGAGCACGCCGTCGTGGAGCAGCGAGGCCAGCAGCGCCGCCGAGGCGTGCCCACCCTCGGGCCCTGCATCCAGGGCCTGGGCGATGTGCTCGATGCACCCCGCTCCGCCGCTGGCGATCACCGGTACCTCCACCGCATCCGCCACGGCGCGGGTGAGCGCGAGTTCGTAGCCGGCCTGGGTGCCATCCCCATCCATCGAAGTGAGCAGGATCTCGCCCGCACCCAAGGCCACCACACGCTGCGCCCAGGCCACCGCATCCAGGCCGGTGTTCTCGCGCCCTCCTTTCACATACACATCCCAGCCGCCCTCGCGGCGGCGGGCATCGATGGCCACCACGATGCATTGACAGCCGAAGCGTTCGGCACCGCGGGCCACCAGCTCCGGATCACGCACCGCGGAGGAATTGAGGCTCACCTTGTCGGCGCCGGCACGCAGCAGCTCGGTGATCCCCTCCACGCTGCTGATCCCGCCCCCCACGGTGAAGGGGATCGTCACGGCTTCGGCGGTGCGGCGCACCAGGTCCACCAAGGTGGCGCGCCCCTGATGGGAAGCGGCGATATCGAGAAACACCAGCTCATCAGCCCCGGAGGCGCTGTAGCGGCAGGCCAGCTCCACCGGATCGCCGGCATCGCGGAGCCCCACGAAGTTGACGCCCTTCACCACGCGGCCATCAGCCACGTCGAGACAGGGAATGATCCGTTTGGCGACCATGGCGGGAGGGGAGCGGCAGACGGCCAGGGCGCCGCAGGACCGGGGGCTAATCTGACCCCACTTTTACGTCGCGCCGGACATGTCCCAGGCTGCCATCACCATCGGCTCGAAGGTGCGGGTCACCCGGGTGCGCGATCGCATTCCCGCTGATCTCGTGGCAGCCCTCCAGGCCGACGCCACCGGCACCGTGAAGGACTTCAAGGTGACCGACGGCAAGGGCATCGGCGTGGTGGTGGAGCTGGCCAATGGCGCCACCAACTGGTTCTTCGACGACGAAATCACCGCAGCCTGAAGCCGCCCCCGTGAGCGACTCCCCCAGCGACTCTCCTAATCCCACGGCCAGTAGCGGCGCGGGAGCCCGCCAACTGCTGGGCATGAAAGGTGCCAGCGGCACCTCCAACATCTGGAAGATTCGGCTTCAGCTGATGAAGCCGGTCACCTGGATTCCATTGATCTGGGGTGTGCTCTGCGGCGCCGCAGCCTCCGGCAATTTCCACTGGACCTTCACCGAGGTGGGTGCATCCATCGCCTGCATGGTGATGAGTGGTCCTTTGCTGGCCGGCTACACCCAAACAATCAACGACTA
>VGPW01000092.1 GCA_016882545.1 Cyanobacteria bacterium M_surface_10_m2_179 | reverse complement strand
TCGGCGAAACCATCGCCTGCCCGGATGAGCCCAAGGCGCTGCCGCTGATCAAGGTGGATGAACCCACCCTGCAGATGACCTTCGTGGTCAACGACTCGCCCTTCGCCGGTAAGGAAGGCAAGTTCGTGACCAGCCGTCAGGTGCGCGACCGCCTCAACAAAGAGCTGCTCACCAACGTGGCCCTGCGGGTGGAAGACACCGACTCCCCCGACCGCTGGGCCGTGAGCGGCCGTGGCGAACTCCACCTGGGCATCCTGATCGAAACGATGCGCCGCGAGGGCTATGAGTTCCAGGTGAGTCAGCCGCAGGTGATCTTCCGCACCATCGATGGCACCCCCTCGGAGCCGTTCGAAACTCTGGTGCTGGATGTGCCCGAGGAGGCCGTGGGCGCCTGCATCGAGAAACTCGGCATCCGCAAGGCCGAGATGCAGAACATGGAGAACACCAACGACGGCCGCACCCAGCTGGAGTTTGTGGTGCCCTCCCGCGGCCTGATCGGCTTCCGCGGCGAGTTCATCCGTGCAACCCGCGGCGAAGGGATCATGAGCCACTCCTTCCTCGATTACCGCCCGATGCAGGGCGATTTCGAAACCCGTCGCAACGGCGTGTTGATCGCCTTCGAGGAGGGCACCGCCACCTTCTATGCCCTCAAGAACGCCGAAGATCGCGGCCAGTTCTTCATCAGCCCGGGCACCAAGGTCTACAAGGGCATGCTCGTTGGTGAGAACAACCGTCCCCAGGATCTCGAGATCAACGTTTGCAAAACCAAGCAGCTCACCAACATGCGCTCCGCCGGCGCTGAGGAACTCGACACCCTGCAGGCCCCGATGCAGATGACGCTGGAGCGGGCCCTCGAATACATCGGCCCCGACGAGATGCTCGAGGTGACCCCCGAGTCGATCCGTCTGCGCAAGCTTCCCGCCAAGAAGCCCGCCCGCCGTTGAGCGAGCCCCTCTCAGAGGAACAGAGCCTGATGGTTGATCCCCGCTTTGGGGACGCCGTCAGGCTTTTTAATGCCGGGGAGTGGTACGCCTGCCACGACGGCTTCGAGGAGCTCTGGCATGAAACCCAGGGTCCCTGCCGGCGGGTGCTGCAGGGCATCCTTCAGATCGCCGTCGCCCATCTGCATCTGGAGCGCGGCAACCGCCGCGGCGCCACCGTGCTGCTCGGTGAAGGGCTGGGACGACTGCACAACGCCGGCGCTGAACAGCTGGGTCTGGATCTGGAGCTGTTGCGCCAGCAGGCAGCGGCTCGGCTCCAGGCGCTGCAGCAGGAGCTGGATCCCACACCCTTGCCGTTGCCGCGCCTACTGAGCGATCGGGCAGATGCCTGATGGGCCAGGCGAACTGAGCGATACCATGGCACGATCGACATCCATGGGAGCGGGGTTGGCCGCCGTGCGCAGCATGCCCAGACACGCTTCTTTCGTTGCCGCAGTGCTGCTGCTGGTTGCTGCATCGCCGTTGCGGGCTGCGGCGCAGCAGGGCTCAGCCCCAGCGCCCACCGCTACGCCCGCAGCAACACCAGCGTCTGCCCCCGCCACTGCCCAACCAGCCCGGTTGAACACTGGATTGGTGACGATCGAATCCGATCAGCAACGGGCCGATCAGCTCACCGGTGTGATCACGGCCACCGGCAATGTGCGCATCGTGTATCCCGATGAGCGGGTGGTGGCCACGGCCCGCCAGGCGCAGTATTTCAGCAAGGAAAACCGCGTCGTGCTCAGCGGCGATGTGGACATCGTTCAGGAGGGCGGCAACCTGATCCGCGCCGAACAGGTGGTGTATCTCGTGGATGGCGAGCGGCTGATCGCCATCCCCCCCAGGGGCGAACAGGTGTTCAGCCGGGTGCGCATTCAACAGAGCACGCCCCAGCCCGCGGCGGCCCAACCATGAGCCTGGTGCTCGATCAGGTAGCCCTCACCATCGCGGGTCGTCCGCTGGTGAAGCAGGTGAGCCTCAACCTCAATTCCGGTGAAGTGGTGGGCCTGTTGGGCCCCAACGGTGCCGGCAAAACCACCACCTTCAGCCTGGTCACTGGGCTGCTGCGCCCCGATTCCGGCTCGGTGGTGATGGATGGTGCGTCAGTGGCTGCTTTCTCCATGCCCGAGCGGGCACGGCTGGGCATCGGCTACCTGCCGCAGGAGGCCAGCGTGTTCCGCAATCTGAGCGTCTACGACAACCTGATGCTCGCCCTGCAGGAAAGTGGCGCACCCGCAGATCAACGCCGCGATCGGGTGGAGCAACTGGTGGACGATTTCCACCTGCGCCCCTTCGCGCAGCGGCGTGGCTTTCAGCTCTCCGGCGGGGAGCGGCGGCGGTGCGAGGTGGCCCGGGCACTGGCCGTGGGCGAGCACGGGCCACGCTATCTGCTGCTGGATGAACCCTTCGCCGGCGTCGATCCCCTGGCCGTGGCCGACCTGCAAGGTCTGATTGCCCGTCTGCGGGATCGCGGCATGGGCATCCTGATCACCGACCACAACGTGAGGGAAACCCTGGCGATCACCGATCGCGCCTACATCCTCACGGAGGGCCGCATCCTGGCCAGTGGGCCCTCCCGGGAGATGGCCAGTGATCCCCTCGTGCGGCGTCACTACCTCGGGGAGGATTTCCGGCTGTGAGCATCCTCACCACCAGCGCGGCGCAGCTTCGACGGTTGCAACGCCAGTGGCAGCGCCTGCCGCTGATGGACCGCTGGTTGACCTCAGAGTTGCTCGGCCCGCTGTTGTTCGGGGTGGCGGCATTCACCGCTGTATCCCTCTCGGTGGGGGTGGTGTTTGAGCTGGTCCGCAAGGTGGCGGAATCAGGCCTCTCGCCGCTCGTGGCGATGCAAGTGCTCGGCCTGCGTTTGCCGGGGTTTCTGGTGTTGTCGTTCCCGATGGCCACCCTGATGGCCACGTTGCTGGCCTTTAGCCGCCTCTCTGGCTCCAGCGAGCTCACGGCCCTGCGCAGCCTCGGTGTGACCACCACGCGGATGGTGGTGCCGGCCTTGGTGGTGGCGGCGTTGATGACTGGCCTCACCTTTGTGTTCAACGACGTGATCGTGCCGAGCGCGAATCTGGCGGCCTCCGACCGGCTCGATGCCGCCCTGGGCCGTTCAGTGGCGGCCGAACGAGGCGACAACGTCGTGTATTCCCGCTACGCCAAGGTCGCCGTGGTGGATGAGCAGGGCAAAGAGGAGCTCAGCAACGGCCTGGCGCAGTTGTTCTATGCCCGCCGCTTCCGTGAAGGACAGATGTTTGATGTGACCCTGCTCGACTTCACCCGGGCTGGTCGCCAGCAGATGTTGATCGCTGCCACGGGAGTGTGGAACGACGCCCGCAGCATGTGGGAATTCCGCGATGGGCGGATCGTGGATATCGATCACGCCAACAACCGCACCACCTCGGCCGAGTTCGATCGCTACTTCTATCCCTTCACCAAGGCGCCGCTCGATGTGGGCAAGCTCCCCAGCGACGCCGCACAGATGACTGTTGCTCAGGCGTTGCGCGCTGAAGCCCTGCTGGAACAATCCGGCGACCGCAAGGAGGCCCGCCGTCTGCGGGTGCGCATCCAGGAGAAATTCGCCTTCCCGGCCATCTGCCTGGTGTTTGGCCTGATCGGCAGCAGCCTCGGCGTGCGCGCCAACGCCCGCACCAGCCGCAGCCAAGGCTTTGGCATCAGTGTGCTGCTGATCTTCGGTTACTACCTGATGTCCTTCATCTTCAGTTCCCTGGGGATCAAGGGCACGCTGCTGCCCTTCTTTGCCGCCTGGCTGCCGGTGATCATCGGCCTGGCCGGCGGCTTGGTGTTGCTCCGCCAAGCCAGTCGCTAGCGGCAGGTTCGCGGCAGACTGGCCTCGCTCTTTCCCCCACAACGCCCCGTTCGTGACCGATCCGGTTCTGGCCCTTGGCCTCGGCGCCTTTGCCCTCCTGCTGTTGGCGCTTCCACTGGCCTTCTGGAGCGTCAGCGGAGCAGGCCAAGGCAGTCAGGTGGTGCGCTGGCTGGTGGCCGCCGCCAACCTGGCGCTCACCACCCAGCTGGTGCTGCGCTGGTGGCAGTCGGGCCACTTCCCGATCAGCAACCTCTACGAATCCCTTTGCTTCCTGGCCTGGGCCTGCACCCTCACCCAGCTGCTCGTGGAGCGCACCTACCCCTCGCCGGTTGTGGCGGCGGCTGCCACACCGATGGGTCTGGGGTGCGTGGCCTTTGCCAGCTTCGCCCTGCCGGATCAGCTGCAACAGGCGGCCCCCCTGGTTCCGGCCCTGCGCTCCAGCTGGCTGGTGATGCATGTGAGCGTGATCATGGTGAGCTACGCCGCCCTGCTGGTGGGTTCGCTGGTGTCGCTGGCGGTGCTGTTCACCGACCGCGGCCAGCAACTGCAATTGCGCAGCAGCTCCATCGGCAGTGGTGCCTTCCGCCAGGCCAGCCTCGCGGCGGATGGCGGCTCGGCCGGTGGCCTGCAGCTGAGCAGCGTCAACCTGTCGCTGAGCGAACAGCTCGACAGCCTCAGCTACCGCACGATCACCGTGGGCTTTCTGCTGCTCTCGATCGGGATTGTGAGCGGAGCTGTGTGGGCGAACGAGGCCTGGGGCAGCTGGTGGAGCTGGGATCCGAAGGAAACCTGGGCCCTGATCTGCTGGCTGGTGTACGCGGCCTACCTCCACACCCGCCTCAGCCGCGGCTGGCAGGGGCGTAAGCCGGCTCTGGTTGCTGTGGCTGGGCTCGTGGTGATCTGCGTTTGCTACATCGGCGTGAATCTGCTGGGCATCGGCCTGCACAGCTACGGCTGGTTCCTGAGCACCTGATCGCGCTTCAGCGCAGCTCACAAAACAATCCCGAAGGTCTGGCTCCAGCGGCCAGCCTTCGGGATTGAGGTTGCGGGGCGCGCGTTGGCTCAGGCGGCGACGGCCACAGGGCGCTTGCTGTTGCGAATACCGGTGATGGCGTCGGCGTAGCTGGGCTGGTTGAACACACCCGAGCCGCTCACGATCGCGTTGGCGCCGGCTTCGATCACCTTCCAGGCGTTCTCGGCCTTGATGCCGCCATCCACCTCGATCCAGGGGTCGAGGCCGCGCTCGTCGCACATGCGGCGCAGGTCGCGGATCTTCTGCACCTGGCTCTCGATGAAGCTCTGACCACCGAAACCGGGGTTCACGCTCATCACCAGCACAAGGTCACACAGCTCGAGGCAATACTCGAGCGTGTCGATCGGGGTGCCCGGGTTGAGCACGGCGCCGGCCATCTTGCCCAGGTCTTTGATCTGAGCCAGGTTGCGGTGCAGGTGGGTGCAGGCTTCCACCTGCACCGAAATGATGTCGGCGCCGGCCTTGGCGAAGTCGGCCACGTATTTCTCGGGCTCAACAATCATCAGGTGCACATCCAGGGGCTTCTGGGTCACCGGGCGCAGGGCCTCAACAATCAGCGGACCGATGGTGATGTTGGGCACGAAGCGGCCATCCATCACATCCACGTGGATCCAGTCGGCACCAGCCTGATCCACGGCACGAACGTCTTCGCCCAGGCGGGAGAAGTCGGCCGACAGGATGGACGGTGAAATCACCAGGGGCTTGGTGCTCATGGCTGATGCCGAAGGCGGAGAGGGGCGATTGTAGGAATCCGCTCTGCTGCGGCCTGGAAACACTGCGGCAGCGGCTCTCAAAGCCTTGGGAGTCGCCCCGGGAAGCACTGATACAGTGAGCGGCGCTCAAAGCCCGAGAGGCCTTGGTGCTGCTGGCCCCACCGGCTGTTCAGCATCCGTTCTCCGGCTTGCCCCCCTTTCCTTCGCCGCCCCCGCCGTGGATCGCACCCTGATTCAAGAAATTCTCGAGGTTGTTGAGCAGGCCGGGATCGCGTCCGCCAAGCTCACCGGCATGGGCCTCAAGAACGAGGCAGACGCCGCCGCCGTCGAGGCGATGCGCGAGCGCATGTACAAGATTCAGATGCAGGGCCGCATCGTGATCGGCGAGGGTGAGCGCGATGAAGCGCCCATGCTCTACATCGGTGAGGAAGTGGGCAGCGGCACCGGCCCCGGCGTTGATTTCGCTGTGGACCCCTGCGAAGGCACCAACCTCTGCGCCAACAGCCAGCGCGGTTCGATGGCCGTGTTGGCCGCCTCCGATCGCGGTGGTCTGTTCAACGCCCCCGACTTCTACATGAAGAAGCTGGCTGCT
>VGPW01000091.1 GCA_016882545.1 Cyanobacteria bacterium M_surface_10_m2_179 | reverse complement strand
GCAGGCCCAGGGCAGCAGGCGCCAGCAGAAGCTTCTGGAACAGGTTCATGGTCCTCACACCGATTGAGGGAGCGGAGCCCGAGGACACCGAGGATTTGTGAATGATAACGATTCTCTTCGCGCTGCTGGGCGGGTTGCTCCCGGACCCTATGGCGCATGTGCTGGCAACACTGCAGCCAGATCTCGGATGCCTGATGCTCTCTGTCCGCCGTCTAGCGCCCGCCGTTCTGGTCGTTTCACTGCTGCTGGCGGCCTGTCAGTCGCCGCGTCAGTTCGGCGCTTCCAGCCCGCAACAGGTGGCTGATGCATTCGTGAGCGAGGTGGTGCTGCCCAACTACCAGCAGCTTGTTCAGGACAGCAAGAGCTTGTCTGCCGCCCTGGACGCCCTGGCTACCACCCCTGGCGCCGATCAACTCGAGGCTGCCCGCAAAGCCTGGCAACAGGTGCGCAAAACCTGGGAAACCGGTGAATCCTGGGCGTTCGGTCCGGCTGAGAGCGGCGGCTTTGACGGCAATCTCGACGACTGGCCGGTGAATGAGAAAGACCTCAGCACCGCTTTGGCATCGGGGGCATTCTCTCCAGACCTGTTCGCCAGGCTCACCACCACGGCCAAGGGGTTCCACGGCATTGAGGTGGTGCTCTATGGCACGCAGGGAATACGCCCCGAGGCGAACCAACTCAGTGCGGCGCAGCTCATCTACCTGCGCCAGGCCGGTGCCGATCTGGCAAGCATGTCAGCGCTCGTGGCGGGTGGTGATCGCCGCCGACGCCGTTGCCGCCTTGATCGCGGTGGCTTTGGTGCTCAGCCTCTATAGCTTGTTGTTCGCCTGGCAGGCCGTGTGGTTCGTGCCCTATGCGTTGTTGCCGCGTGGGTTCGCGGCCTGGTTGATCAGGGCCTCAGCCGCCAAGGTCCGCGCCCTGCAGCGCAGAGCCGCTGAGCGGATCCGGCGCCCCTGATCCAGCAGACGCGCCCTGCGCTCTGGGCTTATTGCTGTTGTTGCTGGGCCTGCCAGCGGCTGTAGAGGTCGGGGCGGCGCTGCTCGGTGCGCTCCTGTTGTTGTTGGGCGCGCCAGCGGGCAATGGCGCCGTGGTCGCCGCTGCGCAGCACATCCGGCACGCTCATGCCGCGGAAGTCGGCGGGGCGCGTGTAGTGGGGGTGCTCCAGCAGCAACGCGCTGTGGCTTTCCTCCTCCAGGCAGGCTTCGGTGCCCACGGTGCCCGGCAGCAAGCGCACCACGCCGTTGATGATCGTCATCGCCGGCAGCTCGCCGCCGGTGAGCACGAAATCCCCGATCGACACCTCCTCATCGGCGAGGGCGCGGATCCGTTCGTCGAAGCCTTCGTAGTGGCCGCAGAGAAACAGCAACTGGTCGTAGTGCTCAGCCCAACGGCGTAGATCCGCCTGCTCCAGCGGCTTGCCCTGCGGACTCATCAACAGCACCCGCCGCCGTGGCAGCACCGGGATCGCCTCCACCGCCGCATACACCGGCTCCGGCTTGAGCACCATGCCGGCACCGCCGCCGTAGGGCTCATCGTCAACCTTGCGGTAGCGATCGGTGGCGAAATCGCGCGGGTTGTGCACGTGCAGCTCCGCCCGCCCAGCGGCGAAGGCGCGGCCGATCACACCCAGGCCCTGCAGCGGCGCAAACGCCTCCGGGGCCAGGCTCACCACATCGAGGCGCATGGGATCAGGCGGCGGCTGCCGGCTTGCTCACGCGGCGGATCTCCGAGCTGAAGCTGGCCCGCCCCGGCAGACCATCCGCCGGCTGCTCAATCGTGGAGCGCAGCCGCAGGTTGGGTTTGTTGAACCAGATCCGCTCGCGCAGCTCGGCGCCGTTGTGGTGGCTCACCAGCTCCAGGCTGCCATCGGGCCAAAGGGTCCAGCTGCCCTGTTGAGCGCCGGCGCTGAAGCTGCCATCGGCGGCAAACAGCAGCTCACGGGGCGCCTGATCCTTCGGGCCCACACTCAGGCCGCCCGGCGCCCCTTCGAGGTAGCGCACCACCAGCTCACCGCGCTCGCTGCTGTGCCATTCATCGCCCTCACCCGTCTCGGCCTGAGCCCCCAGCAGGAAGCGCGAGCGCAGGCTCATCCACTCGCCTTCGCAGAAGCGCAGGAAGGCTTCGATCGTGTTGGGGGGAAAGGTGGCGGATTTGCTCATCGCTGGATTCTCTCAGCTGTCGCCGCGGTAGCCCAGTTCCGCCAGGCGCGAAGCGCTGCGGCGCCAGTTGGGCACCACCTTCACGAACAGCTCCAGATACACCGGCCCGTTGATCAGCTTCTGCATCTGTTGGCGGGCACCGCTGCCGATCTCCCGCAGCATCCGGCCGCCCTTGCCGATGAGGATCCCCTTCTGGCTGTTGCGCTCCACCAACACCGTGGCGAGCACAGCCGTGCGCGGACCGTCGTCCACGATCCGCTCGATCTGCACGGCCACCGAGTGGGGCACCTCCTCGCGGGTGTGCTGCAGCACCTGCTCCCGGATCAGTTCCGCCAGCAGCAGTTGCTCCGGCTGATCGCTCACCGCATCGGGCGGGTAGAGATGGGGTCCCTCCGGCAGGGCGGCCGAGAGTGCCTCCACCAGGCTGCTGGTGCCATCTCCGGTGAGGGCGCTTACGGGGTGCAGCGGCCAGTCGGGAACCAGCTCCCGGTAGCTGGCTTCCAGCTCAGCAGCCTGGGCGGGATCCACCAGATCGTGCTTGTTGAGCGCCACATGCACCGGCGCCCTGGCGTGGGCCAGCAGGTCGACGATGAAGCCATCGCCGCGGCCGGCCGCTTGGCTGCCATCCACCAGCAGCAACACCAGGTCAACCTCGCCGATGGCACCACGGGCGCTCTGCACCAGGCGTTCCCCCAGCAGGTGGTGCGGCTTGTGGATCCCCGGGGTGTCCACCAGCACCAGCTGGGCTGTGGGGGTGGTGAGGATGGCGCGCAGACGGTTGCGCGTGGTTTGGGCGATGGGGGAGGTGATCGCCACCTTCTCGCCCACCAGTTGATTCAGCAGGGTGGATTTGCCCACGTTGGGTCGCCCCACCAGGGCCACAAAGCCGGAGCGGAAGCCTTCTGGACTGTCCCCCAGCTGAAAACCGCCCGCCATCGCCTCCGCCGGCAGGTTGCTCAGATCCGGGAACGGCGGCAGCGAGTCGGTGGGGGGGCTTGGCTCCATAACCTCACCATGGCAGCCCGCCGTTCGTTTGGGGCCCAGCGCTGATGACCGAGATCACCGACAGCACACCGCTTCAGCCCACTTTCCAGCAGGCCATGGAGATCACAGTCCAGTGGCTGGCGCTCTGGGAAAACGGTGAACTCAGCGACGAGGTGCTCGGTGATCGGGTGGGTGAGCTGGTGGCCAGCCGCGATGGCGCCCGCGGTTTCTTTGTGGTGTCGCTGGCCGGCGACTCGCCGCTTATGGATCGCCTGCCGGATCCGGTGGTGCTGGCGTTGCGGCAGGCCGGCGATGGGGTGGTGGATCTGAGCGTGCGCAATCTGGCGATGAGCACTGCCATGGCCCTCCACCACCAGCGCCATGGCGATGCCGGACAACAGGGTGGTTCGGAGCGGGTGCAGTTGCGCTGCACCGAGTTGCTGCGACTGCTGGAGCCTGGCGCGGTGAAGCAACGCCTCGAAACCCTGCTGGAGGCCACCGCGGGCCGTGGGGAGGATGTGGCCTTCCTGGATCGCTGGGGCTACGACAGCGACCAGCGTTGCGCGATTGCTGATGCGGTGCTGGCGGTGGCTGAGGACTGACCCCACGGCAATGCTTTTTTGCTGCGCCCGGCGCCGGATATCCACGGATATCCGGAGTGGGTGCGTGGCTGCGCTACACCTTTCAACCGATCTGACGTGACCCCCTTTGCCGGTCCGGTTGCCGCGGTTGCGGGGCCCATCAAAAAAGCACCCCATGAGGGGTGCTTGGAGTTCGGGGTTAGCCCCGTCCGTCTGTGCTGAGCGCGAAGGGTGCCCGCGGCGAGCGGATCAGTCGCGTCGACCGCCACCGTTGAGGGCGATCACCAGGCGCAGGATGAAGATGAACAGGTTGATGTAGGTGAGATACATGCCCAGAGCGCCGGCCAGGTATTGGTCGTCGCTGTAGGTGCGGGGCATCGTGTAGAAGTCCACGAAGGCAGCGCCCACGAAGATCACCGTGCCGAAGCCGGCGATCATCAGCTCGAAGCCGCCCATGCCGAAGCCGGGCACGAAGATGCCGCCCACGATCTGCACGAGCATGGCGATCACCAGGCCGAGGATGCCCAGGCCAACCACGCCGCTCAGCGCCTGACCAACGCTGTCGCTCATGCGGCGACCCATCACCGAAGCCGCCACGAAGGTGATGCCCGTGGCCAGGGCTGCGGTGCCGATGGCGCCGATCCCGGCGGTGCCGATGGCCAGAGCCACCAGGCCGCTGAGGGTGTAGCCGGTGATCAGGCTGTAGGCAGCCAGCAGCGGCAGGGCCGTGCTGTTGTTGCCCTTCATGGCCACGTTCTGGGCCGCGAAGAAGAGGATGAAGTTGCCGATCAACGCCACCCAGAACAGGGGCATGAACAGCGAAGGGTTGCTGGCCATCAGGGCCAGACCACCCATCACGCCACCGGCGGTGAGCACCATGCCGCCGCCCACGTAGGGCAGGGCCTTGTTAACCACATTGGGGCCCACCAGCGCGCTCGATTGAGCTGCGCGGATGGCCTCCTGGAAATTGCTGCTGGCCGGCATGGCACAGGGGGAAGACTTCCCACATCCTGCCAGCGCTGTCCAGGTTGCGCGGCGGCAGTTAGTGTGGATCCCCCTATCGAGGATCGTGGCGGCGGCGCTCACCGTCGCGGTTGGCGTAGGCCGTGACCAGCCGTTGCACCAACGGATGACGCACCACATCGGCGGCGGATAGCCGGCAGATGGCCACCCCTTCCACCCCTTCCAACACCTGGGCGGCTTCGATTAGGCCGCTGAGCTGGTTGGGCGGTAGATCGATCTGGGTGGGGTCGCCGGTGACCACCATGCGCGAGCCCTCACCCAGGCGGGTGAGCACCATGCGCATCTGGGCGGTGGTGGTGTTCTGCGCCTCATCGAGGATCACGAAGGCATCGGCCAGGGTGCGGCCCCGCATATAGGCCAGCGGCGCCACCTCGATCACGTTTTTTTCGATCAGGGCCGCGGTGCGCTCCTGGCCGAGCAGGGTGTGCAGTGCATCGTAGAGGGGGCGGAGGTAGGGATCCACCTTCTGCTGCAGATCGCCGGGCAGGAAACCCAGCCTCTCGCCGGCTTCCACGGCCGGCCGGGTGAGGATCAGCCGCTCCACGCGCCGCTCCTGAAGGGCGCGCACCGCTTGCACCGCCGCCAGAAACGTTTTGCCGGTGCCGGCCGGCCCCAGCGCCAGGGTGAGGTCGTGGCGCTCAATCGCCTCCACGTAGGCCTTCTGTTTGAGCGTGCGCGGGCGCAGGAGCTTGCCGCTCTGGCTGCGGGCCAGCACTTGTTTGCCCAGTTGCTGGTGCTCTTCGCCCCGGCCCGTATCGAGGGCGGTGAGGGCGGTTTGCACATCCACCTGGGTGATGGCCTGGCCCTCCTGCCAGAGGGGGCGCAGCAGCTCCACCAGGCCTGCCGCCCGCTCCAGCTGGTTGGGCCGGCCGCGCAGGTGCAATGACAAACCCCGCAACACCAGCGAGGCACCAGTCAGGGCTTCGAGGCGATGCAGGGTGGATTCAGCCTCCCCTGCCAGTGCCATGGCGGCGTCCTGGTCGGGGAGGTCGATGCTGAAGGACGTGAGGGTTTCAGCCCCGGACATGGGGCTCAGCCTCAGGCTTCGGCGGCTTCTTCGGCAGGGGCTTCAGCGGCGGCAGCGGCAGCCTCAGCAGCGGCGGCAGCAGCCTCTGCAGCGGCAGCAGCCTCTGCAGCCTTGGCTTCAGCAGCTTCCTTGGCGGCCTGCTTGGCAGCGGCTTCGCGAGCAGCAGCTTGCTTCTGCTGACCCACCACCACGGAAGGACGCACCTTCTTCTCCACTAGGCCGCCGCGCTCGAGCAGGGTCAGCACGGTGTCGGTGGGCTGGGCGCCTTGCGCCAGACGGGCACGGATCGCTTCGGTGTCGAGGCGGGTTTCCTTGGTGCGGGGGTTGTAGAAGCCCAGCTCTTCCAGGGGGCGACCGTCGCGGCGCGAGGTGCTGTTGCAGGCCACCAGGCGGAAGCTCGCTTCCCGCTTTTTACCGAACCGCTTCA
Organism: Cyanobacteria bacterium M_surface_10_m2_179; assembly: GCA_016882545.1. GTDB lineage: Bacteria > Cyanobacteriota > Cyanobacteriia > PCC-6307 > Cyanobiaceae > Vulcanococcus. The sequence continues at coordinate 50 of VGPW01000091.1, read as the reverse complement.
GGCGGAGCTTGATCATTGTGGCCTTGCCTTGCTGACTGGATAAGGGGTGC
>VGPW01000090.1 GCA_016882545.1 Cyanobacteria bacterium M_surface_10_m2_179 | reverse complement strand
CGCCGACGCCCACGAACATCTCCACGAATTCCGAGCCGGAGAGGGAGAAGAAGGGCACGCCGGCCTCGCCGGCGATCGCTTTGGCCAGCAGGGTTTTACCGGTGCCGGGAGGGCCCACCAGCAGCACGCCTTTGGGGATCTTGGCGCCCACGGAGGTGAAGCGCTCGGGGGTTTTGAGGAAGGTGACCACCTCCTGGAGGTCTTGCTTGGCCTCTTCCACACCGGCCACGTCGTCGAATTTCACGCCGGTTTCGGCTTCCATGGCGAAGCGCGCCTTGGTTTTGCCGAACTGCATCGCCTGGCCGGGGCCACCGGGCATGCCATTACCGCGGCGCGCCAGGAACACCAGCACGCCGATCAGCAGCAGCGGGAAGAGCAGGTTGCCCAGCAGGCCCAGGGCCGGAGGGGCCTGGCGGGGGGGATGAATGTCGAAGCTGATGCCCTGGTTCTTGAGGTTGTTCACCAGCTCAGGAGCCAGACCGGGCAGGTCAACGCGCAGACGCTGCACCCGGTTGTCGAGGTCGGGGTCCACCGCTTCCACCACGGCGGTGCGGCCACCATCAAAAATGTCGACCGCGGTGACCCGGCCAGCATCCACGTAGTCGAGGAAGCGGCCGTAGCTCATGCGGGCCACGGCCGCGTTGCGGGGAGCAACGGTGGGGCCACTGGGCGCGGCCAACCGACCACCGCCGTTGCCCAGCACTTGCCAACCCAGGAACAGTGCAACCCCAATGGGCAGCACCCAGAGGGCGATGGTGCGCCAGCGCTGATTCATGGCCGCCTCAGAAGCAGGTGGAGATGTTTACAAGTGTAAAGCGAGCCCTGCTCCGGCCGGGGATTTGCCGGGCTGCGGCTCTCATTCAGGAGGCCTGCTGCCAGAGCGGCTGGGCGTCATGAACGGCGGCCAGGGATGCGCCCTGCGGCTCGCTGGTCGGCTGGTCGCTGGTTGCCTCTTCGCTGCCTGCTGCTTCGATGCTCAGGTCTTCAACGCTGAGGCTCTCGCGCAGCTCCGCGCCGCCGAGGCCGTGGGTCCAGATCTGCACCACCGATTGGGCCGGGGCCAGGAAGCTGAGCAGCTCAAACGGAAACACCACCCGTTCGAGAAAAAACTCCTCGGGGCCGATGCAGCGCACGATCACCATGCGGTCGCTGCTGTTGTGGTAGCCACAGGTGAGCTGCGCCAAGAGAAGGTGTGCTGAAACAGCCCACCATCAAGCCACCGCGCGATCGGCCGAATGGTCTCAGTTGAAACCGTTTTGAATGCCGCCCGGCTTTTTCCGCTTTTCTTTCGTTTTGCGCCGCCAATCTGTGCCTACAGGCTACGCAGCGCCGTGATTGGATCGAGCCGCGCCGCCCGCCGCGCCGGCAGCACGCCGAACACCAGGCCGATCGTGCCCGAGAGCCCCACGGTGATCAGCACGCTGGCGCCGCCGATGGCGGCCGGCAGGGGTGTGAGGGCGGCCACGGCGGCCACGGCCGAGAGGCCAAGGGCGCTGCCGATCACGCCTCCAAGGCTGGAGAGCACCAGTGCCTCCACCAAAAACTGGGTGAGCACATCGCTGCTGCGGGCCCCGATCGCCTTGCGCAGGCCGATCTCGGAGGTGCGCTCACTCACCGACACCAACATGATGTTCATGATCCCGATGCCGCCCACCAGCAGGGAGATGGCGCCGATTGCCCCCAGCATCAGGGTGAGGCCGCCGGTGATCGTGCCCACGATCGAGAGCGCATCCTTCTGGGAGCGCACGGCGAAGTCGTCCTCCCGCAGGATGTTGTGGCGCTGGCGCAGCAGGTTGGTGATCTGAAACTTGGCGGCGCCGGTGCTGGCTTCATCGCGCGCTTCCACGCTGATGAAGTTGAGACTGACGCCGTAGGTGGGATCACGGCCCGAGAGCTTGCTCACCATGGTGGAGAGCGGGATGTAGGCGGCTTCGTCCTGGTTCTGGCCGAACACCGCTCCCTTCGGCGCCATCACCCCGATCACCTCGAAGCTCTGGTCGCGGATGCGCAGCTGCCGGCCGATCGCCGAACCCGGTGGCAGCAGCTTCTCGCGCAGGTCGGGGCCCACCACCACCACATTGCGGGCGCCGTCGAGATCGCGTTGGTCGATGAAGCGGCCCTGGGCCACCTCGAATCGGCGGACGGTGAGGAAGTCGGGCGTGATGCCCGACACGGTGGCGCTGGAGCTCTTCGCTCCCGACTGCAGCACCGCGCTGAGGGTGATCTGGGGCACCACCCGCTTCACCGAGGGCACCTGCTCGCCGATCGCTTCGGCGTCTTCGAGCACCAGCGTTTTCGGGAAGTCGATCCCCTGGCGGCGGCTGTCGTTGTTGCCGGGCACCACAAACAGCACGTTGGCGCCGAGGGTGTTGAGCTGACCCTCCGCCAGGTTCTGGGCGCCGCGCCCCACCCCTACCAGGGTGATCACCGAGGCGTTGCCGATCACGATCCCCAGCATGGTGAGCAGGGAGCGCAGGCGGTTGGCCCGGAGGGTGGCCAGGGCCATCCCCACGGTTTCGCCCAGGGCGAGCTTGGCGGTCATCGGGCCTGCCGGCAGGTTGGCTGGACTTACAGGATGGCGGGATCGAGCACCGTGCCCTTGCCCACGATGCTCACTTTCACCAGATCGGTGGAGCCGCTCACGTCGGCCACGGTGCCGGCGGTTTGGATCACCAGGTCGCCATTGCGCAGCAGGCCGTCCTTGGTGGCCATATCCATGGCGTGGTTGAAGCTGGCGGTGGCGTTCTCGGCGTCATCCACCAGCAGCGGGTGCACACCCCACACCAGCTGCAGCTGGGAGGCCACCTTCGATTCGCTGGTGATCGCCAGGATCGGGGTGCTGGGGCGGAACTTGCTCACGTTGCGGGCGGTGGCACCGCTCTTGGTGAGGGGCAGGATCGCGGCCGCTTCCAGCTGGCGGGCGATCGAGCTCACCGCATGGCTGATGGCATTGGGGATGGTGGAGGCCAGCTGGCCGTCGTTTTCGCGGCGGGGGTAATCGCGCTCGATGCGCCGGGCGATCTGGCTCATGGTGGCCACGGCCTCCACGGGATAGTCGCCCACGGCGCTCTCGTTGGAGAGCATCACGGCATCGGTGCCGTCGAGGATGGCGTTGGCCACATCGCTCACCTCAGCGCGGGTGGGGCGGGGGCAGCTCACCATCGAATCGAGCATCTGGGTGGCGGTGATCACCGGGATGCCGAGACTGTTGCACTTGCGGATCAGCTCCTTCTGCAGCAGCGGCACCTCTTCGGCGGGCATTTCCACGCCGAGGTCGCCGCGGGCCACCATCACCCCATCGCAGAGGGGCAGGATCGCGTCGATCTGATCGATCGCCTCGAATTTCTCGATCTTGGCCACCACGGGGGTGCGGTGCCCATGGGAGGCGATCAGGGCCTTGATCTCCTCCATATCGGAGGGGTTGCGCACGAAGCTCAGCGCCACCCAGTCCACGTCCTGCTGCAGGCCGAAGGCCAGATCGGCGCGGTCTTTATCGGTGAGGGCGCGGATCGAAAGCTGCACATCGGGGAAGTTCACCCCTTTGTTGTTGGAGAGCACCCCACCCACCGTCACGGTGCAATAGAGGGTCTGATCGCTCTTATCCACACGATCGGCCACCATTTCCACGCGGCCGTCGTCCAGCAGGATGCGGCTGCCGGGCACCACTTCCTCGGCGAGCTTGTCGTAGGTGACGGTGGCGATCTCCTGGGTGCAGGCCACATCCCGGGAGGTGAGGGTGAAGGCATCACCCTTGGCCACGGTGATCGGCCCATCCTTGAAACGGCCCAGGCGGATCTTCGGGCCCTGAAGGTCTTGCAGGATGCCGATGTGCACATCCATCTCGCGGGCCACCTGGCGGATGGTGTGGATCCGGGCGGCGTGTTCGCTGTGGTCGCCGTGGGAGAAGTTGAGCCTGAAGGTGGTGGCACCGGCCTCGATCAGGCGGCGCAGCTGCTCGGGAGACTCGGTGGCAGGGCCGATGGTGGCCACGATCTTGGTGCGACGCGTGAGATCGGGCAGGGCCATTCGGCGGGGCCAAAGTTGGAGCTGACCCTATCATCGGAGCCCGCCAGCCCAGCTCTGCCAATGGATCTCAATGCCTACCAGCAGGGAGCCCGGCGCACCGCTCGCTACCCGGATGTGGGATCCAACCCGATCTATCCCACCCTCGGCCTCTGCGGTGAGGCCGGTGAAGTGGCCGACAAGGTGAAGAAGGTGCTGCGCGATCAGGGCGGTGCCTTCACGCCGGAGGTGCGGGAGGCCCTGAAGCTGGAGCTGGGGGATGTGCTCTGGTATGTGGCGCAGCTGGCCAGCGAACTGGAGTTTGAGCTGGGGGAGATCGCCGAGGCGAACCTCAGCAAACTGGCCAGTCGCGCCGCCCGTAACGTGATCGGAGGCAGCGGCGACCACCGCTGAACGCCTTGCGCTGTTGGCTGTGTTTGCCGTGTTGCTGAAGCTTTTGCGCCCGCTGCTGGGCGGTGTGCTCGTGGTGCTGTTGGCCCTGGCTGGGCCGGGGGTGGCGCCGGCCTTCGCCGCCGAGCTGGCGGTGAGCCAGGTGAGCCTCGATCCTTGCCCCAGCGACGACATCGGCGCCCAGCCGCAGCTGCGCCGCCCCAGTGGCGCCAGCTGCTACGTGTTGCGGGGCACGGTGAGCAATGCCGGCCGCAAGCCCGTGGTGGATACCGATGTGTTCGCCCAGATCCTCGATGCCAGCGGCGAGCCGGTGCTTCAGAACCGCTCGCGCGTGGGCTCGATCGGTGATGTGCCCCCCGGCGACTCCACCTTTGCCCTGCGCCTGGCGGTGCCGGCCGGCACTCCTGGGCCGTTCACCTTCTCGAATGTGAAAGCGCGCGGGTTCAAGTCGCCGGTTCGCACCCGGGCCGGGGAGTTTGATGATTTGCTGCCCCTGGAGCAGGCCGTGGCGGGCTGATCAGTAGACGGCGCTGTAGAAGAAGCCGCGGCTCTGCTCCAGCAGGCTCTGAATCAGTTGGAGGACCAGAAAGGCCACGATCGCCGACAGGTCGAGGCCACCCAGGGGCGGGATCAGGCCCCGGAAGGCATTGAGATAGGGATCGGTGATGGCGCTCACGGTGGAGAGCACCGGGTTGCCCCAGTCGAGGTTGGGGAACCAGCTGAGCAACACCCGCACCAGCAGGATCAGCGTGTAGATCGAAAGGGTCTGGGCCAGAACGCCGATCAGATCGCCGACCAGTGGAGACATGGAAGTGCCGTGCTTGGTGTGAGTGTATGCAGCGGGGCTGTGGAATGAGGCTCAGGCGGCCTGCTCCCACTCCCCATCGCTGGGGGGCTCGGGTTCGGGTTCGACCACTGGTGCGCGGCGGGGCTGCAGTTCGTCGGTTTTGATCGAGAAGGTGCGATGAAACTTCTCGCTGAGGCTGAGCCAGTAGGAGCGGCCTTCGCTTTGGCGTTTGCGCTCGATGAAGTTCTGGGCCAGCAGCTCCTTGATGTGGTCGTAGGCGCCGGAGCCGCGCAGCTCCACCAGATCCGATTGCAGGATCCGTTTCTTGAGGGCGATGGTGGCCAGGGTGCGCAGGGCGGCGGTGGAGAGATCCACCGGCAGCAGGTTCTGCACTAGATCGCCGAGGCCATCGCGCAGCTGCAGGCTGTAGCGCTGGCCTTCCTGGCGGATCTCGAGGGCGGTATCGCGATGGGCGTAGTCGGCCATCAGGGTGATCAGCCCCAGCTCCACCGCATCACGGCTGACGCCTGCGATCTCCGCCAGCTCGCCGAGGGTCATGGAGCGACCCTTCAAATAAAGGATGGCCTCAAGGCGCGCCGGCAGCGACACCAGATGCTCCTGGGCACTCTCGAGGGGCGCCTGGGTTGTGTCGTCCATCACCGCCCCAGCCGTGCTGGCAAGTTATCCCACACCAACGGTGCCCGCCACCTCGCCCAGAAACAGGCGATAGGCCGGGTTCTCGGTTTCATCGAGATAGTGGTAGCCGAGGCCATCGAGAAAGCTCTGCCAGTCGCCGAGTTCCTCCGGCGGCACCTGCACCCCCACCACGATGCGACCCACATCGGCGCCGTGGTTGCGGTAGTGAAAGATGCTGATGTTCCAGTTGGGATGCAGGCTGGTGAGGAAGCGCATCAGCGCCCCCGGCCGCTCCGGAAATTCGAAGCGATAGAGCAGTTCGCGGGTGTGGCTGCAGGCCTCAGCGGCCGCTGCCGGCATGCGCCCGCCCACCATGTGGCGCAGGTGCAGTTTGGAGAGCTCGTCGTTGGAGAGGTCGAGGCAGGGGAAGCCGGCGGCATTCAGCTGCTCGATCAGCTCCTGCTCATCGCGGCTGCCGCTGGTTTGCACCCCCACAAAGATGTGGGCGCGGGCGGGATCGGCCAGCCGGTAGCTGAATTCGGTCAGGTTGCGGCTGCCGAGCAGCGTGCA
>VGPW01000089.1 GCA_016882545.1 Cyanobacteria bacterium M_surface_10_m2_179 | reverse complement strand
GCGCCCAACAGCACCGCAACAGCCTTGGAAAGCCGGCTCACTGGTTGAGCTTGAGCACGGCCATGAAGGCCTCTTGAGGCACATCCACCTTGCCCATCGCCTTCATGCGCTTCTTGCCCTTGGCCTGTTTCTGCAGCAGCTTTTTCTTACGGGAGATGTCGCCGCCGTAGCACTTGGCAAGCACGTCTTTGCGCATGGCGCTGATGCTCTCGGAGGCGATCACGCGGCTGCCGATGGAGGCCTGAATCGGGATCTTGAACTGCTGGCGGGGGATCAATTCCTTGAGCTTCTCCACCAAGCCCTTACCCACGTTGTAGGCCTTATCACGGTGCACGATCGTGGTGAGCGGATCGGCCTTCTCGCCATTGATCAACACGTCCAGGCGCACTAGGTCGTTCTTGCGGTAGCCGATCAGCGAATACTCCATCGAGGCGTAACCCTTGGTACGGCTCTTCATCTGATCGAAGAAATCAGTTACCACCTCCGCCAGGGGCATCTCATAGTGAAGCGTGACGCGATCCGTGGTGATGTACTTCATATCAATGAATTCACCCCGCCGTTCCTGGCACAGTTCCATCAAGGTGCCGTTGTAGGAATTGGGGGTGTAGATCTCGAGCTTCACGTAGGGCTCTTCGATCGATTCACGCTTCTGGGGATCGGGCAAAGTGGCCGGGTTGTCCACCATCACGGTGGTTTGATCGAGCATATTCACCTGATAGATCACCGACGGTGCGGTCACGATCAGATCGAGGTTGTATTCCCGCTCCAAGCGCTCCTGCACGATCTCCATGTGCAACAGGCCGAGGAAGCCGCAGCGGAAGCCGAAGCCCATGGCGCTGCTGGTTTCCGGCTCGTATTTGAGTGCCGCATCGCTGAGCTGCAGCTTGTCGAGCGCTTCGCGCAGATCGGGGTATTGATCAGCGTCCGTGGGGAACAGGCCGCAGAACACCATCGGCTTGGCCTCGGTGTAGCCAGGCAGTGGCTCTGCAGCCGGATTGTTCACCAGAGTGATCGTGTCGCCCACGCGGGCATCGGCCACCGCCTTGATGGAGGCCGCGAGGTAGCCCACCTCTCCGGCCTGAAGGCTGTCCACCTTGCGCTGATCCGGGGCCATCACGCCCACTTCATCGAGCTCATAGGTTTTCTTGCTGGCCATCAGCAGCACCTTGTCTTTGGTGCGGATCGAGCCAGAGATCACCCGGAAATACACAATCACGCCCCGGTAGGGGTCGTAGTAGGAGTCGAAAATCAGAGCCCGCAGTGGCTCCTTGAGGCGATCGGGCGGTGGCGGCACCCGATCCACCACGGCCTGCAGGATTTCAGGCACACCGAGGCCGCTCTTGGCAGAACAAGGAATCGCGCCGGAGCAATCCAGGCCGATGATCGCCTCGATCTCTTCACTGATGCGCTCGGGATCGGCGCCGGGCAGATCGATCTTGTTGAGAACAGGAATGATCTCGAGATTGTTTTCGATCGCCAGATACACGTTGGCCAGGGTCTGCGCTTCCACGCCCTGGCTGGCATCCACCACCAGCAGCGCTCCCTCACAGGCCTGCAGCGAACGGCTCACCTCATAAGAGAAGTCAACGTGGCCGGGAGTATCAATCAGGTTGAGGATGTAAGTCTCACCGTCAGCAGCTTTGTATTCCATCCGCGCCGCCTGCAACTTGATCGTGATACCGCGTTCACGCTCAAGCTCCATATTGTCGAGAAACTGCTCCTGCATGTCGCGGGCAGCCACAGTTCCCGTGTCCTGCAACAAGCGATCAGCCAGCGTTGATTTGCCGTGATCGATGTGAGCAATGATGCAGAAGTTGCGGATCCTCGAGGCGGGAACGTCGGTCATTCGCTGCGTTTCTAAGGTGATGTCCCGGCCCGGGGCGCTGGATCTCGATGGGCTGATCCTAGGGAGAGGCGCCGACGGGCCAACCACTGGGGCGAGGTGGATCCACCCCTGCAGAGCGGTTCCTAAGCTCATGCCAGCGCAGAACCACCATGAGCACCGACACCACCACCTCCCCGGAAACCGCCTCACCTGAGGCCAACGCTGAGGCCAACGACCCGCGCGCTCTCACCCTCGAAAACGTGGAGCGCACCCTCGATGAGCTGCGCCCCTACCTGATGGCCGACGGCGGCAACGTGGAAGTGGTGGAGATCGACGGCCCGATCGTGAAGGTGCGCCTGCAGGGCGCCTGCGGCTCCTGCCCCAGCAGCACCATGACCCTGAAGATGGGCATCGAGCGCAAGCTTCGCGAAGCCATCCCCGAAGTGAACGAAGTGGTTCAAGTGCTCTGAAGCCTCAGGGCTAGCACCAACCCCGGCCCGTAGGCTCGCCCCACTTGCTTTTGGGCCCGTGCTGGATCAGCGCCTGCTGCGCGACAACCCCGAGCTGATCACTGCGCAGCTCGGCCGTCGCGGCATGACGCTCGACCTCACGGGCCTGCAACTGATGGCGCGCCAAGAGCGCGACCTGGAGGAACAGCGCAGCAACCTGCAGGCCGAAGGCAACCGCATCGGCAAGGAGGTGGGCCTCAAAATCAAGGGTGGTGCGGCCCCCAACAGCCCGGAGGTGCAGGAGCTGCGCAACGAAGGCAACCGCATCAAGCAGCAGGTGGCGGTGCTGGAGGAGGAGGAGAAAGCCCTCGAGGCCAAGCTGCGCGAGCAGCTGCTCACCCTGCCCAACCTGCCGTCGGCTGAGGCCCCCGATGGGCGCAGCGAAGACGACAACGTGGAGCTCAAGCGCTGGGGCACCCCGCGCGCCAAGGAAGACTGGCTGGAGGAGCACTGGCAGATCGCCGAACGGCTCGGCCTGTTTGAAACCGAGCGCTCCGTGCGCATCGCCCAGAGCCGCTTCGTAACGCTGATGGGCCAGGGCGCACGGCTGGAGCGGGCCCTGATCAACTTCATGCTCGACCTGCACGGCGGCAAGGGCTACCGCGAGGTGCTGCCGCCGATCCTGGTGAACAGCGCCAGCCTCACGGGCTCCGGCCAGCTGCCCAAATTCGCCGAGGAAAGCTTCCGCTGTGCCGAAGACGACCTCTGGCTCACCCCCACCGCCGAGGTGCCCGTCACCTCCCTTCACCGCGATGAGGTGATCCCGGCCGATCAGCTACCGCTGAAATACGTGGCCTACACCCCCTGCTTCCGCCGCGAGGCCGGCAGCTACGGGCGCGACACCCGCGGCCTGATCCGCCTGCATCAGTTCAACAAGGTGGAGCTCTACTGGTTCTGCCATCCCGACCACTCGGCCGAGGCGCATCAGCAGATCACCGCCGATGCCGAAGCGGTGCTCGAAGCGCTGGAGCTGCCCTACCGCAAGATCGAGCTCTGCACCGGCGACATGGGCTTCTCCGCCTCGCGCACCTACGACCTCGAGGTGTGGCTCCCGGGCGCCGGCGCCTACCGCGAAATCTCCAGCTGTTCGGTGTGTGGGGATTTCCAGGCCCGCCGCTCCGCCATCCGCCTCAAAGACGGCAAGGGCACCCAGCTGGTGCACACCCTCAACGGCAGCGGGCTGGCCGTGGGGCGCACCATGGCGGCGCTGCTGGAAAACGGCCAGCAGGTGGATGGCTCGATCCAACTGCCTGCCGCCCTAGTGCCCTATTTCGGCGCCGAGCGGATCAGCGCGGCGAGCTGAGCTCAAGCCCCAGGGCGGCGTTGCTGCGCTCACGCAGGGCCTCCAACTGGCTCTGATCAGCGCCGAGATCGGTGCCCCAGGCCGGAATCAGGGCTCGCAAGCGCTCCTGCCAGGCGCTGCTGGCGAAGCGCTCCGGCCAACAGCGCTGCAGTAGCTCCACCATCGTTGGCACGGCGGTGGAGGCGCCAGGAGAAGCGCCCAACAACGCTGCCAGCGAGCCATCAGCGCTGCTCACCACCTCGGTGCCCATCTGAAGCACGCCGCGGCCCTCGATCTGCTTGATGATCTGCACCCGCTGACCGGCCACCGCCAGCTCCCAATCGGCCTCATGCGCCTCGGGCAAGAACTGGCGCAGGCTCTGCAACCGCTGCGCCTGGCTCTGCAGCACCTGGCCCACCAGATAGCGAACCAGGCTGAAGTTGCTGGCTCCCACCTGCAGGGTGGGCAACAGGTTGAAGGGTTTCACCGATCCCGCCAGATCCCAGAGCGAGCCTTGCTTGAGGAAGCGCGTGCTGAAGCCGGCATAGGGACCGAACAACAGGGCCCGCTGCCCCTCGATCCAACGGGTATCGAGGTGGGGCACCGACATCGGCGGCGCCCCCACGGCCGCCTTGCCGTACACCTTGGCGTTGTGGCGGTCGATCACCGCCGGATCGCGGCACACCAGCCACTGGCCACTCACGGGGAAGGCGCCGTATTGGCGGGCTTCCGGCACACCCGATCGTTGCAGCAGCGGCAGGGCGCCGCCGCCGGCCCCCAGAAACACAAACGGCGCTTCAAACGTTGCGGTGTTGCCAGCGGGAAGCCGCGCCTGCACCTGCCAGCCGCCACCACTGCGCTCGAGGGCCACCACCTGATGGCCGAGGCGCACATCGATGCCCTCCAACAGCGCCGCGGTGAGGCTGCCGAAATTCACATCCGTGCCACGGGCCACCCGCGTGGCCGCCAGGGGGTGATCGAGGCTGCGGCCCGCCATCACCAGCGGCATCCACTCACGCAGCTGGGTGGCGTCGTCGCTCCACTCCATGCCGGCGAACTGGGGCGTGGCGGTGAGGGCCTGCCAGCGCCGGCGCAGGAACGCCACATTGGCCTCCCCCCACACAAAGCTGAGATGGGGAACGGCCCGGATGAAGGCGCCGGGATCCCGCAGCTCACCGCGCTCCACCAGGGAGCTCCAGAACTGCAGGCTCAGCTCAAACGCCCCGTTGATCGCCAGGGCCTTGCTGATCGGCACGGTGCCATCCGCCGCCTGGGGGGTGTAGTTGAGCTCGCAGTTGGCCGCATGGCCGGTGCCGGCGTTGTTGAGCGCGGCACTGCTCTCCGCCGCCAGCACCGGCAGCCGCTCGAGCACCACCACCTCCAGATCGGGATCGAGCTGACGCAGCAGCCGGGCCAGGGTGGCGCCCATGATCCCGGCCCCCACCAGCAGGGCATCGCAGCGGTGCGTCATCGAGCCGGGGCATCCCTCCACAATGGAGTCACTTTGCACCTGCGCGGATGGGGGTTCTCACGGCCCTGGCAATCCTGGCCGGCCTGATCGTGGTGCACGAGGCAGGACATTTCTTCGCTGCCACCTGGCAGGGCATCCGCGTCAGCGGTTTCTCGGTGGGCTTCGGGCCGGTGCTGCTGGAGCGGCAGCGCCGCGGCGTGCAGTTCGCCCTGCGGGCCATTCCCCTGGGGGGCTTCGTGTCGTTCCCCGACGACGACGAGGAGAGCAACATCCCGGCCGATGACCCCGACCTGCTGCGCAACCGCCCACTGCCCCAGCGGGCCCTGGTGATTGCCGCCGGCGTGCTCGCCAACCTGCTGCTGGCCTGGACTGTGCTGGTGGCCCAGGGCGTGCTGGTGGGCATCCCGGCCGGTTTCAGCACCACCCCGGGCGTGCTCGTGGCCGGCGTGCAACCGGGCCAGGCGGCGGCGGCAGCCGGGTTGCGGCCGGGCGATCGCATCCTGCTGGTGGACGGCAGTGATCTCGGCGGCGGCCAGAGCGCGGTGGCCGAGCTGGTGCAACGGGTGACAACAGCCCCAGACCAAACCCTGCGCCTCCAGGCGGAGCGCGCCGGCAAACCGCTGAAGCTCAGCCTCACGCCGGCCGACCTGGGCGGCGTGGGCCGCATCGGCGCTCAGCTGCAACCCAGCGGCACCGAAGCCTTCCGCCGGGCTAAGGGGCCCGGCGAAATCCTCCATCAGGCCAACAGCGACTTCACCGCCCTCACCCGCCGCACCGTGGAGGGCTTCATCACCCTCGCCACCCATTTCGGTGAAACCGCCAGCCAGGTGTCGGGGCCGGTAAAGATCGTGGAGATGGGCGCCTCGCTGGCCAAGCAGGGGGGCAGCAGCCTGTTCCTCTACACCGCCCTGATCTCGATCAACCTGGCGGTGCTCAACGCCCTGCCCCTGCCGTTGCTCGATGGCGGCCAGTTCGTGCTGCTGCTGATCGAGGGGCTGAGGGGCAAACCCCTGCCGGAGCGCTTCCAGCTGGCCTTCATGCAATCGGGCTTTGTGTTCCTGGTAGGGCTCAGCCTGGTGCTGATCGTGAAGGACACCAGCCAGCTCGCGGCCGTCCAGCAGCTACTGGGACGCTGAGGTCACCCCACGGGGTAGGCTTGCTTGTCATTGCAATACGAGTCCAGGCCGCATGGCGAAGAAGTCGATGATTGCGCGCGACGTGAAGCGCCAGAAGATGGTGGAGCGCTTCGCTGCCAAGCGCGCCGCTCTGATGGCTGCCTTCGAAGCCGCTGCCGATCCGATGGAGCGCCTGGAAATCCACCGCAAGATCCAGGGCCTGCC
>VGPW01000088.1 GCA_016882545.1 Cyanobacteria bacterium M_surface_10_m2_179 | reverse complement strand
CTGATCCAACCAGGCGCGCCGGAGCAGGGCGTTCGCTGCAGCCCCCACCAAACCGGCGCCACCCCGGCTGCCCTCCAAGCGGATCTGCGGCAGGCCACTGGCCGCCAGCTGTCGCTTGCTCTCCGCCACCCCCACAAAGCCCACGGGCATGCCGATCACAAGGGCTGGGGGGGCGCTCTGACCGGCCGCCACCCGCTCCAGCAGCAAATCCAGCGCCGTGGGGGCGCTGCCGATCAGCACCACCGCCCCGGGATGCTCGTGCAAGGCCCGCTCCATCCCAGCCGCCGCTCGGGTGCTGCCATCAGGCGCCTGGGCCGGGGCCCAATCGAGAACGCTCTGCACCGGGTTGCCGAAGGTACGCCGCGCCATGGGTGCCACGGCCGCCGCCGCCATGGCCGTATCGGTGAGGATCGGCGCCCCCGAGGCGAGCGCCTGCAACCCCATCCGGCAGGCAGCGTCTGAAAAGCGCACATCCGCCGCCAGGCTCAGATCACCGCTGCTGTGAATCAGCCTCAGCAGCACCTCCTGCTCGGGCTGAGGGAATCGCTGCAGGTCGAAACCACCCGCAGCCTGCCCCTCCGCCAAAGCAACGCGAATCAACCGGATGCTCTCGCTGAAGATCGGGTGATCAAAGCCGGCACAAGCCTCAAAAGCATCTGCCACGCCGCGTCTACGCAGGAATCTCCTGCAGCTTGATCGCTTGAAGGTCTTGAAAGGGAACCGGTCATGGCCCGAGCCCAGGGCTCGGGCTCAGGCTCGGGGTTACCTCCGAAAAACCGTCCAGGGTTCCGTACAGTCTGTACAGAACCCTGAAACCTCGCTCAAGCGTGCACCCCTCCCCCCTGGGCGTTGAGGAAGCCCGGCGCCGACTGCCGGAACTGCTCGAACGTGCCGCGGCCGGCGAGGAGTTCGTGATTCAGCGGCATCGGCGGCCGATGGCAGCGCTAGTGCCGCTCGGGGGGCAACACCCCACGAATCCCCACAAGCGGCAACGCCAAATCCAGAGCCTGATGAGCCTGCAGGGCAGTGGCCGCAACTGCTGGGATCCCAACCAGCGTCACCCCGCCCGGCCAGCCGCCACCGCTCCACCACTCGTTCAACCAATCGCAACCTCGAAGCCGGCTGGGTTTGAACCGAGCCGGTTGGTGCAGGGCAGTCGGATCGCCCTCGATGGCTCAGCCCTGGTGGCCTTCCTCGCCGATGCCAAGGGCACGGGCCGCTACCTGCAACCGCTGATGCAGGGCATCGCCCAGGGCACCTGGCAGGGGGTGATCAGCAGCGTCAGCCTGGCGCGGGTGATGGAGGGACCGCTCGCCCAGGGGAATGAACAACTGGCCCAGCGCTATGCCGCTGCCTTAGCCAATCCCCAACACTGGCTGCAGGTGCCGGCCGATGGCGAGCTGGTGTTGGCTGCGGCGCGGCTACAACGGCAGGAACCGCAGCTCGACACCACCAGCGCCCTGGAGCTGGCCACCGCCATCGCCGCGCAAGCCACCGTGCTGGTGACCGATCACCCCGCCCTCGCCCAGACTGCGCAGCACCCGGTGCTCAGCGCCCTGCGGATCTGAGCCTTTGCTGCCGCACACCCACAGCTGATGCCGATTCACCTGCTCTGGGGCGACGATGAAGCAGCCCGCAGCCGGGCGGTGGACGCCCTGGTGGCGGAGCGCACCGACCCCGCCTGGCAAGCCATCAACCTCTCGCGTCTGGATGGCAGCGACAGCAGCCAGGCAGCCCAGGCCCTTGAAGAGGCGCGCACGCCACCCTTCGGTGGAGGCGATCGGGTGGTGGTGCTGCAGCGCAGTCCGTTCTGCAATCAGTGTCCGGCGGAGTTGGCGGAGCAATTGGAGGCAACCCTGCCCCTGATTCCCGCCAACTGCCACCTGTTGCTGGTGAACGCCGGCAAGCCCGATGCACGCCTGCGCACCACCAAGGCCCTGCAGAAGTTGGTGAAGGGCGGCGACGCTCACGAACAGAGCTTTCAGCTACCGGCGATCTGGGATGGAGCCGGCCTGATCGAGCTGGTGCAGCGCACGGCCCGGGAGCTGGGGCTCGCGCTGGAGCCCGCCGCCGCCGAAGCCCTAAGCGACGCCATCGGCAGCGACAGCGCCCGCCTGGCCAGCGAACTGGAGAAGCTGGCGCTGTATGTGGGCGCGGAGCCGGGTCGCAGGACTCCGCAACCCCCTATCACCGCCGCTGCCGTGGAGGCCCTGGTGGGCAGCCAGGCCACCAATGCCCTGCAGGTGGGCGATGCGCTCCTAGCGGGGCAGCCCGCCGAGGCGGTGGCGCTGGTGGATGCGCTGCTCATCGCCAATGAGCCGGCGCTGCGGATCGTGGCCACCCTCTGCGGGCAGATCCGGGGCTGGCTGTGGGTGAGCCTGCTGGATCAACAGGGCGAGAGCGATGTGAATGCCATCGCCAAGGCCGCCGGCATCGGCAACCCCAAACGCATCTATGTGATGCGCAAACAGATCCGCGGCCGCAAGCCGGCCCGCTTCCTGGCGCTGCTGCGTCAACTCCTGGAGGTGGAAGCAGCGCTCAAACGCGGCAGCGATCCCGGCGATGCCTTCCGCGATGGCTTCCTGCTGGCGCCTTAAGGCCACGTAGGACAATCAGCGGTTCACGCTGCACGCGCCCACGCCATGGCCCTGCTGGTCCAGAAGTTCGGCGGCACCTCCGTGGCCGATGTGGAGCGGATCCAGGCGGTAGCCCAGCGCATCGCCAACAGCCGCCAGGCCGGCAACGATCTGGTGATCGTGGTGTCGGCCATGGGCCACACCACCGACGAACTCACCGGCCTGGCCCGCGCCATCAGCAGCAACCCGCCCCAGCGGGAGATGGACATGCTGCTGGCCACCGGCGAGCAGGTGTCGATCGCGCTGTTGGCGATGGCGCTGAACGCCCTGGGAGTGCCGGCGGTATCCATGACTGGCCCCCAAGTGGGCATCCTCACCGAATCCGCCCACGGCCGCGCCCGCATCCTGGAGGTGCGCACCGATCGCCTGCAGCGCCTGCTGGGCGACGGCAATGTGGTGGTGGTGGCGGGTTTCCAGGGCACCAGCAGCGGCCTGAGCGGCCTACCCGAGATCACCACCCTCGGCCGCGGCGGCTCGGACACCTCAGCCGTGGCCCTGGCGGCAGCCCTGGGCGCCGATGCCTGTGAGATCTACACCGATGTGCCGGGGGTGCTCACCACCGACCCCCGCAAGGTGCCCGATGCCCAGCTGATGGACACGATCACCTGCAACGAGATGCTGGAGCTGGCCAGCCTCGGCGCCGCCGTGCTGCATCCCCGGGCCGTGGAGATCGCCCGCAACTACGGCGTGCCGCTGGTGGTGCGCTCCAGCTGGAGCGATCAGCCCGGCACCCTGCTCACCAGCGATGCCGCCAGCCGCCGCGGCAGCGGCGAAGGTCTGGAGCTGGGCAAGCCCGTGGATGGCGCCGAGCTCGACACCGACCAGGCCGTGCTGGCCCTGGCCCACGTGCCCGATCGCCCCGGCGTGGCCGCCCAGCTGTTTGAAGCGCTCTCGGCCGCGGGGCTGAACGTGGATCTGATCGTGCAGTCGACCCATGAGGGCGAAGCCAGCGGCTTCACCAACGACATCGCCTTCACCGTGGCCGAAACGCAGCTGGATCGGGCCCAGCTGGTGTGCCGTGAGGTGTTGGCGGCCATGGGCCCCGGGGCCGAGAGCGCCACGATCAGCGCCGAAGGCGGCATGGCCAAGCTGAGCATCGCCGGCGCTGGGATCATGGGCCGCCCCGGTGTGGCGGCCCGCTTGTTCGACACCCTGGCCAAAGGCGGCATCAACCTGCGCCTGATCGCCACCAGCGAGGTGAAGGTGAGCTGCCTGGTGGCGGGCCACCAGGGCAGCAAGGCGCTGCAGGCCGCGGCCCAGTGCTTTGAGCTCAACGAGCGCCAGCTGCATCTCAACCCGCCCCCCTCCGGCGCCGGTGAACCGGAGGTGCGCGGCGTGGCCCTCGATCGCGACCAGGCCCAGGTGGCCGTGCGCCGCATCCCCGACAAGCCCGGCACCGCCGCAGCCGTGTGTCGCATGCTCGCCGATGCGGGCATCAGCCTCGACGCGATCGTGCAATCGGAGCGCAGCCACGGCAGCGGCGACCAGCAGAGCCGCGACATGGGTTTCTGCCTGAAGCGCGACGACCTCGCTCGGGCCCGCACCACCCTGCAGCCGCTGCTCAACCAGTGGCCCGGCGCCAGCTTCGAAGAGGGCATGGCGATCGCCCGCATCAGCGCCGTGGGGGCCGGCATGCCCTGCACCGCAGGCACAGCAGCCCGCATGTTCCGCTCCCTGGCCGATGCAGGCGTGAACATCGAGATGATCGCCACCAGCGAGATCCGCACCAGCTGCGTGGTGCCCGAAGCCGACGGCGTGAAGGCGCTGCAGGTGGTGCACAGCGCCTTTGGGCTCGGCGGTGCCGTGCAGCACGAAGCCCAGGGCACAGAAGCTCCGGTGTGAGCGATCGCCCGGTTGACATCAACCGGGAATCACACCGTCGCCGCGATCCCCTTCGGCTCCAGCATCAGCTTGCTGCCGCTCACGCTCTCATCCATCTCGATCGGGTAGGCGCCGTCGAAGCAGGCGGTGCAGAAGTGGGAGGCATTGGCCTGGGCCGCTTCCACCATGCCCTCCTTGGTGAGGTAGGCGAGAGAATCCACGCCGAGGTGAGCGGCGATCTCCTCGAGGGTGAGGCGGGCGGCGATCAGCTGGTCTTGGGTGTCGGTGTCGATGCCGTAGAAGCAGGGGTGGGTCACCGGCGGTGAGCTGATGCGCATGTGCACCTCGGTGGCACCGGCATCGCGGATGGCGGCCACGAGCTTGCGGCTGGTGGTGCCGCGCACGATCGAGTCGTCGATCACCACCACGCGCTTGCCGGCGAGCACGTCCGGCAGGGGGTTGAGCTTCACGCGGATGCCGGCCTCGCGCATCGCCTGGGTGGGCTGGATGAAGGTGCGACCCACGTAGCGGTTTTTGATCAGGCCATCGCCGAAGGGGATGCCGCTGAATTGGGAATAACCGATCGCTGCCGGGATGCCTGAATCGGGCACGCCGATCACGATGTCGGCCTCCACGGGGGTTTCGCGGGCCAGCACTTCGCCGATGCGCACCCGGTAGCTGTAGAGCGATTCGCCGAAGAAGCGGCTGTCGGGCCGGGCGAAATAGATCATCTCGAACACGCAGAGCTTGGCGGGCTCGGTGGTCCAGCGGCTGCGGCTGGGTTCGGGATCACCCAGGCGGAAGTGCATCAGCTCGCCGGGCTCCACATCGCCATCGAAGCTGGCACCGATGATGTCGAGCCCGCAGGTTTCGCTGCTCACCACCCACTGGGCCTCGCTGCGCTCGCCCATGTGGCCGAACACCAGCGGCCGAATGCCGTGGCCATCCCGCAGGGCATACAACCCCTCCGGCGTGCCGATCACCAGGCTGAAGGCACCGCGGCAGCGACCGGCCGCCTCCCGAATCGCCGCCTCCCAGCCCAGGCCCTGATTCACCGCATGCTGAATCGCGAAGGCGATCAGCTCGGAATCGGTGGTGGAGGTGAACTCCACTTCGGGGATGTCGGCGGAGATCGCTTCCCGCAACTCGCCGGCATTCACCAGGTTGCCGTTGTGGGCGAAGGCCAGCGGACCGAGGCGGGTGTTGAGCAGCACCGGCTGAGCGTTGCAGGCCTTGCTGCTGCCGGTGGTGGAGTAGCGGTTGTGGCCGATCGCCAGCTGGCCGGGCAGGCGCTCAAGCACGCTCTGGTCGAACACCTGGCTCACCAGGCCCATGTCCTTGTGCAGGCGCACCTTCGGACCCGAGGCGCCATCGGCTGATGCATCGAACACGGCGATGCCGGCCGATTCCTGGCCGCGGTGCTGCAGGGCGTAAAGGCCGAAATAGGTGAGGTTGGCCACCGGCTGATCTGCCGCCAGCACCGCAAACACACCGCAGGCCTCTTCGGGCTTATCGGGACGCTCGTCGGTCAACGCAGATCCCACCCTTGGCTTCGATTCAGCATTGTGCATCAGCGCTCTCAGGCGGTCGGCGGCAGATCCACGCCCATACGGCGCGGGATGGCCTGCTCGAACTGGGCCGCCAGCTGAGCCACCGGCAACCGCAGCAGCGGCTGGCCGGCCTGCTGGATCTGGAGCTCAGCCTCAGCCGCCACCACACCCAGGCACTGAGCGGGAACACCGGCGGCATCGAGAGCCTCCTGCCAAGCCACCGTCTGCGCCGGGGCCACGCTCACCAGGATGCGGGCACCACCTTCGGCGAACAGCAGGCGATCCAGGCGGGCGCTGCTGGCGGGGATCTCCAGGTGGGCACCGAGGCCGCTGGCGATGCAGGCTTCCGCGGCAGCCACCGCCAGGCCGCCATCGCTGAGGTCGTGGGCGGAGCGCACCAGGCCGGCGGCGATGGCCTGGCGCAGGAAGCCCTGCACCGAGCGCTCCAGCGCCAGATCAATCTCGGGCGGGCGCCCCGTGACGGCTCCATGCACCCGCTCCAGATAGCTGCTGCCGGCCAGGCCCAGGCGGGGATCGGCGGGAGTATCTCCAGCCTCTAAGGGCACGCCCAGCAACCAGATCGCATCGCCCGCTTCGCGCCAGGCCTGGCCACGCACCTGGGCCAGATCGTGCACGAGGCCCACCATGCCCACCACCGGCGTGGGGTGGATCGGCTGCATGCGCCCATCCGGCAGGCGGGTTTCGTTGTAGAGGGAGACGTTTCCGCCGGTGACGGGCGTGTCGAGCGCCGAGCAGGCGGCGGAGAGACCGCGGCAGGCCAGGGCCAGCTGCCAGTAGCCGGTGGGGGTTTCCGGGGAGGGGAAGTTGAGGTTGTCGGTCACGGCCAGGGGCGCGGCGCCC
>VGPW01000087.1 GCA_016882545.1 Cyanobacteria bacterium M_surface_10_m2_179 | reverse complement strand
CCGGGTGGGTCCCGTCACACCACCCAGAAGAACCGCCGCAACACCACTGAACGGATCGAACTGAAGAAGTTCTGCCCGCACTGCAACAAGTCGACGGTCCACAAAGAGATCAAGTGATCTCCGCGTTGTAACCCCAGTCTTCTGCACCCCTTCTTCACCGTTCAGCCATGGCTAGTTCCTTCTTCAAGAAGCGTCTGTCGCCGATCAAACCCGGCGATCCGATCGACTACAAGGATGTCGATCTGCTCAAAAAGTTCATCACCGAGCGCGGCAAAATCCTGCCCCGTCGTCTGACGGGCCTCACCGCCAAGCAGCAGCGCGACCTCACCAACGCCGTGAAGCGCGCCCGCATCGTGGCCCTGCTGCCCTTCGTGAATCCCGAGGGCTGATCTCCTGGCCTCTGCAACGCTCCATCCCGGCGATCTGGTCGGTGTCCAGGAGTCGCGTGGAGCCCAGCTCGCCGTTGTCGAAGCCATACAAGGCAGCAAAGCGCGCCTGAAAGTTGGCTTCGACGCCAAACCTGTTGTGTTGCCCCAGCGCCAGCTGGAGCTGATTTGCCCCCTGCCGTCCGGTGCTGATGCACCGAATCGGTTGGGGGCTTTGCCTTGGGCACTCAAGCCCGAGAGCCTCCAAGAAGCCGGTCTCAGTCATCGCGCTTGGGGCGCGGCCTGGCTCTTGCTGCTTGAGTCTGGTGAGACTGCCGGGATCAGAGATTTTGCGGATCTCGTCTGCGGTGGCACGGAGCCCGCACAACTCGCGGCCTGTTGGCTGGAGCTGGTGGGGGCCCAGCTTTGGTTCCGCTTCAGGCAGGGCGTGATCCAGCCGCGCACGTCGGCTGAGCTGAAGCCTCTGCGCCGTGAGCGGCGCCTCAAGCAGCTGCATGAGCAGCGCGAGCAGTGTTGGCAGCAACTGCTCCGGGCTCGCCAACCGATTGAGGCTGCAGCGCTTCCTGAGGATCAGCAGCTGCGGTTGGAGCAGCTCAATCAGCTGGCTGCAGGCCGCCTCGAACTGGATCAGCTGCAGCCTGAGCTTCGCCAGAGCCTGTCGGCGCTGCACCTCGGCCACGACCGCGGTGATCTGCGCCACCTGCTGGTGGATCTGGGGCAATGGGATCCCCACCAGCTGGCTTCCATGGGGGGTACCACCTGGAGCAGCGGCTTCAGCGCCGAGCACCAGCGCGAAGCAGAGCGCTTGCTGGACCTCAGCAACCAGGAGCTGCCTGGCGACCGCGAGCGGCTCGATCTCACGGCCCAGCGCTGCGTGACGATCGACGACGACGACACCCGCGATATCGACGACGGCCTGGCGCTGGAGCGCCGCCCCGACGGCAGCCTGCGCCTTTGGATCCACGTGGCCGATCCGGGCCGGCTGGTGGAGCCCGATTCCCTGTTGGACCTGGAAGCGCGCCGCCGCGGCAGCAGCCTGTATCTGGCCAGCGGCAACCTTCCGATGTTCCCGTTGGAGCTCACTACGGGACCCTTCAGCCTGCGGGCCGGAGTGCGCAGCGCCGCCTGGAGCACCTGGGTGGACCTCGATGGCGAGGGCGAGATCGCGGCTTACGGCATCGAGCGCAGCTGGGTGAAGCCCACCTACCGGCTCAGCTACAGCGACGCTGACGATCTGATCGATCTGGCCCCGCCTGAGGAAGGCGATCTGGCAGAACTCGACCAGCTGTTGGATCGCCGCCGCCAGTGGCGCGTGCGCCAGGGCGCCTTGCAGATGGATCTACCCGAAGGGCGGATCCGAAGCCGCGACGGCGAACCAGTGATTGAGGTGAGTGAGCCCGGCCCCTCACGCTCGCTGGTGGCTGAAGCGATGATCCTGGCTGGAGCCGTAGCGGCCCGCTTTGGCGTGGAGCACGGTCTCGCTCTCCCGTTCCGGAGCCAACTGCCAGCGGAGCTGCCGCCCCAGACTGAACTCGATGCCCTGCCCGATGGAGCGGTGCGGTTTGCCGCGATCAAACGCTGCCTCAGCCGCGGCTTGATGGGCACCCAGCCCGCTTCCCACTTCAGCCTGGGCCTGCCGGCCTATGTGCAGGCCACCTCGCCGATCCGGCGCTACGGCGATCTGGTGGTGCAACGCCAGATTCACGCCCAGCTGAGCGGCGCCCCCACCCTCAGCGAAGACCACCTACAGGAGCTGCTCAACCATTTCGATGCAGCGGTGCGCGAGGGCATCGGCATCTCCCGCGAAGACCAGCGCCACTGGCAGCAGGTGTGGTTCGAGGCCCATAAGAGTGGCCAGTGGCAGGCCGAATTCCTGCGCTGGCTGCGGCCCCAGGACCGGCTCGGCCTGCTGCGGGTGGACGAGTTGGCCATGGACCTGGCGGCCGAATGCCCCCAGAACGCCCAGCCCGGTGAAGCCCTGCTGCTGCGGGTGCAACAGGTGGATGCGCTGCGCGATCAGCTGCGGCTGGTGGCCTCAGCTAGCTAAGCGCGATACCCGCAACCACGGCCCCCAGGGATTGGCGCAACCGATCAGCTCCACCTGCTTGGGTTGATCCAGCTGCGCCAGCCAACGATTCAGGCTGGGCTCAAGGGTGATCACGGGCCACACCTCACCGGTGGCCATTAAGAGCTGGAAACCTCCGCTGCCGTATGGCGTGAGCCTGCCGCTGAACTGCCGCTCGTGCGGTTCTTGAGGACTGGAGCTGACGTCTTGACTGGTGGCCGTGGGCTGGTGAATGGTGGCTGGCGCGTTGAGGGCCGCCAGCTGACGCTCCTGCCACTGAGGGTGATGCCAGGGCAAGTCCCACAGAGGAACCACGGCGGAGGGGGCACGATCGTCGCGGATCAGGCACTCCTGCAGTGCACGCACCGGGAGGTCGGCTGGGGGCACACCGGAGCGCACGGCGAGGGCGGCGGCGGCACCGGCGGCCTGGCCCACATTGAGGATCAGGGGTTGCAGCCGGGTGGCGCCGTTAGCCATGTGGCTGGTGCTAGAAGCCTTATCGGCTGCCAACAGGTTGTCGATCTCAGCGCTCACCAGGGCGCCGTAGGGAATGCAGAAGGGGGTGCCGCTCCAACGCCCGCCCCAGCGGATACTTTTCGGCGCCAAGGGCCAGTCGGGGCCTGGATAGTGGTGGTCGTTGGCGTAGTTGCCCACCGCGATTGATTGGAGCGCGCCGGCGTCATCAACCGGCAGGGGGCCCGCTGATTCCCCTGCGCCCACGGGCAACAGCTCCTGTTCGATCACGGTGTGGCGGCCCAGCATCCGCCGGCCTTCGCGCCAATAGGGCATGGCCGCGAGCCAGGGCGCCGGGCTGCCGGCCGCAGCCGGAAAGGCATCACCCAACTGCAACCAGCCGCCGCTGGCTTCTTGCAGTGTCTCGGCAAACCGGAGGCTGTGGGCCTGCATGTCGGCTGCCAGGGCCTCCTGCTCCTGGTCATTGGCGCTGAAGGCACGCTCCAGGCTGTGATCCCAGTCGTTGCCGTGAAGCGGCCAATTCAGCATCACCAGGCCACCGGGCAGGCGCCCGTAGGTGATCGTGCGTTCCAGCCCAAAGGCCTCGCAGGCCCGCTCAAATGGTGTCACCAACGGCGTTGGGGCTGTGGGATCGATGCCCCGGCTGGGCTCCGGAAGCAAACGATCGCTCTGCAGTTGCCCCATCACCACCCAGGTGGGTGACTGCACCGGTTGCTGTTGGAAAAACGCCTCGCCCTCCAGGCGTGCCTGGGGCGGAGCGCTCGGTTCCCCCCACAGCTCCTGAGATTCCCAGCCCAGCCGAGTCGTCGCCCCCGCCAGCGGCAGCAACTCACCACGATCGCTGCCATCAATCACCACACTGCAACGCACCTGATGCACGCTGCCCTCGGCCTCCACGCGCACTGCGCTGATCCGACTGCCCTCGCGTTTCACCTCCAGCAAGCGGCAGCTCGGCCACCACTGCAGCCTTGGCAACTCCTTCACCCAGCCCTGCAGGATCGCCTCAGCCGTGGCCGGCCGATAGCCGAAACAGCTCACCCAGTTGTGATCGAGCCCCGTTGGTTCCGCCTGCTCGAGGGCCCGCAGGAAGGCGCCCCAGAGGCCCGTTTGCCAGGGGGTGAGCTCGTTGCCATCGGGGCAGCACACCCCGGCGGCGCTCACCATGCCGCCAAGCCAGGCACCCGGTGTGAGCAGCAGCGTGGAAGCCCCAGCGCGGGCAGCCTGGATCGCAGCGGCCACACCGCCTGTGCCGCCTCCCCACACCAACACCTCCACCGCATCGATGGCTGGGGTCATGGATCGCAGCGCGCAGCAGTGGAGCCGAGCCTGCCAGCCCAGCGGCGCTGACGCCATCGGCCCAGCTCCGTAGGATCCCGCCGATGACTTACACCCTCACCACCCCGCTCTACTACGTCAACGACAAGCCGCATCTGGGCAGCGCCTACACCACGCTGGCCTGCGATGCCTTGGCGCGGTTTCAGCGGCTCAAGGGTGAGCCGGTGCTGTTCATCACCGGCTGCGATGAGCACGGTCAGAAGATTCAACGCACCGCTGAAGCAGCTGGCCTCAGCCCCCAGGCCCACTGCGATGGCGTCAGCGCCCAATACCGCGAGCTCTGGGAGCGCTGGCAGATCAGCAACAACCGCCTGATCCGCACCACCGACCCGCGCCATTGCCAGATCGTGGAGCAGTTTTTCGCGCGGGTGGAGGCCAGCGGCGACATCGTGGAAGGGCGCCAGCAAGGCTGGTATTGCGTGGCCTGCGAGGAGTTCAAAGACGATCCCCACGAAGCACAAGACCCCGAATGCAGCACGCACCGGCGGCCCCTGGAGTGGCGCGATGAGCTCAATCTCTTTTTCCGGCTCTCGCGCTACCAGGAGCAGATCGAGGCCCTGATCGCCCAGCCGGGCTTTATCCAGCCCGCCAGCCGCCGCAACGAGGTGGAGAACTTCGTGAAGCAGGGGCTGCGCGATTTCTCGATCTCCCGCGTGAACCTGCCCTGGGGCATCCCCGTGCCCGGCCATGAGGGCCACACCTTTTACGTGTGGTTCGATGCGCTGCTCGGCTACATCACAGCTCTGCTCGAGGCCAGCGACGCCCCAGACCTCGACACCGCCCTCAGCCGGGGCTGGCCGGCTTCGGTGCATGTGATCGGCAAGGACATCCTGCGCTTTCACGCCGTGTACTGGCCGGCGATGTTGCTCTCAGCCGGGCTGCCGCTGCCGGCCAAGGTGTTTGGCCATGGCTTCCTCACCCGCGAGGGCCAGAAGATGGGCAAATCCTTGGGCAACGTGCTCGATCCAGGCGAGCTGCTGGAGCGTTGCGGCCGCGATGCGGTGCGTTGGTATTTGCTGCGCGATATCCCCTTCGGCGACGACGGCGACTTCCAGCAGCAACGCTTCACCGATCTGGTGAATAACGATCTGGCCAACACGATCGGCAACCTGCTTAACCGCACCAGCTCGATGGCGCGTCGCTGGTTTGACGAGTGTGTGCCGCCCGCCACCGCTGCACGCGAGCTGGCCCATCCGCTCGCCCAGGCGGCGCAGACCGCCCGCAGCACCGTGCTTTCGGCGCTGGACCAACTCGATTTTCGCTCCGCTGCCGAGGCCACGCTGCAGCTGGCGATCGCAGCCAATGGCTTTCTCAATGAACAGGCTCCCTGGAGCCGTATGAAGCAGGAGGGCACCCGCGAGCAGGTGGCCGAAGACCTCTATGCGGTGCTGGAGGCGGCTCGGATCACGGCCCTGCTGATGGCGCCGCTCCTGCCCGACCTCTCCGGGCGGATGTTGGTGCAACTGGGGCAGACCGTTCCCAACTCCGGCGCCGAAGCCGTTGCTGATGGCGCATGGCTTTCACAGCTGGCGTGGGGGGGGCTCTGCTGCGGCGCCAGCTTGCCCGAACCATCACCGGTGATGGCTCGCCTTGAGCTCGACGATCCCCTGTGAGCTCACCAACCGTGAACCGTTATGCCGCGGTGGGTTTGGCCTTTCTTCTTGGGGGCTGCGTGAGCAGCCAACCCAAGCAGCCGCCACCGGCGGAGCCATTTGTGTTCAAGTCGCTCGATCTTGAACAGCAGGACAGCGACGGCAGGCCTGCCTGGCAATTGCGTAGCCCGGAAGCGCGCTACGACCTGATTCGCAAGCTGGCCCAGGCCCGCGAGCCCCGCGGCCAGATCTTCAAGCGCGGTCAACCCACGATTTTTATCCAGGCGCAAACGGCCACGGTGGTGGGCGATGGCCAGGCAATTCAGCTGGAAGGCAAGGTGCTGATCACCCTGCTTGGCAAAAAACCTGTGCGGATCAGCGGCGACCAGGCCCGCTGGATCCCATCCCAGGCGTTGATGTTGATCGACCGTCGTCCGGTGGCGTTGGATCGTCAGTCGCGGCTGCGGGCGCAGCTGGCCACCTACTACCTCGATCGCGATCTGGTGGAACTGCGTGGTCACCCGGTGCTCGAGCAGTGGTCGAGCCGACAGGCCGCCAAGCGTCAAGGTGCAGCGCCGCCGCTGCGGGTGCAAACGGCTTTGGTGGATTGGCGGCCAGAGCAGGGAGACCTCACAGCGCCGCAGCCAGTGCGTGGAGTGCGCCGCGAAGGAAACTCCCACCTGCAACTCCGCTCGAAAGCCCTAAAGGGCAACCTGCGACAGGGCTACGTGGATCTGCTCGCCCCCGTGCGGGTGCGCGACCCGAAGCGCCAGGGCTGGCTGAACGCCCAGCAGACCCGCTGGGCCATCAACGATCAACTGCTCACCAGCACCCTGCCGTTCCAGGGTGCCTTCGGGAAGCTCCAGGGCCAGGGCGATGGCTTCCAGATCAATCTCGCCAGCAGCACGGTGTTCATTCCTCAGGGCTGCGACCTGCGCCAGCCCGGCGAACAGCTCACGGCGCAACGTTGTGAATGGAACTGGCCCACCGGCCGCTTCCAGGCACAGGGCGGGGTGGAATTGCGCCGCAAGAGCTATCAGCAGATCACCCGCGCCAGCCTGGTCAACGGCAGCATCGGCAAGGACCGCACCGCTGTGTTCA
>VGPW01000086.1 GCA_016882545.1 Cyanobacteria bacterium M_surface_10_m2_179 | reverse complement strand
CGGTGCTGCCGCCTGGGCTGGAGGCTTGTGGGGCGGAGGAATTGAGCGAGCTCGGGGCAACGGGAGTGAAACCCCTGCACCGCGCCGTGGGCTTTCGCACCGATCTGGCCGGCTTCTACCGGCTGCAGCTGCAGGCCCGTTTGCCCTTTCGGCTGCTGCGGCAACTGGCCGTGTTCCCCTGCCGCAACCGGGAGGATCTCTATGCAGGGGTGCAGCGGTCGGTGGACTGGAGCGAATGGCTTCCCCCCGAGCTGAGCTTCCGCGTGGATGCCAGCGGCAGCCTGCCGGGCCTCACCCACAGCCACTACAGCGCCCTGCAGGTAAAGAACGCCCTGGTGGACTGGCAGCGGCAGCACTGGGGTGAGCGTTCATCGGTAGATCTGGAGGATCCCGATCTCTCCCTCCACGTGCACCTGGGCGGCGGCCAGGCGCGGCTGAGTGTGGATGGCAGTGGCGAGAGCCTGCACCGGCGCGGCTATCGCCCCCGCATGGGCCTGGCCCCACTGAAAGAAAACCTGGCCGCCGGCCTGATCCGTCTCACCGGCTGGGATGGAAGCGTGCCCCTGGTCGACCCCCTCTGTGGCTCGGGCACCCTGCTGATCGAGGCCGCCTGCATAGCCCTGGGCATCCCCCCCGGCCTCGACCACCGCTTTGCCTTAGAGCGCTGGCCCGATTTCAACGGACCGCTTTGGAGCCAGGCGCTGGAGCAGGCCAGCCAGAGCGAACGGCGCCAGCTTGCCGATGGCCGGCCGCTAGCGCCGCTGCTGGGCCTGGAGCTGGAGGCCGACGTGACCGATCAGGCCCGCGCCAATGCCGAAGCGGCGGGTGTAGGCAACGCCATCTCCATCCAGAACGGGGATTTCCGCAACTTCCAGCCCCCCGCCGGCCCCGGCGTGCTGGTGTGCAACCCGCCCTACGGCGAACGCATCGGTGATCGCGATGCCCTCGAGCCGCTCTATGCCGACCTGGGCCGCATGGTGAAGGAGCGCTGCAGCGGCTGGGATGTCTGGCTGCTCAGCGGCAACCCTGAGCTCACTGGCGCCCTGCGGATGAAGGCCAGCCGGCGCATCCCCGTGAGCAATGGCGGCATCGATTGCCGCTGGCTGCACTACGCCGTGCGCTAACACCTGGGCCGCCGTTGCAAAATCGAACAAGCATCGCGTGCTTGCAATGCCCTGGAGCATTCCCCTCGCAATGGCGACGTTCGCCATGAAGAGTCACCAAAGTCTGAGCGCTGTGCCGCTGGAAGCACAAGTGCTCTTCATCGGACTGGTATTTCTCGGAACACTCATCGTCAGCCGTTTCTCGATCAAGATTGGCATTCCAGCCATCCTTGGCGTCCTCATCCTAGGACTGATGATTAATATCAACATCCTGGACATTGATCACGAAGAAGTTGAAACCTTGCATGTATTCGCACTAGCGCTGCTGCTATTTTACGCAGGCCTAAGAACGAATATCAAATCAATCAGAGGCTTTTTCAAATATGGACTATCACTAGCCACTGGCGGAACCGTTATATCAACCCTCATTCTTGGATCTGCCATTTACTGGCTAGTTTCCCCCAATGGCGCGAGTCTTGCGCCAGGCCTCAGCGAAACGATGCCGATTGGGGCCTCTTTTCTAATCGCCGCCTGCCTCGGCTCAACCGACGCAGGCGCCACGATCGCAGTTTTAAGCCAGGTCAAGAGATGCGTGCCTGGGCAGGTTAGACGCCTCCTTGAATTTGAATCATCAGTAAACGACGCTTCAGCCCTGATTATCTTTGGAATCGCCCTTAGCTTTTTTTCTGCCACAAGCGAATCCTCACATACCTACCCGGCGATCGCCATTAGCGTCTCCAGCAGCCTCCTACAGAAAGTTGGGGCAGGCCTTCTCGTAGGACTTATCCTTGGATATGTGGCGAAAATAGCCATCAACCGACTGGTCTCGGACAGAGAGCAGCTGCTGGTCGTTGCAATGTCAATCGCTTTTATTGATTACGGCTGCGCGCATTTTTTGGGGGGCTCTGGCTACGTAGCGGTCTACGTAACTGGTGTTTTCATGGCAAACCTACAGTACCAAGACGACCAAATCAATCATCAGAGCATTCAAGAGACGCTGTTGCCTTTCAACACAATGACCGAAATCAGCACTTTTTTGCTGTTCGGTTTACTAGTCAACCCGAAAGATTTGATCCCAAGCCTTCCCTCTGGAGTAGTCACAGCTGCTGTGTTGATGCTCGCAGCAAGGCCCATCAGCGTCTTCTGCTTTCAAAGGCTTTCGCCCTTCAATCTCCGCGATTCTTCTCTCGTCTCCTGGTGTGGGCTCCGAGGCGCAGTACCTCTAGCCCTGTCATATAACGTTGCAACAGCCATCCCAACTCTAAGGGGCCTTACTCCGGAGTTTGCAGCCGAGCTAGCTCAAAATAGTCAAAGCATTGTATTTATCGTCGTGATTCTGAATCTGCTCATTCAGGGGCTCTCCTTGCCGCGGTTCTGCCGTTCGCTCAACGCCCCACCAGAGCCCGGGTTGTCTTCGTGAGTCCCGCCATGGTTTCGGGCAGATAGGGGCCTTTGGTGAGCTGCCCGCCGATCCGCAGCATCACACCGGTGAACACGAGGTTGAGCACCACCAAGCCCAGGGCAGCCTGAATCCAGCCCCAACCCTTCAAGGTCACCAGCCACACGGCCAGCGCCACCTCCCCGGCCACCAGCGCCAGCAGCAGCATGGCGAGCCCGCCACCGAGCAGCACCACCCCGGCGATCAGCCGGCGCTTCTCGCGATCGGCTTCCTTCAAAGCGATCCGCACGTGCAGGTCCATCACGGAGGTCACCAAACCCGTAACCCGCGATGCCGCCTCGAGCGGCAGCCCACGCCGGCGCTCTTCCCGGCCATTGCCGTTGCCGCTGCTCTCCGTCATGCCGAACGACGCCCCGAAGCCAGCAGCAGACCCACAAGCACACCCACACCAGCGGCGAGGCCCAAGGCCATCAAGGGGCGCTCCCGCACCGGCTTCTCGATGCGCGGCCGCAGGCTGGTATTGAGGTCATCGAGCAGCTGCTCCAACTGCTCTTCGAGGGGGCGCAGCGAATCGGCCAGCTGATGGGCCTGATCGCCCGTCACCTGAACCAAATCCAGCAACTGCTGTTTCACCCCTTCACTGGTACGCCCCGTCTGCCGGGCGATCACCTCCACCACCGTGTCGAAACTGCCGCGGGTGGCTTCCAGGGTGTGCCGGGCCACCTCCGGCCATTCCCGCTGAATGGAAGGGAGCAGGCTCTCGAAGCGCTCGCGGAACTGCGTGGCTGTAGCAGCAGCGGTGGCAGCAGGGGCGGCAGCAGCGTCGCTGGAGGCCGGAGCAGGCTGGGGCGTGGTCTCGTCCATGCCACCAAATTAAGGACAACCGCTTGAAAACGTCAGGGGCTCAGCTAACTTGCTGCTGCTCGGCGCTCGGGCCTGTTGGTTCACATCAATCAGGTTGAGCTAACGCATTTCAAGTCGTTCGGGGGGTCGATGACCATCCCCCTCGATCAGGGCTTCACGGTGGTGACAGGCCCGAATGGCTCGGGCAAGAGCAACATCCTTGACGGCGTTCTGTTCTGCCTGGGTCTGGCGAGCAGTCGCGGCATGCGGGCTGAACGCCTGCCGGATCTGGTGAACAGCTCCATGCTCAAACAGGGCAAGGCGGCTGAAACCGTGGTGTCGGTGCGCTTCGACCTGAGCGACTGGCAACCCGACGAAGCCGAAGCCGGCCTCGAAGCGCCGGATGAGGGGCCCTGGATCCAACCCGGCCAGCAGACCTGGACGGTGACGCGCCGACTGCGCATCGCCCCCGGCGGCACCTACGCCAGCAGCTACAGCGCCGATGGCGTGGCCTGCAATCTGCAACAACTGCAAACCCAGCTGCGACGCCTGCGGGTGGACCCCGAGGGCAGCAACGTGGTGATGCAGGGCGACGTGACCCGCATCGTGTCGATGAGCGCCCGGGAGCGGCGCGGCATCATCGACGAGCTAGCCGGTGTGGCCCTGTTCGATTCGCGCATCGAACAGACCCGCAGCAAGCTCACCGAAGTGCAGGAGCGCGAGGAGCGCTGCGCGATCGTGCAGCAGGAGCTGCTGGTGTCGCGCCAGAAGCTGGAGCGCGACTGCGCCAAGGCCCGCACCTACCAAGACCTGCGCGAGCGATTCCAGCGGGGGCGCCTGCAGGAGCAGCTGCTCAGCTTTGAGCAGGCCGAAGAGCAACAGCGGCAGCTGCTGAGCCGCCAGGAGGCGCTCGGCCGCCAGCAGCAGAGCGATCGTCAGACCATTGCCGAGGCCAAAACAGCCCTGGAGCAATCCGCCAAGGCGCTCGAAGCGCTGCAGGCCGAGGTGAAGGCGCTGGGGGAAGACAGCTTGCTGGCGGTGCAGTCGGAGCTGGCGGGGCTGGAAGCCAGCGGCCGGGAGCTGGCCCGCCAAGCCGAGAAACATCAACACAGCGCCGAAGAGCTGCAGCGCCAGCGGCAGGAGCTGGTCCGTCAGCAGGGAGAGCTGCGCCAGCAGCAGAGCCAGCTGGCCGCCCCAGACGATGACGCCGCCCTCGAGCAGGCCGAAACCAGCTGCCGCAGCGCCGAAGCAGCCGTGGAGCTGTCGCGCCGCCGGCTCGGCGAGGTGGCAGGCCGCAGCGGCAGCTGGATGGAGGAGCAGAAGCAGCGCAGCCAGCGGCGCCAGGAGCTGCAAAGCCAGCTCTCCCCTCTGCAGGCCGAGCAGCAACAACTGGTGGAACGCCTGCGCCAAGAACAGGAACGGCTCAGCGAGCTGCAGCAGCAACTGGCCGATGAAGCAGCCAGCAGCGATGGGGTGGCTAACTCCCTGGGGCAGCTGGAGAGCGAATGGCAGCAACTGCTCAATCACTTGCAGAGCCAGCAAGGCCGGGCCCAGGAGCTCGCCGAGGCGCTGGCGCTGCAGCAGCGCACCCGCCAGCGGCTCGAGCAGGAGCAGGTGAACCTGGAGCGGGAGATCGCCCGCCTGGAATCGCGGCGCGAAACCCTGCAGGAAAGCCGCGGCACCGGCGCCCTGCGCCTGCTGCTGGAGGCCGGCCTCGACGGCATTCACGGCCCGGTGGCCCAGCTGGGCGAAGTGGAGGAACTGCACCGGCTCGCCCTGGAGGTGGCCGCCGGCGCCCGCCTCGGCCAGGTGGTGGTGGACGACGACCGCATCGCCGCCCGCGCCATCGAGCTGCTCAAGAGCCGCCGGGCCGGACGGCTCACCTTCCTGCCGCTCAACAAAATCCGTGGGGGCGCCGGCGGGCCCGGCAACAGCGCCGCCCTGCAGCGCGGCGGCAGCAGCAGTGGTGGCGATGGCCTGGTGGGCCGGGCGGTGGAGCTGGTGCGGTTTGAGCCGGTGTATGGCGAGGTGTTCCGCTACGTGTTCGGCGACACGCTGGTGTTCCGGGATCTGGCCAGCGCCCGGCGGGAATTAGGCCGCTGCCGCGCCGTGACTCTCGATGGCGAACTGCTCGAGAAGAGCGGCGCCATGACCGGCGGCAGCCTCCAGCAGCGGGGCAACCAGCTCAGCTTCGGTGCCGCCAGCGATGCCGATGAAGCCGAGCCGCTGCGCCGGCGCCTGCTGGAGCTGGGCGAAACCCTGGCCGCTAGCCGCCGCAAGGAAGCCGAGCTGGGCCGCCAGCTGGAGGAGCTCCGCCCCCTGCTGAGCGGGCTCGAACAGCGCCGCGCCGGCCTGGAGGCTGAACGCAACGCCGCCCAGCGCGCCAGCGGGCCGCTGCAGCAGCGCCGCGACCAGCTGATCAGCCGCATCAGCCAGATCGAAACCGATCTGAACGCCGGCCAACAACGGCTGCAAACCCTCGCCGCAGCGCTGGTGCCCCTGCAGCAGAGCCTGCAGGAGCTGGAAAGCCAGGAAGCCAGCGCCCAGGCCAGCGGCGACAGTGAGCGCTGGCAAGGCCTACAGCACGAACTTGAAGCCGCCGACGCAGCCCTCACCGCCGCCCGCAACCAGCGCGATGGTCTGCTGGCCGCTCGGCGCGAGCGGGGGCTGACGGCCGAACGGGTGGCCAGTCAGCTGCAGGCCCTCACAGGCGAAGAGCAACGGCTGGTGCAAGCCGTGAATGCCCTGGTGGCCGAGCGGGCCGCCTGGAAGGAGCAGCAGCAGGCCGACCAGAGCAAGCGCGCCGAGCTTGAAGCACGCCAGCAGGAGCTGCAGGAGCGCTTCGGTGAGCGCCGCCGCGCCCGCGATGAAGCCGAAGCCCAGCTCTCGCTGCAGCGCCAGACCCTGCAACAGAAGGAATGGGAGCTGCAACGCCTGGGCGAGGAGCTGGACGCCCTGGCCGAGCAACTGCGCAGCGGCGCGCTGCGGCTGGAGCAGCTGCAACAGGAGCTGCCCGATCCCCTGCCGGAGATCCCCGAGGAGGTGCGCGAGAACGGGCTCGAAGCGCTGCAGGCCGAGCTCAAGAGCCTGCAGGCGCGCATGGAGGCCCTGGAACCGGTAAACATGCTGGCGCTCGAGGAGCTCGAAGAGCTGGAAACCCGTCTGGCCGAGCTGCAGGAGCGGCTGGATGTGCTCTGCAAGGAGCGCGAGGAGCTGCTGCTGCGCATCGAAACCGTGGCCACCCTGCGCCAGGAGGCCTTCATGGAGGCCTTCAACGCCGTGGACGGCCACTTCCGCGAGATCTTTGCCGGCCTCTCCGATGGCGAGGGCCATCTGCAGCTGGAGAACGGCGAATCACCGCTTGATGGCGGTCTAAGCCTGGTGGCTCACCCCAAAGGCAAAGCGGTGCGGCGCCTGGCCTCGATGAGCGGCGGAGAGAAGTCGCTCACCGCCTTGAGCTTCCTGTTTGCGCTGCAGCGCTTCCGCCCCTCGCCCTTCTATGCCCTCGACGAGGTGGACAGCTTCCTCGATGGGGTGAACGTGGAGCGCCTGGCCGCCCTGATCGCCCAGCAGGCGGAAGCCGCTCAGTTTCTGGTGGTGAGCCACCGCCGCCCGATGATCGGCGCCGCCACCCGCACCATCGGCGTGACCCAGGCCCGCGGCGCCCACACCCAGCT
>VGPW01000085.1 GCA_016882545.1 Cyanobacteria bacterium M_surface_10_m2_179 | reverse complement strand
ATTATGAACAATTGCTGCACTGGGTGACTGCTGGCAACGACCGCCAAAGCCATTGCGGCGTAAGGGATCTTCCCGCCGCGAACGCCATGAAGAACTGTGACCGCCCCCCGGGGGGCGCACGGCCTCTGGCGCAGAATGATTTGGCGATCGGCGCGAGTCGATCACCCCCCTTACCCACCGGATATCGGTCACCGTTCAGGCGACCGCTTGTTTCGAGGCAGAACTGCATGAGCATCGTCTCCAACTCGATCATCAACGCGGACGCCGAAGCCCGCTACCTCAGCCCTGGCGAACTCGACCAGATCAAGGCTTTCGTGAGCGGCGGTCAGCGTCGTCTTCGCGTGGCCCAGGTCCTGGCCGAGAGCCGCGAGCGCATCGTTAAGACCGCTGGCGGCGCTCTGTTCCAGAAGCGCCCCGACGTCATCTCCCCCGGCGGCAACGCCTACGGCGAGGAGATGACCGCGTCCTGCCTGCGCGACATGGACTACTACCTGCGCCTGGTGACCTACGGCATCATCGCCGGCGATGTGACCCCGATCGAAGAGATCGGCATCATCGGCGCCAAGGAGATGTACCGCTCCCTGGGCACCCCCCTCGAAGCCATGGCCGAGGCCGTGCGCGAGATGAAGAACGCCGCCATGGGCCTGCTCACCGGTGGTGATGCCGAAGAGGCTGGCTTCTACTTCGACTACGTCGTCGGCGCCCTCTCCTGAGGATCTCTCTTCTCTAATCACCGCCTCTTTCATCAGGTTCCATGCAAGACGCCATCACCAACGTCATCAACCAGGCCGACGTTCAGGGTCTCTACCTGGACACCTCCTCCATGGGTCGCCTGGAGCAGTACTTCGCCAGCGGTGAGCTGCGCGTGCGTGCCGCTGCCACCATCAGCGCCAACGCCTCGGCCATCATCAAGGAAGCCGTCGCCAAGTCGCTGCTGTACTCGGACATCACCCGTCCGGGCGGCAACATGTACACCACCCGTCGCTATGCAGCCTGCATCCGCGACCTCGACTACTACCTGCGCTACGCCACCTACGCCATGCTGGCCGGTGACACCTCGATCCTCGACGAGCGCGTGCTGAACGGCCTCAAGGAGACCTACAACTCCCTGGGCGTGCCCATCGGCGCCACCGTGCAGTCGATCCAGGCCATGAAGGAAGTCACCGCTTCCCTGGTGGGTCCCGACGCCGGTCGTGAGATGGGCGTGTACTTCGACTACATCAGCTCCGGCCTGGGTAACTGATCCCTGCCTTCGGCACTCTGCGAGGATCCACCCATGCGCCTGTTCAAAGTCACCGCCTGCATCCCCTGCCCGGAGAAGGCCCGTTCCCAGCGCGAGCTGCAGAACACCTTCTTCACCAAGTGGGTGCCTTACGAGAGCTGGTTCGCTGAGCAGCAGCGAATCATGAAGCAGGGCGGCAAGATCCTGAAGGTTGAACTGGTCTCCGGTCGCCGTCAGGTGAACGTGGGCAACTGATCTTCAGAGCCGAATCCACTCTCGTCCAGCCCGGCTTTGCCGGGCTTTTTTGTTGGCAGGCCCCTGGGAAATACGGGATAGTCGGTGTCTCATTCCGGCATTGATTTGGCCCGCACCGCCAACCCAGCACCCCGTCCAGCATTCCTGCCCGTGCCCTTCGACCATTGGCCGGCAGAAGCACGGCTGCTGCTGGGCATGGTGGCGCTGTGGTGCCTGCTGGGGCTGGTGGTGCTCGGTTCGGCCAGCTGGTGGGTGGCGGCCCGGGAAATGGGTGATCCCAGCTACTACCTCAAGCGGCAGGCGATCTGGCTGGTGGCCAGCTGGGGGCTGCTCTACCTCGGGCTGCGGCTGAATCTGCGCCGCTGGTTGCGCATGGCCGGGCCGGCGTTACTGGTGGGCATGGTGCTGGTGGCGCTCACGCTCGTGATCGGCAGCACGGTGAACGGCGCCAGTCGCTGGCTGGTGATTGGGCCGATCCAGCTCCAGCCCACCGAATTGATCAAACCCTTCCTGGTGCTGCAGGGGGCAGCGCTGTTCTCCCACTGGAGCCGCATCGCCTCCGATCAAAAAGTGATCTGGCTGGGGGTGTTTGCCGTCACCCTGGGCCTGATCCTCAAGCAGCCCAACCTCAGCACCGCCTCCCTCTGCGGAATCCTGCTCTGGTTGATGGCCCTGGGCTCAGGCCTGCCCCTCTGGGCGATGCTCGGCAGCGCCGGTGCAGGCCTGGCGGTGGCCATCGGCAGCATCTCGCTCAACGACTACCAACGGGTGCGGGTGACCTCCTTCCTCAACCCCTGGAAGGATGCCCAGGGCGATGGCTACCAACTGGTGCAAAGCCTGCTCGCCATTGGCTCCGGGGGCTTCTGGGGGGAGGGCTACGGCCTCTCCACCCAGAAATTGCAGTATCTGCCGATCCAGAGCACCGATTTCATCTTTGCGGTGTTCGCCGAGGAGTTCGGCTACGTGGGCTCGGTGTTGCTGCTGTTGTTTCTGCTGCTGTTCGGCTTTGTGGGTCTGCGGATCGCCCTGAGCTGCCGCAGCAACCAACAGCGGCTGGTGGCGATCGGCTGCACCGCCCTGCTGGTGGGCCAGTCGATTCTCAACATCGCCGTGGCCAGCGGCGCGATGCCCACCACCGGGCTGCCGCTGCCGATGATCAGCTACGGCGGTAATTCGCTGCTCTCGAGCCTGCTCACCGCCGGCCTGCTGCTGCGTTGCTCCCTGGAGGGGGCCGGCCTGGAGCCGGGCCGGCCGCGCCGGCGCGATGAGCGGCTGCGCTCAGGCCGGGAGAGCCTCTCGATAGGCTGACCCGACTGCGCAGCGGAAAACCCGGATGGTGGCTCCGGCCCTGGCTGATTGGGCCCGCAGCGGTGAACAGCTGCTCAGCAGCTCCCTCGCCCATCCCGGCCCGCTCACGCTGCTTCTGGTGTTCGCCGGCGGCTTGCTCACCAGCCTCGGCCCCTGTTCGCTGTCGCTGCTGCCGGTCACGCTCGCCTACCTGGCGGGATTCAACGACGGCCTGGAGCGCCCCTGGCTGCGCAGCCTCAGCTTCAGCGGCGGCATCGTGGCATCGCTGGTGCTGCTGGGCCTGGCCAGCGGCGCCCTGGGCCGCATCTATGGCCAGGTGCCGGGGCTGATCCCCACGCTGGTGGCGCTGCTGGCGGTGTTGATGGGGCTCAATCTGCTGGGCCTGCTGCCGCTGCAACTGCCCGCGGGGCCGGATCCGGAACGTTGGCGTGAACGGGTGCCCGCCGCCCTGGCACCGCTGGCGGCCGGTCTCGCCTTCGGCCTGGCGGCCTCACCCTGCACCACGCCGGTGTTGGCGGTGCTGCTGGCCTGGATTGCCGAGGCCGGCTCACCGTTGGCCGGCGTGGTGTTGCTCACGGCCTTCGCCGCCGGCCAGGTGATGCCCCTGCTACTCGCCGGGATCGCCGCCGCCTGGGTGCCCCGGCTGCTCGCCCTGCGCGCCCTGGGCCAGTGGGTGCCTCCCATCAGCGGCGTGGTGCTCCTGGCCACCGGCACACTCACCTTGCTCGCCCGTCTGGGATGAAACGCCTGATCGCCTGGATCTCCGACCTACGGCTGGCCATCGGGCTGCTGATCGTGATCGCCGTGGCCAGTGGCCTCGGCACCCTGGTGCCCCAGAAGGAGAGCAGCGCGCTCTACCACCGGGTTTACGACGCTGAACCGTGGCTGGGGCTGCTGAACGGGGATCAGATCCTGGCCCTGCAGCTCGACCATGTGTATTCGAGCAGCTGGTTCCTGGGCTTGCTGACCTGGCTGGGGCTGTCGCTGATCCTCTGCAGCGTGCGGCGCCAGTGGCCGGCCCTGCAGGCCGCCCTGCGCTGGATCGACTACAGCAGCCCCCGCCAGCTGAGCAAGCTCACCCTGGCGGAAACCCTGAGCAGCGCCAATGCTGAGGGCCAACTGGGCCAGCTGCAGGAGCTCCTGATCCAGCGGGGCTGGCAGGTGCAGCCCCAAGCCCATCGCCTGGCGGCGCGGCGCGGCGTCAGCGGCCGGGTGGGGCCCCTGCTGGTGCACGCCGGCTTGGTGGTGCTGATGGTGGGTGCGGCCTGGGGATCGCTGGGAGGCCAGCGGTTAGAGCGTTTTCTGGCTCCCGGCAATGAGCTGGAGCTGCTCAACAGCCGCGGCCAGACCCAGCTCACCGTGGCACTGGAAGGCTTCGGGATTGAACGCGACCCGGCCGGTCGGCCCGAGCAGTTCCGCTCCCAGCTGCGGCTGCAGCCCGGTGATCCCAGCGCCGAGACGGCGCTGCCAGCCAGCAACCGCGAGATCAGCGTGAACCACCCCCTGCGTTTTCAGGGGATGACCGTGTATCAAGCCGACTGGGCCCTATCGGCGATTCAGGTGCAGCTGGGGCAGAGCCCCATCCTCGAGCTGCCGCTGCAGAGCTTCCCGCAGCTGGGCGAGCAGGTGTGGGGGATCGTGCTGCCCACCCGCCCCGATGGCAGCAACCCCGTGTTGCTGGCCCTCTCCAGCGAGGAAGGGCCGATCACGGTGTATTCAGCGGAGGCGGAGATCCTGGGCACGCTGGTGCCGGGTGGCAGCGCCGAGGAGATCGCCGGCATCCCCTTGAAGATCGCCGGCGTGGTGCCCGCCAGCGGTCTGCTACTCAAACGCGATCCGGGCGTGCCGCTGGTTTACGCAGGCTTTGCCATCGCCCTGGCGGGCGGGGCCCTGAGCCTGATCGCCACCCGCCAGCTCTGGGCCATCGCCGAACCGGATCAGCACAAGCTGCATGTGGCCGGCCTGTGCAACCGCAACCTCGCGGCCTTCTCACGGGAACTGCCCCAGCTGCTGGCTGAGCTTCAGCAGGGCTGACGGCTGCCGTGGGTGGCGCGGATCACCGTGTGCACGTTGCCGCGGGGATTGAAATCGGCCTCCAGCTGCATCCACACCGGCTCGCAGGCGGCCACGAAGTCATCGAGGATGCGGTTGGTCACCTCCTCATGGGAGATGGAGCGGTCGCGGTAGCTGTTCACGTAGAGCTTGATCGCCTTGAGCTCCATCACCCGCGGGCCCGGCTGATACAGCAGCCGCAGGGTTGCGAAATCGGGGTAGCCGGAGAAGGGACACTTGCAGGTGAATTCCGGCAGGGTGATCGCCACTTCGTAGGCCCGACCCGGACGGGGATTGTCGAAGCAGATCAGTTCCGCCTCGGCGATGGCACGCTCGCCATAGAGAGGAGTCGCTGTCATTGGGGCCGGGGCTGCTGTGGCCCGGATGCTACGCAGCGGGCCAGCGGTAGCAACGGTCACCCCAGCGGCCGAAAAGCTGCGGCCTAATGGCCCCCGTGGGATCCATTCCCCTTTGCTGCTCCCAGAATTCCTGAGAGACTGTCCCCGTCTGAGCTTTCCCAGCCACTCCCGCAGCCATGAAAAAAGTTGAGGCCATCATTCGCCCGTTCAAGCTTGAAGACGTCAAGCTGGCGCTCGTGATTGCCGGCATCGTCGGCATGACCGTGAGCGAGGTCCGTGGTTTCGGTCGCCAGAAGGGCCAGGTGGAGCGCTACCGCGGTTCCGAGTTCACCGTGGAGTTCCTGCAGAAGCTCAAGCTGGAAATCGTGGTGGACGACGCCCAGGTGGAAACCGTGGTGGGCGCCATTCAGGAAGCGGCCCGCACCGGCGAGATCGGCGACGGCAAGATCTTCATCAGCCCCGTGGATTCCGTGATCCGCATCCGCACCGGCGACCGCGACAGCAGCGCCATCTGAGGCTCAGCTGCCCAGCGTGGCCGCCACCAGTTTCCGGATCGCCGCTCCATCGGGGGCGGCTCCGGCCTCAGGCCAGGCGCCACTGCGCAGCCAGAGCAGGTATTCGTGGTTGCCGGCCGGACCGGTGATGGGCGAGGCGGTAATCCCGCAGGCGCTCCATCCCTCCGCCGCAGCTGCCACGATCACACCCTCAATCGCATCGCCGTGGGCGAGCGGGTCGCGCACCACGCCTCCTTTGCCCACCCGCTCTTTGCCTACCTCAAACTGCGGCTTCACCAGCAGCAGCGCCTCGCGCCGCTCGGGCTGCAGCAGGCGGCCGATGGCGGGCAGCACCAGCGCCAGCCGGATGAACGACACATCCGCCACCGCCAGATCCGGCCAGGGATCCCCCTCGCTGTAAAGATCTGCCGGCTCGAGGTGGCGCAGGTTGGTGCGTTCCTTCAGCACCAGGCGCGGATCAGTGCGCAGGCTCCAGGCGGTCTGGCCGTAGCCCACATCCACGCCGTACACCCGGGTGGCGCCGTGCTGCAGCAGGCAATCGCTGAAGCCGCCGGTGGAGATGCCGCCATCGAGGCAAACCCGCCCGGCCGCGCTGATCGGAAACGTCTCCAGGGCAGCGAGCAGCTTTTCGCCCCCGCGCGACACAAAGCGGGGCGGCTGCTCCACCTCGAACGGCATCTCCGGCAACACCTCAAGGCCGGGTTTATCGAGTACGCGATCGCCGCTGCGCACCTTGCCGGCGCGAATCAACTGCTGCGCCTGCTGCCGGCTCGCCGCCAGACCCAGCTCCACCAGCTGCAGATCCAGGCGTTGCTTGCGGCCCATCAGCGGCGGCGTGCTGGTGTGCTGTCACAAAAGCACAGAGGAAACCGAACAAAAACAGGCACTGCGCCGCAAATCCTGGGAACACTCCGGAGGATGAGCCTCAGCACAGGGGATCCCCCATGCCGCGCCAGCAATCGAACGTGGTGGAACTGCTCCAACCGGGCAGCTTCGTGAAACTGCGCAACCAGCCCGACGACCTGCCCCCCTTTCAACTGATCCACTGCCGCGGCGGTCGCTGCTGGGTGCGGCAACAGGCCTGGGGGCAGCTGGTGCAATGGGAGGTGGAACACCGCAAGCTCACCGCGGTGGCCTGAGGGCCGTTCCATACATTGGTCTGGATGTGAGCCCGCGGCGGCCTTGATCGAGCGTTACACCCTGCCCGAGATGGGCGCCATCTGGAGCGAGCAGGCGAAGTTCCAGAGCTGGCTCGAGGTGGAGATCGCCGCCACCGAAGCCAACTGCGAGCTGGGCCGCGTGCCCGCCGAGGCCGTGGCCACGATCAAGGAAAAGGCCAGCTTCAGCGTGGAGCGCATCCTCGAGATCGAAGCCGAGGTGCGCCACGACGTGATCGCCTTCC
>VGPW01000084.1 GCA_016882545.1 Cyanobacteria bacterium M_surface_10_m2_179 | reverse complement strand
CCGGCCTCCTTCCGCTTCTTCATGAACCCGGCAATGGCGCTCTTGCTCTGGCCGAGCTGGGCCATGGAAAAGGTGCCGAGCTTGTTGAGGCGCATCACCTCCGGCATGGAGGGGAACACCACGGCCGCCTTGAGCCGATCGCGGTGGGGCGCTACGGCCTCCACCACCTTCTGGGCCAGATCCTCGATGAAGATCAGCGAGCCGATGAACACATCGGCCTCGGCCACATCGGCGCAGAAGTCGGCGTAGTTGGTGGGGTCGCGCAGTTCCTCGATCAGATAGCCGCACAGATCGATGGCCAGCGGCCCGTTCTGGTCGTTGAGCGAGGTGGCGGCTTGGGTGAGCGCGTTCTGATATTGCGGCTCCAGCACCACATACACGGCCTTCATCACGGCCCGGCCGTTCACCTCACCGGGGCTGACGCGGCGGGAGGCGGAGCGGACCTGCGTGAACATGCGCGCTGATTGAGCAATGTGAAGGAGCCTACGAAGGCCTGGGCACGGCTGCGAGCCCTGATCCCAAGCTGTTACAGCTGCGGGAGCAGGCCCCCATAGGCTCAGGCCGTTGCCAAAAGCCCGATGACCGCTTCCCCTGCTGCCGCCCAGCCCATCGCCGTGGTGGTGGCTGGAGCCCTGGGTCGCATGGGTGCTGAGGTGGTGAAGGCGGTGCAAGCGGCTCCCGACTGCCGCCTGGTGGGTGCGATCGACACCACCCCCGGCAAAGAAGGCGCCGATGTGGGGTTGGAATTAGGTCTCGGGGAGCTTGAGGTGGCGATCACCGCCGACTTTGAAGGCTGCCTCTGCCAGGCCAGCCAGGCGGTGCGCAACGACGGCCCCGGGGCCGGGGCGGTGTTGGTGGATTTCACCCACCCATCGGTTGTGTATGAGCACACCCGCGGCGCGATCGCCTATGGCGTGCACCCGGTGATCGGCACCACCGGCCTCAGCTCCGAGCAACTGGCGGATCTGGCCAGCTTTGCCGAGAAGGCGTCGGTGGGTGGGGCGGTGATTCCCAACTTCTCCGTGGGCATGGTGCTGCTGCAGCAGGCCGCTGCCGCCGCCGCCCGCTTCTACGACTTCGCCGAGCTCACCGAGCTCCACCACAACCGCAAGGCCGATGCCCCCAGCGGCACCTGCATCAAAACGGCCGAACTAATGGAGGAGCTCGGCAAAGCCTTTAACCCCCAGCAGGTGGAGGAGCACGAAACCCTCACGGGCTGCCGCGGGGGTGAGCGCCCCAGCGGCCTGCGCCTGCATTCGATCCGCCTGCCGGGGCTGGTGGCCCACCAGGAAGTGATGTTCGGCGCTCCGGGGGAGACCTACACCCTCCGCCACGACACCATCGATCGCGCTGCCTACATGCCGGGTGTGCTGCTCAGCGTGCGCAAGGTGCGCCAACTGGGCGGGCTGGTGTATGGCCTCGAGCGCTTGCTCTGAGGCCACGCGGCCCCGACACTGGCGCCATGTTGATTCCGCTCCGCCCCGGTGAGCTGCCACGCCTGATCCCGGCGGTGGCCACGGGCACCCAATTCAACGCCTGCAGCGGCAATCCCCAGAAGGTTCTGCAGCGCCTGTTCATTTCCGTGATCGGCGGGGTGATCAGCCTGTTGGTGAGTCAGGGCGTGGCGATGAGCAGCCAGGCCTCGCCGATCCTGCTCGTTGTGGGCTTCGTGTTCCTGCTCTACATGCTGTGGGGGCCGATCGTGGAGGCCGGCCGCAAGAACGCCACTCTGCGGCGTTATCCCGCCGCGGCGATCTTTGAAGGTGAGGTGGCCGATTACTACACCAAGGAGCTGGTGGAGGGCCGCCAGGAAACCACCGACAAGCAGGGGCGGCTGGAGCTGGTTGAGAACCGCCGCACCTGGCTCTGCCTTGAGTTGGAAGACGAGGAGGGCTACCTCGGCAGCATTCGCTTCCCCTACGACAAAAAGCACAAGCAGATCCGCCGGGGCATGGTGGTGCGCTGCTTGGTGCTGAGTGAGCGCAAGGACTTTTCCCGCATCGGCGCCCTCAGCGATGCCTGGTTGCCGCAGCTGAAGCTCTGGGTGGGCGACTACCCCTACCTGCTGCGACCGGCGTTTGAGGAGCTCTGCCTGAAGCGGCTGCGCTGAGCCATCCGTGCCGCAGGTTTACGCCCCGCAAGATTGCGCAACATTGCGTTACAGTTGACGGATCTTCAGGGATCAGGCCATGACCCAAGCCACTTCTCCCGTTATCCGCGGCGCCACCGTGACCGAGGAAGACGGCGGCCGTCTCAACGCCTTCGCCACCGAGCCCCGCATGGAAGTGGTGGAAGCTGAGAACGGCTGGGGTTTCCACGAGCGCGCCGAAAAGCTGAACGGCCGCATGGCCATGCTCGGCTTTATCGCCCTGCTCGCCACTGAGCTCGCCCTCGGCGGTGAATCCTTCACCCGCGGCCTGCTGGGCATCGGCTGATTCTCCAGCTCCAATTCTCTAACCTTGTTCAAACCGCAGCCCGGTTCGGTGCTGCGGTTTTTTGTTGCCCAGGCCCGATGCCCCGCCGTTCTCCAGCACCGTCTGCGGCTGATCTAACGGCGCGTGTGTATGGCGCCGGGCCCACCGGTGCTCTGGCCGCTCTGGCCCTGGCGCGCAGCGGCTGGCAGGTGCAGATCGTCGATCCCCTGCCGGCGGCGGCGCTGCTGGAGCGCAGCCGCGCCTATGCCCTCACCCATTCCAGCGCCGACCTGCTGCTGCAGCTCGATCTCTGGGCTGCCCTGGCACCGGCCTGCGCGCCGTTCCGGCGGCTCGAGCTCTGCGATCGCTCGCTGGCGCAGCAGGTGAGCTTTGAGGCG
The DNA here is from genome assembly GCA_016882545.1 of Cyanobacteria bacterium M_surface_10_m2_179. Taxonomy (GTDB): domain Bacteria; phylum Cyanobacteriota; class Cyanobacteriia; order PCC-6307; family Cyanobiaceae; genus Vulcanococcus. Next base: position 4,839 of record VGPW01000084.1, on the reverse strand, counting down.
GTCGACTTGCCGGGGCGCCATGGCCGGGCCGATGCGGCTGCCGTGGGCTGGATCCTCGAGCACCGCCCCTTGATGGAGCAGCTGCTCGCAGCCCTGCAGCAGCATCCAGCCATCGCCCTGCAGCTGGGCGTGCCACCGGCCTCGTTCCCCACCGATGCCGTGGCGCTCGAGGTGGCTGCCGATGGCCACGGCTCACCGCGCCGCCAGGCCGCCCGCATCCGCCAGTGGCGGCGGCCCTACCGGCAGGGCTGCCTCACCGTGCAGGTGGGGTTGCGGGGTTCGGCATCGGACCAGGCCTGGGAGCTGTTCCGCGCCGAGGGGCCCTTCGCCGTGCTGCCCTTGGGGGGTGAGGCCTTCCAGCTGGTGTGGAGCGCCCCGCTGCATAAACTGCAGCAGCTGGTGCGCTTGGAGCCGGCGCGGTTCCTCGATGCCCTCAGCGCAGCGCTGCCCGAGTGGCTGCAGGCGGAGGTGCTGCTGGATCAACCGCGGGCGTTTCCCGTGGCGCTGGAGTTGGCCTGGCCGCTGCGGCGCGGAGGGCTGCTGCTGGTGGGTGAGGCCGCCCATCGCTCCCATCCGGTGGGCGGCCAGGGCCTGAATCTCTGCTGGCGCGATGTGGCGGCCCTGCAGCACTGGGCCGCCCGGGTGGCGGCGGGGCGGCTGGCGGCCCGGCACCTGCCGGCGCGCTATGCCCGCAGCCGCTGGCTCGACATCGCCCTGGTGCTCCTGGCCACCGATGCCTTGGTGTGGCTGTTTTCCAATCGCCAACCGCTGCTGCTGCCGTTGCGGCGGCTGGCGCTGCTGCTGCTGGCCCGTTTCCGCAGCCTGCGGCGCCTCAGCCTCAGTGCGATGACGGATGGTCCTTGCCGCCACCGCTGGCGCTGAGCAGCATGGGGCGATGGTGATCAGCACCTCCCCCCAGCCGCCACCCAGCTCCGCGCTGCTGCGCTATCTGCGCGCTGAGCTCGGCCTCAGCGACAATGCCTTGCAGCTGGGGCTGAAGCAATCGGATCTGGAGCAGGCGCCCCTGCCGGTAGTGCTCTGGCGCTTTGGCTTGATCAGCCTTGAGCAGCTGGATCAGGTGCTCAGCTGGCAAACCACCGTGGACCAGTGAAGCGCTGACTCAATAGATGATCAGCGATTCCACCGGCACCGCCTCGGGCAGCTTGGTTTTGCCGCCCAGGTCGGCCAGTTCCACGATGAAGGCGAAGCCGCAGAGCTCGCCGCCCACGCTGTTCACCAGCTCGGCGCAGGCGCCGGCGGTGCCGCCGGTGGCCAGAAGGTCGTCCACGATCAACACCCGCGGACGCTGCTCAAAGCCGTCGGGAATGATCTCGAGCCGGTCGCTGCCGTATTCGAGGGTGTAGTCAACGCCGATCACCTCCCCCGGCAGCTTGCCGGGCTTGCGCACCGGGCTGAAGCCGATGTTGCAGGCGGTGGCCAGGGCGGTGCCCACGATGAATCCCCGCGATTCGATGCCCACGATCAGATCGGGCTGCAGCCGCTCGCACACCTGAGCCATCTGGCGCATCACCTCCTGCCAAGCCGCGGGGCTGCGCATCAGCGGCGTGATGTCGCGAAACAGGATGCCCGGCTTGGGGAAATCGGGGATGTCCCGCACCAGCGCTCGCAGGTCAACAGCGGTCATGGTCGACGGATCGGCGGCGCTGCTGGCAGTATCGCAGCCATGGCCGACGCTCTTGTGCACCCCCAGCGCCCCCTGCCCCGCAGGGGCCTCGAACGGCTTGATCTGTTGTTGCTGTGCGCCGAAGCCCTCGATCTCAACGGCGGTGAGGCGATGGTGTGGCTGAGTGAGGAGATGGGCCTCACCGATCTCTTCCCCAACCGGGTGGAGCTGTGGAAGCGCCGCTGCAGCAACCCCCTGCGCCGCACCACCCGCCGCGACCTGCCCACGGAAGCCGAGGCCGATGGCCTGATCCGCATCCTCAATGCCTTGGCCGATCGGCTCTACCCGATGCTGCGCAGCTTGCTCTCCTCAGCTGAGTCGCCGCAGATGAGCGAGCAGCGCTGGTCGCTGTTCCAAAGCCGCCTGCAGGAGCTGCTCAAGGAGCGGTTCAACCAGCGCCGCGGCGGCGTGCAGCGCCTGCTCGATCCCGAGGCCGCTCCCCAGCTCTGCCGCGAGCTGATTCAAACCATGGCCCTCAGCGCCGGCCAGGGCGGCTTCGCCAGGCTCAAGGCCAGCCTGATGGACGCAGCGGCTTGACCCGCAGCCCGCACACACCCCTGCGATGAAACTTTCCAGCCGCTACGAACAAACCAGCTGCCGGCTTGTGATTGAAGGTCTGCCCGATCTCTCCGCCGGTCAGACCAGCCAAACCATCGGCATCCTCACGGGCTTCACCTTGGCCTTGGCTGGCAAAACCGAGATGGAGGGCAAGCGCGAGCACCTGCAGGCGCTGATGCAGGCCGTGATTCCCTACGCCCGCCAGCTGCTCAGCGGTCTGGCCCGGCCGTGCGGTGCCGACGATCAACCCGTGGCGATCCGCCCCCTGGCCCAGGGCCATCAACTGGAGCTGCGCAGCAGCCAGCCCGACACACCGCCTCTGGCGCTGCAGCTCGATGATGCTGAATTGGCCGATCTGGTGCGCTGCCTGGATCGGGTGCAGCTCGATCCCAACCTGGCGGTGCCATTGGAGGTGCCGGCCCCGCAGCCGCTGCGTCGTTCAGAGCTGCGCCATCGTTTGCCCCTCACCCGGCGCCTGGCGGCACCCGTGGCCGGTGTGGCCGCTCTGCTGGTGAGTGCTGCTCTGGTGGCGTTGCTGCCCACACCCAAACCGCAAACGGGATCCGGCGTGGCGGCCACGGCGCCGGTACGCAGCCGTTGACGTTGCCGCGAATCCCATCACACTTGCTGCATCGCGATGAGCGTCTTGAGCTGGTCTGAGTTGCGCCGCCGTGTCACCCGTCTGGGCACCTGCCTGGATGTGGTGGTGCGCAGCGACCCAGAGGTGTGCGGCCTCAGCGGCGATCACTTTCACCTCTCCCTGCATCACGGCGGCCAGGGTGATTGCAGCGTCGGCGATCTCAGCCTGGTCGACTGTCCCAACGAGCTGGTGCTGGTGGAGTTTGAGCGCTGGATGCGAGGGGCCGGTTACAGCCTCGAGCCATGAGTCGCCGCCGCGGTCTGCGGGTGGTGGGCGGCAGCCCTAAGGCCAGTGCTGCGGCTGCTCGCACCGTGTTTCGCCAACGCCGCCGCCCGCCCCGCTCCCGCCTGATCCTCGAGGCCGTGCTGCTGATGGCAGCGGGCGTGGGCGTGCTGGTGCTGTTGCTGCAGCTGCCGGAGCTGATCGACCTCGACAGTCTGTTGTTGATCAGCACGGCGATCGGACATCTGATTGGCGGTTTATCGCAGCTGTTGCTCGGTGTGCTGCAACTGCTGGCGGTGCTGCTGCTGGTAGCCCTTGCGCTACTGGCGCTGCTGTTGCTGGTGGCGGGCCTGGTGCGCTTTGTGCGGGCGGTTCTCGCCAAGGCCCCGCCCCGTTCCGCCTCCGCTCTTCCTCGCCGCTGAGCCCCATGGGCAAGAAGCACCACAGCCACAGCCAAAGCTCTGATGACGATCGCTACAGCCCCTCCGGGTTGCTGAATGATCTCGATCCCCAACCGGGCCGTAGTCGTTTGGAGCGCAAGGTCTACGAACAGGAGCTGGCCCGGCTGCAGGTGGAGCTGGTGAAGATGCAGTACTGGGTGAAGGCCACTGGCTTTCGCCTGATCGTGTTGTTCGAGGGGCGTGATGCCGCCGGCAAGGGCGGCACGATCAAGCGCATCACTGAGCCGCTCAACCCGCGTGGCTGCCGAGTGGTGGCCTTGGGCACCCCAAGTGATCAGCAGCGCAGTCAGTGGTATTTCCAGCGCTACGTGGAGCACTTCCCCTCGGGCGGCGAGATCGTGCTGTTCGATCGCAGTTGGTATAACCGCGCCGGTGTGGAGCGGGTGATGGGGTTCTGCAGCGATGCGCAGCTGCGGGAGTTTGAACAGTCGTGCCCGGAATTCGAGCGGATGTTGGTGCGCTCCGGGATTGTGCTGCTGAAGTATTGGTTTTCCGTGAGCGACGAGGAGCAGGAGGCCCGCTTTCAGGCGCGCATCGATGATCCCGCCCGCCGCTGGAAGCTCAGCCCGATGGATCTGCAATCCCGCGATCGCTGGGTGGAGTTCTCCAAGGCCAAGGACGCGATGTTTGCCCACACCAACATCCCGGAGGCGCCCTGGTTCACGGTGGAGGCCGACGACAAACGCCGCGCCCGCCTCAACTGCATCCAGCACCTGCTCAGCAAGGTGCCTTATGAGGACATGACCCCACCGGCCCTGAAACTGCCGCCCCGCCGCAGCGGCAAAGGCTACGAACGCCCGCCGATCAACGAGCAGTTCTTCGTGCCCAACCGCTATCCCTGATGCAGCTGGCTGAACCACATGCCAGCCAGCTGCCAGCTCGACCACAGGAAGATGGCCAGAAAGATCCAGTTCAGCCAGGCCGGGCGCTTGTCGTTGTCGAAGAGCATCACCCCTGGGGTTGCGGGGCCTCAGGTTACGGCGGTTAAGGCGCTGCTCCGGCGTTGCCGCTTCAGCTCATGCAGCCCCTCGAGTTGGTTGTAAACCCCCACCAGCTGCTGGCGGATGTGCTCGGTGTGCTCGAGCTTGGCGAGGTTGAGCAGCATCGCTTCGATCTGGGCCTTGCTGTCGATCAGCACGCGGCAATCGGTGGTGCCTGGTTCGTAAGCCATCGGTCGTTCAACCGCTCCTTCAATCGCCCGGTTATCCAACGACCACCACCGCTGCGGCGGTGTGTCAAAGGATGCAGCTTAGAACTTTAAATCTTTCTGAACT
>VGPW01000083.1 GCA_016882545.1 Cyanobacteria bacterium M_surface_10_m2_179 | reverse complement strand
GCAGTGGACGACCGCCACCAGCAACGAGGCCAACTGATGCACGACCACGCCCCCAGCCGCCTTCAACTCCCCACCCCCGGTTGCTATGCCGACCCGGACCGCAGCGGCCTCAGCGCCGATGACGTGTTCGACGGCATGGCCGAACACCTCTTCTACACGCTCGGCAAACTCGCCCCCAGCGCCAGCCGCCACGACCTCTACCTGGCCCTGAGCCACGCCGTGCGCGATCGGCTGATGACTCGCTACCTGGCGGGCATCGAAGCGATCAACGCCACCCCCACCCGGGTGGTGGCCTACCTGTCGGCCGAGTTTCTGATCGGCCCGCAGCTGGGCAACAACCTGCTGATGCTCGGCATCCAGGACGCGGCCGAAGAAGCGCTACGGCGCTTCGGCATCGAACGGCTCGATGAAATCCTGGAGGTGGAGGAGGAGCCCGGCCTCGGCAACGGCGGCCTGGGGCGCCTGGCGGCCTGCTTCATGGAATCGCTGGCCAGCCTGGAGATCCCGGCCACGGGCTACGGCATCCGCTACGAATTCGGCATCTTCGATCAGCTGATCCGCGACGGTTGGCAGGTGGAGATCACCGATAAATGGCTCAAGGGCGGCTGGCCCTGGGAGATCCCCCATCCCGATCAGGCCTGCTTCGTGGGCTTCGGCGGCCGCACCGAGAGCTACCGCGATGAGCGCGGCCACTACCGCGTGCGCTGGATCCCGGAGGAACACGCCATCGGTGTGCCCCACGACGTGCCGGTGCTCGGCTACCGGGTGAACACCTGCGACCGGCTGCGCCTCTGGCGCGCCGATGCCAGCGAGAGCTTCGACTTCTACGCCTTCAACATCGGCGACTACTACGGCGCCGTGGAAGAGAAGGTGGGCAGCGAAACCCTCTCGAAGGTGCTCTACCCCAACGACGGCACGGATGAAGGTCGCCGTCTGCGGCTGAAGCAACAGCACTTCTTCGTGAGCTGCTCGCTGCAGGACATGCTGCGCAGCCTGGATCAACGCGGCATTCCAGTGCGGGAATTCCCCGACCACTGGGCGGTGCAGCTCAACGACACCCACCCGGCGATCGCGGTGGCCGAGCTGATGCGGCTGCTGATCGACGACAAGCACCTGGAGTGGGATCAGGCCTGGGACATCACCTGCCGCTCACTCGCCTACACCAACCACACCCTGCTGCCTGAAGCGCTGGAGAAGTGGGGTCTGCCGCTGTTCGGCTCCCTGCTGCCGCGCCATCTGGAGCTGATCTACGAGATCAACCGCCGCTTCCTACAAACCGTGCGCCTGAAGTATCCGGGCAACGAAGCGCTGCTGCGCAAGGTGTCGATCATCGATGAGGAGGGCAGCAAGGCGGTGCGCATGGCCAACCTGGCCACCGTGGCCTCCCACCATGTGAATGGTGTGGCGGCCCTGCACAGCGAGCTGGTGCGCACCAAGCTGCTGCCGGAATTCGCCGCCCTCTGGCCGGAGAAGTTCACCAACGTCACCAATGGCGTCACACCACGGCGCTGGGTAGCCCTCGCCAACCCGGCCCTACGCCAGCTGCTGGCCGAGAGCATCGGCGAAGGCTGGGTGGCCGATCTCGATCAGCTCCGCCAACTGGAGCAGTTCCAACACGACAGCGGCTTCCTGGAGCGCTGGGAGCAGACCAAGCTCGCCAGCAAACGCCATCTGGCCAACTACATCCACCGCCAGAGCGGTCTGCTGGTGGATCCCGCCTCGCTGTTCGACGTGCAGGTGAAGCGCATCCACGAATACAAGCGCCAGCACCTCAACGCCCTGCAGGTGATTGCCCAATACCTGCGCATCAAGAACGGTCAGGCCGATGGCCTGGCACCGCGCACCGTGATCTTCGGCGGCAAGGCGGCGCCCGGCTATTACCTGGCCAAGCTGATCATCCGTTTCCTCAACGGCATCGCCGAAACGGTGAACGCCGATCCGGATATGGATGGCCGCCTGCGGGTGGTGTTCCTGCCGGATTACAACGTGAAGCTCGGCGAACGGGTGTATCCGGCCTCCGACCTCTCGGAGCAGATCTCCACCGCCGGCCTGGAGGCTTCGGGCACCGGCAACATGAAGTTCGCCATGAATGGCGCGCTCACGATCGGCACCCTCGACGGCGCCAACGTGGAGATCCGCGAGCAGGTGGGTGCCGACAACTTCTTCCTGTTCGGCATGACTGAAACCGAGGTGGCAGGCCTCCACGCCGAGGGCTATCGCCCCTGGGAGCTGATCGCCCAGCAACCGGAGCTCGGCGAAGTGTTGAAGCTGGTGGAGCAGGGCCACTTCAGCAACGGCGACGGCGACCTGTTCCGGCCGCTGCTGGAAAACCTCACCGGCCGGGATCCCTTCTTCGTGCTGGCCGACTTCGCCGACTACCTGCGGGTGCAGCAGCAGGTGAGCCAAGCCTGGAGCGATCGCACCGCCTGGAACCGCATGTCGCTGCTCAACAGCGCTCGCACCGGCTTCTTCTCCTCGGATCGCTCCATCCGCGATTACGCCCAGCGCATCTGGAAAGCCGAAAGCTTCCCGGTGACGATCACCTGCAACCTCGACGGCTGAGGGGAGCCGACCGGGCCGTGAACGCACACGGGCTGACCCTGGTGTTGAACGTGGGCAGCTCCAGCCTCAAGGCCGCGGTGCTCGAGGCCACGACTGGTTCAGCCCAGCGCCTCTGGCAGGCGGAGGCGCCGCGTGATGGTGCGCTAGTGGAGCAGCTCGATCGCTGGCTGGCGCCACAGCTCCACCCCTGGTGGCCCCGGCTGCAGGCCGCCGGTCACCGGGTGGTGCACGGCGGCGAGCGATTCATCGCCACTACCCGGATCACGCCCGTGGTGCTGCAGGAGCTGGAGGCCCTCTCCGCCCTGGCCCCCCTGCACAATCCGCCGGCCCTGGCCGCCATCCACTGGCTGGGCCAACAGCGGCCAGCGCTGCCTCAATGGGCCTGCTTCGACACGGCCTTTCACGCCACCCTGCCGGCGGAGGCCACCACCTACGCCCTGCCGGCTGCCTGGCGCCAGGGGGGTTGCCGCCGCTATGGCTTCCACGGCCTCAACCACCAACACCTGGCCGAAACCGCGGCCTGCCCGCGCCTGATCAGCGCCCACCTGGGAGCCGGCTGCTCGCTGGCCGCGATCCGCAACGGCCGCAGCATCGACACCACCATGGGGTTCACACCGCTGGAGGGTCTGGTGATGGCCAGCCGCAGCGGCAGCGTGGATCCAGGGCTGCTACTGCATCTGCAGCGGCAGGGGCTGAGCCTGGAGGAGCTGGATCAGGGGCTCAATCACCGCAGCGGTCTGCTGGGGTTGTCGGGCCTCAGCGGCGACTGGCGCCAGCTGCGCAGCGCAGCCGCCAACGGCCATGCCGGCGCGGCTCTGGCGGTGGGCGTGTTTGTGAATCGCCTGCGCCAGGGGATCGGCGCCATGGCGGCCAGCCTCGGGGGCGTGGATCAGATCACCTTGAGCGGCGGCATCGGCGCCAACGACCCAGAGCTGCTAGCAGAGCTCACCAAGTCGATGGCCTGGCTGAAACCGGTGGCGTGGCAACAGATCCCTGCCGACGCAGGAAGGGATGATCGCCCGACTGATCGCTCGGGCACTCAGCGATCCGGCAGATCGGGCGTTTGGTGCAGCAGGCGGTTGAGGCGCAGACGATCGGCATTCAGCGGATCAGGGGCCAGTTCACCGGCCAGTTCCCGGAATGTTTGCTCCACCGGATCCGGCACCCGCACATCAAAGATGCGTTCCATCAGGGCCTCGATCGAGAACAGGTGGGCATTGATGTTCTCCAGATCAGCAATCGCCTGCTGCATCGCATCGAGATCACCGGCCTCAGCCGGGCCGGAGGCAGCGGCGGGCGTGAGGGTGGTGTCGCCGTCGCCATGCTGCTTCTGCAGCTCCTCAAGGGCGCGGCCGGCCAGGGTGCGGAAGGATTGAAGCGCCGCCCAGCTGAGCTCCTGCTGCTGACGCAGGGTGGGATTCTCCCGGATCAGACGGTCGTGCTCCCGGTAGAAGCGCTGGCAGTCAGGGCATTGGCAGGGCTCTTCCGGCACCGCAGTCCCTTGGCGTTTCAGAGCCCATCATGGCATCAAGCCGCTTGCAGGTCGTCGTCGCTGGCGCCGGGGATGGGGATCTCAATCGAACTCACCACTTGGATCACATCCCGCAACCGCATCGAATCAGCAAACCAGGCCATGGCCTGATCGGTGTCGCCATCAGCCACCGCGTCGTTGGCACTGTCCTCATGGGCTTCAGCCAGCAGGGCCAGCCAGCAGAGGCAGCGAGCCTGAATCACCGAGAGATCAAGCCCGTCGGGAAGGCTGTCCACGATCTGCTCGCTTTCCTGTTGCACCAACAGCCTCAGCCGGAGATCATGCAGCTGTGCCATGGGGTGGTGGCGACTGCGGCCACGCTAGCGGCAGTGGCCGCTTCCGCCATCCCGCTATCCGTAGTGCTCGATACGGAGTGTCGAATCCAGATCACGGGGCTGGCGGGACTCGAACCCACGACCTACGGTTTAGGAAACCGTCGCTCTATCCGGCTGAGCTACAGCCCCTCAGGCCGTCATTATGAGGGGTTGAAAGCAGGCGAGGTGATCGCAATCGGCGCTTGCGTCGGTTGAGGAAAGTCCGGGCTCCCCAATGGCCAGGCTTGCTGGGTAACGCCCAGTGCGGGTGACCGTGAGGAGAGTGCCACAGAAACACACCGCCGATGGCCGGGCGCAGCCCGTGCACAGGCAAGGGTGCAAAGGTGCGGTAAGAGCGCACCAGCAGCATCGAGAGGTGCTGGCTCGGTAAACCCCGGCTGGGAGCAAGGCCCAGGGACAACGGTTGGCCATGACACCCGTCCCGTCACAAGTGCGCCGCTCGAGGCCACCGGTAACGGTGGTCCCAGACAGATGATCACCCCCTGCTCCGGCAGGGAACAGAACCCGGCTTACGTCCTGCTTTCACCCCTTTCACGCTGCCCATGGATGCCGCCCGCCGCCAGCAGCTGCTCGCCTTCCTGAAGCACCTCAACCTGGAGCCGCCGCAGCCGCTGACGGACCAGCAGCTCATGCCCCTCGAGCACGCCCTCACCCACACCTCCGCCGGCCGGCCCTACAACCACGAACAACTGGAGTTTCTGGGGGATGCCGTGCTGCGCCTGGCCGCCTCGGAATTCCTCGAACACAACCAACCGCAGCTGAGCGTGGGGCAACGCTCCGCCCTGCGGGCCCAACTGGTGAGCGACCGCTGGCTGGCGGAACTGGGAGAACGCTGCGACATCGAAACCGTGCTGCGGATCGGAGCGGTGGCCGCCGGCGATCAGATCGGCCGGGCCACCCTGCGGGCCGAAGCCTGTGAAGCGGTGATCGGTGCGCTGTATCGCCTCTGGGGCGACCTCACACCCGTGCAGCGCTGGCTGGCACCCCACTGGCAGCGCAGCCTGGCCGAGCTCGAGGCCGATCCCCACCGCCACAACTGGAAATCAGCGCTGCAGGAATGGAGCCAGGGCGCACAGCGCGGACTCCCGACCTACGCCTGCACCGAGCTCAACCAACGCCACGGCGATCCGCGGCGGTTTCATAGCCGGGTGTTGTTGAACAACGAGCAGCTCGGCGAAGGCTGGGGAGGCTCGCGGCGTCAGGCTGAGCAGGAGGCCGCCCGAGCCGCCCTGAAGGCGCTCAAGCCTGCTCGAGGATCTTGATGGGCATGGTCACCAGCTTGTCCCAGTTGCCGCCTTCAAACAGCACAGCAGCGTTGCGGCCACTGAGGCGCTGCACGAAGCCCTGATAACCGTTGTAAATGGAGGTGGCATCGCGCACCACCACGGTGGAGCCCGGCAGGATCGGCAGGGTTTCAGCCATGGAACGGGCGCTGCTGCACAGCCATTATCGAGGCTGACGGTGCGCAGTGGGTTGGATGGCTGAGGAGCAGGAGCTGCTGGTGGTGGGCCGGGTGGTGGCCGCTCAGGGGCTGAAGGGCGAGCTGCGGGTGAATCCCCTCAGCGACTTCCCGGAGCGCTTCACCCGACCGGGCCGCCGCTGGCTGCGGTCTGCCCCAGGCCGCCGGGATGCACCAGCGGTGGCCGCGGAGGTGGAACTGCTCAGCGGCCGCCAGCTCCCCGGCAAGGAGCTGTTCGTGATCCGCCTGGAGGGAGTGAACGACCGCAGCAGCGCCGAAGCGCTGGTGGGGCAGGAGCTATTGGTGCCGGCGACCGATCGCCCCAAACTGGCGCGCGGCGAATTCCATCTGCTCGATCTGGTGGGGTTGGAGGTGCGGCTGCTGGAGGGCGGCGATCCCACCTCAGGTGCGTGCCCCGGTGGCTGCATCGGCAAGGTGAAGGATCTGATCCACGCCGGCAACGACCTGCTGGAGGTGGAACGGGGCGATGGCCAGCCGCCGCTGTGGATCCCGTTCGTGGAGGCGATCGTGCCGCGGGTGGAGCTGGCGGAGGGCTGGATTGGCATCACACCGCCGCCGGGCCTGCTGGAGCTGGGGTCGGACTAGGCGGAGGCCACGTGCGGAGAACAGTCCAGGGTTCCGTACAACCTGTACGGAACCACTCAAGCGAGCTGTTCAGGATGCAGGCCTACCTCCCTGCGCTGGAATAGCAGCACGCTCCGACGCCCCCGCTTCCGGCCCGCCCATGACCGCCCTCGTTCCCGTGATCCTCTGCGGCGGCACCGGCACGCGCCTCTGGCCCCTCTCACGCGCCACGTATCCCAAGCAGTATTGGGCGCTGGCCGGCGACGGGGAGGAAACGCTGCTGCAGCAGACCCACCAGCGGCTGGAGGGCATCGCCGCGCTGCAACCGCCGCTGCTGATCTGCAACGAAGACCACCGCTTCATCGTGGCGGAGCAGATGCGTCAGATCGGAGTGGAGCCAGCGGCGATCCTGCTGGAACCGATGGGCCGCAACACAGCTCCGGCGGTGGCTGTCGCCGCCCTGCAGGCCACTGCCCATGGCGACGATCCGTTGCTGCTGGTGCTCGCCGCCGACCACGTGATTCAGAGCGCCGCCGGCTTCCGCGCCGCGGTGGAAGCTGGGATGGCCGCCGCCGAAGCCGGCCAGCTGGTGACCTTCGGGATCGTGCCCACAGCACCAGAAACCGGTTACGGCTATATCGAGGCGGCCGAAGCGCTTCACACAGGCGGCTCGGCCGATGCAAGCGATCGGGAGCCTCTACAGCCGGTGCGCATCGCGCGCTTCGTGGAGAAACCGGATCGCGCCACCGCCGAACAATTCCTGGCCAGCGGCCGCTTCACTTGGAACAGCGGCATGTTCCTGTTCAAGGCCAGCGCGATCCTTGCTGAGCTGGAGCGGCTGGCACCGGAGGTGGTGAGCGCCTGCCGGGCCGCCCTGGAACACGACAGCGAAGATCTCGACTTCCTGCGGCTGGAGCGCGGCGCCTTCGCTGCCTGCCCCAACGTGGCGATCGATGTGGCGGTGATGGAGCGCACCAATCGGGGAGCCGTGCTGCCGCTCAACGCCGGCTGGAGCGATGTGGGCAGCTGGAGCGCCCTCTGGAACACCGCTGAGCAGGACGCTGCCGGCAACGTGCTCAGAGGCCGGGTGATCAGCGAAGCCAGCAGCAACTGCTACCTGCGCAGCGAACACCGCCTGGTGGTGGGGCTGGGGGTGGAGAACCTAGTGGTGGTGGAAACCGACGACGTGGTGCTGGTGGCCCACCGCGACCGCGCCCAGGACGTGAAAACGATCGTGGGCCTCCTGGAGCGCGAAGGCGCCCCGGAAAGCAAAGCCCACCGCCGCATCTACCGCCCCTGGGGCAGCTACGACGGCATCACCGAAGGCGA
>VGPW01000082.1 GCA_016882545.1 Cyanobacteria bacterium M_surface_10_m2_179 | reverse complement strand
CTGCCCAGCACGATGCCGGCGATGTAAACGGCCAGAAAGCCGCTGCCGCCCAGCACGGCTGCCAGCCCAAAGGCCACCAGGCCAAAAGCGAGAGCCAGGAGGGGGTAGAGGCCCGGGTAATCGAGATTGATGCGGTTGATGGACCAGGTGGCCAGGCGCCCCGTGAGCAGCCCGGCGAGGGTGCCCACGCCGAACTGACCCACAAACAGCCACAGCAGCGCCTGGGGCGAATCGGCGGTGCCGGAGATCACGCCGATCAGGCCGAGCGTGAGGAAGATCGCCATCGGATCGTTCGATCCGCTCTCCACTTCGAGGGTGGAGGTCAGCCGCTCGGGCAGCTTGAGGCCGCTGCTGCGCAGCACCGAGAACACCGCGGCCGCATCGGTGGAGCCGACGATGCTGCCCACCAGCAGCCCCTGCAGCAGTGGCAGCTTGAGCACCCAGGCGGCCGCCAGGCCGGTGATCAGCGAGGTGAGCAGCACACCGAGGGTGGAGAGCGCCAACGCTGGCTTCCACACCCTCTGCACCGAGGCGATCGAGGTGCGCAGGCCGCCGTCGAACAGGATCAGGGCCAGCGCCACGCTGCCGATGCTGTTGGCCAGGCCTTAGTTCTCAAAGGGAATGCGGCCTAGCCCCTCCGAGCCCGCCAGCATTCCCACCGAGAGGAACAACACCAGCACGGGAACGCCGAGCCGGGCGGAGAACTTGCTGGAGGCGATCCCCAGCAGTAGAAGAGCGCCTGCCAGCAGCAGGCCTGCATTGATCGACACGCTGCCTTCACCTGCGGATGCGCTACAGAGAATGACTGGAGATTGCCGGAGGTGACGTCCCCGTGGTGGGATCGAGGCGCTCGCCGAGCCAGGCCACAGGCAGCATCAGCAGCATGGGCAAAGCGCAGATCAGCAGTTGCCGGAGATTCATTGGCGCCGTACTGAAAAAGCTGTTCATCGCCTGTGTCTGACTGAACAGGGCCTGGACGAGCACGGTTGCGGCAATGGCCAACAAGGCGGCAAGCGCACGGCCAAGGGCCCGCCACCCCTTGCGGGGCAAAGCAACAAGACCAGAGCGCAGCTGGCTGATGCTGGCCAGATACACCAGGTGAGCCAGCACCAGGCCCTGGATCGCCATGGTGCGGGCCAGGGCCAGATCGCCGCTGCGCTGCTGACCCCAGAAGAACAGCCCGTAGATCACCAGCCAGTTGAACAGCGACACCACCAGCACCCGCCGGACCAGGGAGCCCGTCAGCAATGGCTGCGCAGGCGGGCGGGGCGGTTGTTGCATCAGCTGCGGTGCAATCGGCTCGAACGCCAACGCGATCGACATGGTCAGTGAGGTGATCATGTTCAGCCAAAGCACCTGCAGCGCGGTGATCGGCAGCGGGGCACCCAGCACCGCCGACAGCAGGATCGTCATCGAGGCGCCGCCGTTCACCGGCAGCACGAAGGCCAGCGTCTTGCGCAGGTTGAGGTACACCGGTCGGCCCTCTTCCACCGCCGCCTCGATCGTGGCGAAGTTGTTATCGGTGAGCAGCATGTCGGCCGCATGGCGCGCCACCTCGGTGCCGTCTTCGCCCATGGCGATGCCGATGTCGGCCTGATTGAGGGCCGGGGCGTCGTTGACGCCATCACCGGTCATGCCCACCACCTCGCCGTTGGCCTGCAGGGCCTGCACCAGCTGCAGCTTCTGGGCCGGCGCCACCCGGGCAAACACATTGACGCGATCCACAAGGGCGGCGATCGCATCAGGGGCGAGAGCAGCCAATTGGCGCCCATCCACAGCCGGTAGCTCGTCCGATCGATCGGCAGCATCGGTGCCTGCGCCGATCCCCATATGGCGGGCGATCGCCTGGGCGGTCTCCAGGTGGTCGCCGGTAATCATCTTGACGCGGATGCCGGCAGCCTGGCAGGCGGCCATAGCCTTGATGGCCTCGGGGCGCGGTGGATCGAGCATCCCCTGCAGGCCGAGGAAATCCAGATCAGCCGCCACATGGTGATGCTCCAGCTGGTCGAGGGCCGGATCCGCCTGGCCGATCGCGAAGGCCAGCACCCGCTCACCCTAGGCCGCCATCGCCGCCACAGCCGCCTCGATGGCGTTGCGATCGAGGGCCTGGGGCCGGCCGGCGGCGTCGAGCTGGCGGCTGCAGCGCTGCAGCACCGCCTTCCACCGAACCCTTCAGCAGGATCTGCTCACTGCCGTGCAAGGTGGCCATGAACTGCTGCTCGGATTCAAACAGAATCGCATCGCGGCGCGGGTGACGCTTGAGCGCCTCCTGGCGATCGATTCCCACCGAACGGGCCGCCACCAGCAGGGCCGTTTCGGTGGGATCACCTACCAGGCCCTCCTGGCTGCTGGGGCGGGCGTCGTTGCAGAGCAAGCCAGCCAATACCGTTTCCTGCAGGGCCACATTGCTGAACGAACCATTGGCAGGCCACAGCTCTTCAATGGCCAGAAGCTCACCACCGCCGTAAAGGTGCTGCACCGTCATGCGGTTCTGGGTGAGAGTGCCGGTCTTGTCGGAGCAGATCACCGTGGTGCTGCCCAGCGCCTCCACCGCCGGCAGCTTGCGGATGATCGCCCGCCGCCTGGCCATGCGATTGACACCAATCGCCAGGGTGATCGTCACGATCGCCGGCAGCTCCTCAGGGATCGCCCCCACCGCCAGCGCCACGGCGCCATCGAACATCTCCTCGGCGCCGCGCCCCCGCAGCACCCCCGCCACAAAGGTGAGGGTGGCCACCAGCAGGATGGCCTTGAGCAGGGTGCGGCTGAAGCGTCCGAACTTGCGCGTCAGCGGCGTGGTGAGATCCACCTGCTCCTGCAGGGAGGTGGAGATGCAACCCACCTCCGTGGCGTCACCGGTGGCCACTACCAGCCCCAGGCCCTAGCCGGCGGTGACAAAACTGCCCGCATAAGCCATGCCGATCCGCTCGGCCAAGGGCGCCTCGCCCTCAACGGCCGTGGTGCCTTTCCCCACCGGCAGGGACTCCCCCGTGAGCGCCGACTCATCGGTGTGCAGATTGCGGCTTTGCACCACCCGCAGATCAGCGGGCACCCGGGCACCGGCCTCCAGACGCACCAGGTCGCCAGGCACCAGCTGCTGGGATGGCAGCCGCCTGCGCACCCCCTCACGCACCACCTCCACCTCGGTCTGCACCGAGCGCGCCAGGGCGGCGATGGCGCTCTCGGCCTTGCTCTCCTGCACGAAGCCGATCGCGGCATTGATCACCGTGACGCTCCAGATCACCAGGGCATCGTGGGGCTTGCCCAGGGCCAGCTTGACGCTGCCCACCACCAGCAGGGTGATCAGCAGCGGGTTGTTGAACTGCAGCCGAAACTTCAGCCAACCCGGCTTCCCGCCGCGGCTGGTGATGCTGTTGGCACCGTGGGCCTGGAGCCGCCGGAGCGCTTCCGCCTCGCTCAGGCCCCGATCGGAATCGCTGCCAAAGGCCTCCACAACCCTGGTGGCGGGCTCGGCGTGGGGCCGGGGGAGGGGAAGCCAGTGAGATGGGGCCATGGCATTCCGCTCTGTGCTCACCGGGTTCTCTTCTAGGAGGTCAGAGCACCCTGTGGCAGTGGCGCCAACACCTCACCGTTGCCGCGATCTCGCGGCCGATGCGGCCGTCACCACCGAGGATCACATGGTCGTGCAGGCGATGTGCGAGCCCAGAGCTGGCGACATCTGAGGGCCAGCCCCTTCCCCATTCCTGCAACCCTTGCATCCCAGGGGACGATCCCGCTGGCCAGGACGCATCGCTTCCTTGCGGAGCCCACAGGACACAGGTGCAACAGCGCACCATGGCCTCAGCTTCAAGGCCCGATGACCTTCAGCAGCGTTTTTCACGAGCTGGCCGCCATCTTGATGCTGGCCGGCGTGATCGGGGTGGTGGCACTGAAGCTGCGCCAGCCACTGATCATCGGCTACATCATTGCCGGCATCCTGGTGGGGCCGGCAGCGCTCAACTGGGTGTCGGGCGGCAGCGAGCTGAAGCTGCTCTCCAGCGTGGGCATCTCGGTGCTGCTGTTTGTGGTGGGGCTCAAGCTCGACGTGAGCCTGATCCGCTCGGTGGGGCCGGTGGCCCTGGCCACCGGCCTGGGCCAGATCGTGTTCACCTCGCTCTTCGGTTTCCTGATTGCCCTGGCGCTGGGCTACGCGGCGGTGCCGGCGCTCTACATCGCTGTGTGCCTCACCTTCTCCAGCACGATCATCATCGTCAAGCTGCTCTCCGATAAGCGGGAGATCGATTCCCTGCACGGCCGCATCGCCGTGGGCTTCCTTGTGGTGCAGGACATCGCCGTGATCCTGGCCATGATTCTGCTCACCTCCTTCAACCTGCAAGGGGGCGGTGGCGGGATCGCCGCCCAGGCGATCCGGCTGCTGCTGGTGGGCAGCGCCTTCGTTTTGGGCACCGCGGCCACCATGCGCTGGGTGATGCCGCCGCTGCTGGGCCGGCTTGCCCAGAACCAGGAGCTACTGGTGCTGTTTGCCGTGGCCTGGGCCGTGGGCCTGGCGGCCCTGGCCGACGTGGTGGGCTTCAGCAAGGAGGTGGGGGCTTTCCTGGGCGGCGTGTCGATTGCCTCCACCGCCTACAGGGAGGCGATCGCCTCGCGGCTCACCGGCCTGCGCGATTTCCTGCTGCTGTTCTTTTTTATCGATCTGGGCTCGGGGCTGAATGTGTCGGCTGCCGGCCTGCAGCTCGGCCCGGCCCTGGTGCTCTCGCTCTTTGTGCTGGTGGGCAACCCGCTGATCGTGGTGGCGATCATGGGGGCTATGGGCTATCGGCGACGCACCGGACTACTGGCCGGGCTCACCGTGGCCCAGATCTCGGAGTTTTCGCTGATTCTAGCGGCCCTTGGCCTGCAGCTGGGCCAGCTGGGCGAGGGCGAGGTGAGCCTGATCACCCTGGTGGGGGTGATCACCATCGCCCTCTCCACCTACATGATCCTGGGCTCCGAGCGCCTCTACGGCTGGCTGAAGGAGCCGCTGCGGGTGTTCGAGCGGGCCACGCCCTTCAGCGAACTGGGCACCAGCACCAGTGGCCCGGTGCGGGTGGATGTGATCCTGCTGGGCCTGGGCCGCTTCGGCAGTGCCATCGCCCGCCAGTTGCAACCCCACAACCTGGCGATCCTGGGCATCGATTTCGACCCCCAGGCGCTGCGGCTGGCTTCGGCCCAGGGACTACCGGTGCAGTACGGCGATTCGGAGGACCCTGAGTTCACGGCCTCCTTGCCGTTGTCCTCGGCCACGGTGGTGGTGAGCACCCTGCCCTCTCTGGAGAGCAACGCGGCGATCCGCCATGGCCTTGAATCTGCGGGCTTCCGGGGGCATTTCATCGCCACCGCCCACGACGAGGCCGAGGTGGTGAAGCTGGAGTGGCTCGGTGCTCATCGCACCCTGTTGCCCTTTCTCGATGCGGCCGAGCGGGCGGCCGAACTAATCGTGGACGACCTGCGCGAGCTCAGGCAGATACAAAGTGCTTCGTCGTGATAATTCCTCTCTGACGCAACCTGCGCTGGTCCTGTTGCTGCTGCAGCGCTGAGGCTCAGGACCGTCTCGATCCAGTCGTGGTGGCGCCGCTGACTGAGCTGACCGGCCTTTGGTGATGAGGCCTTTCAGTGGACGGTGGCTGTGCCCAGGTTTGATTCAGTGCGGTGCTCCAGTCGCTCAGCGAGCCAGACTTTGATGATCGACTGCCGTGTCACGCCAAGACGGGTGGCCTCACGATCGAGCTGCTCGACCATCCAGAGGGGAAAATCCACATTGACGCGCTTCTGCTGCAGGCGGGGCCGCGTAGCGGCGTCGAGATCAAGTGCGCCGAGCACGGCCTCACCAGCATCGAAGCGACGATCGAATTCAGAACTGTTCATAGAGCTGGACCTCTTCCAGGCGGGAGCGACGGACAGAAATGAGACGGATGGCCTGGCTGCGATGGGTGATCACAGCTGACCAGTGCTTGCCATGGATCTGAGCAATGACGAGAAACCGCGGCTCATCTGTGGTGCGGGCTGGGATTTCCAGCAGGTCGGGATCGTTCCACAGAGTCTGGGCATCGACGAAGTCGATGCCGTGCTTCGCCTGGTTGGCCTTGCTCTTGAGCGGGTCGAACTCAAAGTCCATAGAGTTCAAAATCTATACCTTTTTGGCGCGAAAGACGTGCGTCGCTTCTGCTGCTTCCAATTCAGGTGGCCAGCTGCTGGTGCTGCTCTGCTGAGCGCACCTATCGGTGCGACACCAAAAACGTCTCAATCCAGTCGTGGTGGCGCCGCTGACAAATTCGATCAGCGATCGAGGGGGCCTCTTCCGGCACTTGAAAGCGCTTGCGGAATGCCTTGGTAAACCCCTCCAGAGCAGGGCGGGGCAATCCCCGAACGGCGGCGAGGATCAGCTGGATGGTGCCTGGATCGAGCGGGTCAAGGCTTGGATCAGGTTCCTGTTTTGCAGGTGATTGGGACTGCTGCCGGGGAGCCGCTTCTCCTGGCCTGCTTATAGGGTTGGCGTTGGGAGCCGCAGTGGCTAAACTGGTGACTCCCCTCTGCTGCTTGTCGTAGAGGGCCAGACCAAACGGGTTGCCAAAGGTCATCAGCGCCCTTTTCATCGCATCGGTTTCGGCCTCTTTGAGGGCGGATTCATGGGCCTGGCCCAGGTCGGCGTCGATGCCATGACCGGCACCGCTGCCCTCACGGATCAGCTCCCCAACGCGGATGCGAACGCGGGCGGTGTAGGTGACCCCCCAGCCGGCGCGGTTGCTGCTGCCGAGGGTGCGCTCGTATCGGCGACGCGCTGCACGGCGATGGTTTCGCGCTGCCAGCCGTCAAAGCCAAAGATGCGGTTGGCCTCGGCAATCGCTTGCCAGCCCTCCAGGTAGGTCAGGGAGCGGCCGGCCTGGCTGCGGGTCTGGACTTTGGCGCGATCGAGGGGGGCAGCGAGAGCAGCGATCTGCTCGGGTGAGAAGACAGCGGTTGCCATGGAACTGCTCTGGGTGAAAAGTGCTGGGGATTGGGATTGAGGGATGGGGGCCCGCCCGTGCAGCAGGCCCGTATGGATGGGGGCTTGCCCCCCTCAGTGGATGCGCCAGCTGCGGCGGGAGAGGAGCTGGGCGCCGGTGATCTGGCGGCCGGTCTTGAGGGCTTCCTTGATGGCGGTCTTGTCCGGCTTGCTGGTGGTGATGACAGTGAGCCACTCGGCATCGAGAGCCTCCTGGTCGTCGATCAAGACGGCCGTGGATTTGCGGCTGCTGATCTCGTGGTTCGGGAACGAGAACCGGGTGGCCGCCGGCTGCAACTGGGTGAGGACAAAGATCAGCGACTCCTCCAGCGCATCGGCCCGGCCGGCATCAGAGCGGGCCAGATCGGTGAGCCGCTTGGCCTGCTGCTGGCGGTAGGCCGCCTGGCCGCGCAGATGCTCGATCACCCAGCAGGTGGCATCGGCCTTGGCGGCGAGGGCCTGCTGATGACCTTCTTCTGCCAGTAGGGCCGCCTCCAGCTCGGCGAGGGCCAGAGCGCGCTGCTCGGGATCATCCGTTTCCAGCTGCTCGGCTAGCTGGGAGATGGCAGTGGTGAGCTCCTGGGCCTCGCTGCCCAGCTGCCAAAGGGAACCAGAGCGCTGCAGGGTGCAGGCCGGGCCAGTGGCTGATGGGGGCAAGCCAGATCACGGCCGCCACCGGCTGCGATCACCAGAGACCGAGCCGGAACGATCTCCGGCCTAGCTGTGTAGTCCCACCAGGTTGTTCAGCTGACAAAGGGGTGTGAGCTCGTCAGGGTCGGTGTGTCACCCCCGTCCCCTGAGCTCACACACCATGCATACCCACCCGAATGCTCGGCTGACACC
>VGPW01000081.1 GCA_016882545.1 Cyanobacteria bacterium M_surface_10_m2_179 | reverse complement strand
CCGCAGGGTGCTGATCAACCAGGCCAGCGGTTTCTGCAGGGCCGGGTTCGGCAGCCGGATGATCTCCGGATCCGCGAACAGGTTGTAGAGGAAGGGCCCCACGTCCTGAATGCGTTCGGGCCCGCCCAGGTTCAGCAACAGCACGCCGACCTTGGCCATGCCCAGCGGTGTTCAGGTGATGTGCGGCGAGCGTAACGCTGCTCGCTCAGGGCTGGCCGATCCGCTGCAGTGTGGATAACGTCTGGCCCCACACGCCAGGGCCTGGGTGTCCGCCCCCGCCACCCATCCCCTCGATGCCCCGCTTCGGGAGCACAACGCTCTGCTGGCCTCCAGCGGCGTGGCCCTGCGGCTGGAGCGGCGCGGGCAGCGGCTTGCCCTGCGTGGCCCCCTGCCCTGCCGCCAAGGGGGGTCGCGGCTGGTGGTGCAGCGGATCAGCCTGGGCTATCCCGCCGATGCGGCCGGGCTCGACCAGGCCAGTACCGCCCTGCGGCGAGTGGTGCAGCAGCTGCAGCAGCAGAGCTTCTGCTGGAGCCAGTGGGGCGGCAGCAGCAAGCCGCCCTCCACGGTGGGGGTGCCGGCGCCGAGCGAGGCGGCTGCCGCGATCGAGCGCTTCGAACGCGGTTTTTTCAACGACCCCCGCCGCCGCCGCAACCCCGCCGGTGCCCGCACCACCTGGACCAGCGCCTATCTGCCCTATTTGCGTCGCCTGCGCCGCTGGGCGGCGGAACAGCCGCAACCGCTCGCCACGCCGCTGCTGGAGGCCGTGCTCGAGAGCTATCCCCTCGCCAGCCGCAGCCGCCAGCAGTGCGGCACGGCCCTGGCGGCCCTGGCCCGGGCTGAAACGATCGCCCTGCCGGACGACTGGGCCGACCGCGCCGGCGGCTACGGCCTGCATGCGGCCCAGTTCCGCCAGCTCCCCAGCGACACCCAGATCCTGGAGTGGATCGAGCGCATCCCCAACCCCGGCTGGCGGCTGGCCTACGGCCTGATGGCCACCTACGGCCTGCGCAACCACGAGGTGTTCTTCACCGATCTCTCCGCCCTGGGCCGCGGGGGCGATCGGGTGATTCGGGTGTTGCCCACCAGCAAAACCGGTGAGCATCAGGTGTGGCCCTTCCAGCCGGAGTGGGTGGAGCGCTTCGAGCTGCCGCGTCTGGGAGAGGCCCGCACCCTGTTGCCGCCCGTGAGCACCGACCTGCGCCACACCACCCTGCAGCAGGTGGGGCGTCGGGTGGCCGAGCAGTTCCGCCGCTACAACCTGCCCCTCACCCCCTACGACCTGCGCCACGCCTGGGCCGTGCGCACCATCCACATCGGCCTGCCCGACACGGTGGCCGCCCGGATGATGGGCCACTCGGTGGCCATCCACACCCGCACCTATCACCACTGGATCACCCGCCGCGATCAGCAGCAGGCCGTGGATGCAGCCCTGGCGCGGGCCCGGGCTGCCTGAAGCCCGTTTCGGTTGCCAGAGTGCTGCAGTTCATCTGCTGCAGCACCGTGCCCCCAGAGCAGCCCAATCACGCCGCGGAATCTCAGCTCGATCAAGCGGCGGCGGAGCTGGGCATGGGTGGTGACCTGGCGCCGGAGGCCAGCGCCGATGCCTACCGCCGTCGCATGGCCCGCCGCAAGGAGGTGCAGCAGCAGCGGGTGGGGGAGCGCAACCTCGAGAAGGGGTTGGTGCTGGTGTTCACCGGCGATGGCAAGGGCAAAACCACCGCGGCCCTCGGGCTGGTGCTGCGAACCCTCGGCCACGGCGAGCAGGTGGCCGTGGTGCAGTTCATCAAGGGCGGCTGGCAGCCGGGTGAGGCCAAGGCCCTGGCGCTGTTTGGAGAGTCTCTGCATTGGCACGCCCTCGGTGAGGGCTTCACCTGGGAAACCCAGGACCGTGAGCGCGATCGCGATCTAGTGCAGCAGGCCTGGCAGCGCTCCCTCACCTACCTCGCCGCTGCCGATCGCAAGCTCGTGGTGCTCGATGAGGTGAACGTGGCCCTGAAGCTCGGCTATCTCCAGCTCGAACAGGTGTTGGAGGGGCTGGCGTTGCGGCCGCCGCTCACCCACGTGGCGCTCACGGGCCGCGGTGCCCCCGCCGGCCTGCTGGAGCGTGCCGACCTGGTGACCGAAATGAAGTTGCTGCGCCACCCCTTCCGCGAGCAGGGCGTGAAAGCCCAGGCCGGCATCGAGTTCTGAAGCCCTGCAGGCCGCGTGTTTACTGCCCGCTCGGCGGTTGCTGCAGCAGCGCCAGGCTGCTGAGCAGCACCGAGAGGCCGCTTACCAGCAGGGCCCGGTGCACCATCGGCTCGCGCCAGCCCCCCGGTTCGGCCACCAACTGCTCCACGGCGGAGAGGGTGAGGCGGGCCATCACGCCGGAACTGCGGGTGGGCAGCACGGGCATGGAATCGGGGCCTTGAGCATCAGGCATCGCTGCTGAGCCGTTGCCCTATCGAAGCGCCACCAGCCTGGCTCGGCAAGGGATCTCACGCTTGCTACTGTTCGGCCAGACACACACGCAAGCGCGAACGGATGGCCTACCAGCGCGTGTTGCTGAAGCTCAGCGGTGAAGCCCTGATGGGCGAGCTGGGCTACGGCATCGACCCGGCCATCGTGAACGCCATCGCCCGGGACGTGGCGGCGGTGGTGGCCGACGGCACGCAGCTGGCCATCGTGGTGGGCGGTGGCAACATCTTCCGCGGCCTCAAGGGTTCGGCGGCCGGCATGGATCGCGCCACCGCCGACTACGTGGGCATGCTCGCCACGGTGATGAATGCCATCACCTTGCAGGACGGCCTCGAGCGGGCCGGCATCCCCACCCGCGTGCAGAGCGCCATCTCGATGCAGGAGGTGGCCGAGCCCTACATCCGGCGCAAGGCGATCCGCCATATGGAAAAGGGGCGGGTGGTGATCTTTGCCGCCGGCACCGGCAACCCCTTCTTCACCACCGACACCACCGCCGCCCTGCGGGCCGCCGAGATCGGCGCCGATGTGGTGTTCAAGGCCACCAAGGTGGATGGGGTTTACAACAAAGACCCCAACAAGCACGCCGACGCGGTGCGCTACGAGAGCCTGTCGTTCCTCGATGTGCTCAGCGGCGAACTGGAGGTGATGGACAGCACCGCCATCGCCCTCTGCAAGGACAACGCCATTCCCATCGTGGTGTTTGATCTGTTCGGCGCCGGCAACATCGGTCGTGCGGTGCGCGGTGAACCCATCGGCACCAGCATCCTGCCCTCGGCCTGAGCCTCTTCTTTCCTGTCAGCACCCATGGATCTCGAAGCCAGCATGCGCAAGTCGGTGGATTCCACCCAGCGCACCTTCAACACCATCCGGACCGGCCGGGCCAACGCCTCCCTGCTCGACAAGATCCAGGTGGAGTATTACGGCGCTGATACGCCGCTGAAGTCGCTGGCCACCATCAGCACGCCCGATTCCTCCACCATCCAGCTGCAGCCGTTTGATGGCGGTTCGCTCGGTTTGATCGAGAAGGCGATCTCGATGAGTGATCTGGGCCTTACCTGCAACAACGACGGCAAGGTGATCCGCATCAACATTCCGCCCCTCACCGAGGATCGCCGCAAAGACCTCTGCAAGCTGGCGGCCAAATACGCCGAAGAGGGCAAGGTGGCGTTGCGCAACGTTCGCCGCGATGCGATCGACAAGGTGAAGAAGCAGGAGAAAGAAGGGGAGTTCTCCGAGGATCAGAGCCGCGATGAGCAGGACAAGATCCAGAAGCTCACCGACAAGTTCATCAGCCAGATCGAAAAGCTGCTGGCTGAGAAGGAAGCCGACATCCTCAAAGTGTGAGCTCCGCTCACATGCATGACGTGATCGTGGTGGGTGCCGGCGCTGCCGGTGCCTCCGCCGCTTATCACCTGGCGGCCCGCGGCCATCGGGTGTTGATCCTCGAGGCGCAGTCGATGCCCCGCCGGAAACCCTGCGGCGGTGGTATGGCGGCCTCGGTGCAGCGCTGGTTCCCCTTTGATCTCACTCCAGCAGTCGATCAGGTGATCGAGCAGGTGCGTTTCACCTGGTGCCTGGAGGATCCGGTCACGGCGGTGCTGCCGGGCGATTCCCCATTCTGGATCGTGCAGCGGGCCCGGCTGGATCAGTTCATCGCCCAGCAGGCGGTGGCGGCCGGCGCTGAGCTGCTCGATGGGGCACCGGTGCAGACCATCCAGCGGGATGGCAACCAGTGGATCGTGGAGGCCGAGGGCCATCGCTACGCCAGCCGTGCCGTGGTGGTGGCCGATGGCTCCCAGTCCCGCTTTGCCAGTGCCCTTGGCCTGGCGGCGCCGCGACCCCGGTTCGCCAGCGCCGTGGCGGTGGAGGTGAATGCCGCGGTTCAGGAACCCAACACGGCTCGTTTTGAGTTTGGTTTGGTGCGCCACGGCTTCTGCTGGGCCTTCCCCCGCCAGGGGGGCTACAGCATCGGCGTGGGCAGCTTCATCGGCAACACGGTGGTGGATGCCGATGCGGTGCTGGCCCAACTGCTGCCCAGCCTCGGTTTGCCGCCGGATGCCGGAGAACGCCTGCAGTCACCCCTGCGGGTGTGGGATGGCCACCACCCGCTGCACAACCCAGCCGGTGCCGTGGCGGTGGGCGATGCGGCCTCGCTCTGTGATCCCTTCCTGGCTGAGGGGCTGCGCCCGGCCCTGCTCAGTGGTGTGCGCAGCGCTGAAGCGCTCGATCGCTACTTAGTGCAGAGCCAGGCCGGTGATCCAACCCAGGCGGAACAGGCTCTGCAGGGCTACAGCCAACGCATGCGCCACGACTGGGGCGAGTCGATGGCCTGGGGACGGCGCATCGCCCAGGTGTTCTACCGGGTGCCGAAGGTGGGGTATCAGTTGGGTATCAAGCGACCCACCGCCCCCCAGCGCATTGCCCAGATCCTCTCGGGAGAAATGGGCTACGGCGATATTGCCCAGCGGGTGATCAAACGGCTGCTGTTTCAGCGCGGCTAGCTGAACTTGGTGCAGTCCTTGAGCTGCCGCAGGCGCTTGTCGATCGAACCGAGCAGTTCGATGGCGAACATCGGCGATTCCTGCACGGCAAACAGAAACTTCTCTCGGTTCATCACCAGCACGCGGCAGTTGGTGAGTGCCTTGGCATCGCCGTAGCGGCGGTGTTCCGGGGTGACCAGGGCGCCGGCGCCGAACACATCACCGGCCTGAATGATCTCCTGGCCGTTGTCCTCGTTCCAGCTGAGCTCCACACTGCCCTCGAGCACCCCGAACATGCAGTCTCCGGTTTCACCGGAGCTGAAGATCGGCTGGCCGGCTGCTACGTCCAGCACTTCACCCTGGCTGGCCAGGGCACGCATGGTGTCGAGAGCGTTCAACGGAACCTCGGGTTGGCTGCAGACCAGTGTGGAGCAGCTTGGTTAAGAACCGCTGATGGCCAGGGCAGCTCCGAGGCCGCCGCGCACGTCAGCCGGCAGCAAGCGGCCGTCGTGGTCGGTGTCGAGGGCGTCGAACACGGCATCGCTGCCCAGCCATTCCTCGCGGGTGATGCAGCCGTCGCCGTCGAGGTCGTTGAGCAGGAAGATCTCCTGTGCAGCGTGCTGGAAGGCGCCCGCGCCCTCCAGTTCACCCAGGCGGTGAGCCAGCTGGGCTTCCAGGGTTTCGATCGCGCGGGTGAAGCCGGTGATGCCCTCCTGCAGCTTCTCGGTGGCCATCGGGTCTTTGTGCATCATCGCCTCAAAGCCCTCACGATCCAGATGGATCTGCTCCTCGGTGGGGGCGGGGTTGAAGGCGTTCAGCTTGCGGCTGAGTTCTCCCTGGGTGTTGCGCAGTTGATCGAGCAACTTCGGTGAGATGGTGAGTAGATCACAGCCCGCTAGTTCGATGATCTCGTCGATGTTCCGGAAGCTGGCCCCCATTACCTCGGTTTTGTAGCCGTAGGTTTTGAAGTAGTTGAAGATCTGGGTCACCGACACCACGCCTGGATCCTCAGGGCCGGGGTAGCTGTCGCGGCCGGTGCTCTTCTTATACCAATCCAGAATGCGCCCCACGAAGGGCGAGATCAGCGTCACGCCGGCTTCGGCAGCGGCGATCGCCTGGGCAAAGCTGAACAGCAGAGTGAGATTGCAGTGAATCCCCTCCTTCTCCAGCACCTCGGCGGCCTTGATCCCCTCCCAGGTGGAGGCGATCTTGATCAACACGCGCTCGCGGCCGATGCCGGCCTGCCGGTAGAGGCCGATCAGTTTGCGGGCCTTGGTGATCGTGGCTTCGGTGTTGAAGCTGAGGCGAGCATCCACTTCGGTGGACACGCGACCCGGCACGATCTTGAGGATTTCGGTGCCGAAGGTCACGCAGATTTCATCGAGGGCTTCGCGCACCACCTCTTCCGCCGGCGCTTCGCCACCACACACCTCGCGTGATTGCTGGAGCGAACGATCGATCAGGTTTTGGTAGGTGGGGATCTGCGCGGCCGCCAGGATCAACGAGGGGTTGGTGGTGGCATCGCGTGGCGTGAACTGGCGAATCGCGTCGATGTCGCCGGTGTCGGCCACCACCACCGTCATGGCGGCCAGTTGATCGAGCAGGTTGGCCATGCAGGGGGCCGAACGTTGCTCACAAACTAGCCATCGCCAACCAGGTCAACCCGCTCTGTCACCAAGCGGTTACCCGTTGATGCGCGCCTTGCCGGTCACCGGTCGGCTGGGGGGGATCTTCTCGATCACCAGCAGCGCTTCGATGATCTGCCGCGCCACCGGCACCGCCACGGTGGAGCCGTAGGCGTTGCCGCCCTTCGGCTCATCCACCACCACCAACACCACATAGCGGGGGTCGTTGATCGGCAGATGGGCCACAAAGCTCGTGATCCGTGCACCCGGGATGTAAACGCCGTTCTCCGCCTTCTGCGCCGTGCCGGTTTTGCCGCCGATGCGATAACCGGGGATGGCGGTGCCCTTGCCGCTGCCTTTTTCCACCACCGTTTCCATCCAATTCAGCACCGTCTGCGCGATCTCCGGTTTGATTAGCTGCACGCCCGAGGCCGCCGGCGCCGGGGCCAGATCATCGCCGGAGCGCAGGCCGCGGGTGATGTGGGGGCTCACCAGCCGGCCGCCGTTGGCGAGCATCGCGTGCAGCTGCACCAGTTTCAGCGGCGTGAGGTTGAAGCCTTGGCCGAAGGCGGCGGTGGCCGGTTCGATCGGCTGGGTGCGGAACGTCTCCAGGCTCTTGAGCTGACCGGCCTGGGCTCCGGGCAGGTCGGTGTCGGGGGTGCTGTCGATGCCGAGGGTGTGCAGCCAGTGCAAGAAGCGCGCCGGCTTCACCCGCTTCATCGCCTGCACCATCCCCACGTTGCTCGACACCTGCAGCACCGTGGGGAAATCGATCACGCCGTTGCCCTTGCGGTCGTGGTTGAAGATCGGCCAGCCGCCGATGGTGAGCTGACCGTTATCGGTGACCTTGCCGGCCGGATCAATGGCGTTCTCCTGGAGCGCGATCGCCAGGTTGATCGGCTTGAAGGTGGAGCCCGGCTCGTAGAGGTCCTGCACCGACCACTCCCGGAATAAGCCCGGCTTGTAGTTCCAGAAGGCGTTGGGGTTATAGGTGGGAGTGGAGGCCAGCGCCAGCAGCTCGCCGTTGCGCACATCCATCACCACCGCCACACCCCGTTTGGCGCTCCACTGCTTCACCTGTTTGGCCAGGGCGATCTGCGCCACCTGCTGCAGGCGGGCGTCGAGGGTGAGCTGCAGGCGCAGGTCGTCGCCGTAGAGCACGCCGGCTTTGAGGCCATCGGGCAGGGGGGTGCCATCGGCGCCGCGGCGCAGCTGGCGGGTGGATTCATGGCGGCGCAGGTCGCGATCGCGGCTCTGCTCGAGCCCTGCCTGGGGAACGCGCTCCAGGTTGAGGAAGCCCACCACGTTGGCGAACAGGCCGCCCTGGGGATACACGCGTTGGGGGTAGGGCTCCAGATCGACGCCGCTGATGCCGAGCTGGCGCACCCGCTGGGCTGTTTCGGGA
>VGPW01000080.1 GCA_016882545.1 Cyanobacteria bacterium M_surface_10_m2_179 | reverse complement strand
CCTCCACGATGTGGTGCGAATTCACCCCATCCAGCTGGCGGATGTGCAGGGTGAGGCCGGAGTTGTTCACCACCGCCACGAAGAACTCCTTCACCAGTTCGGTGTCGTAGCTGCCGATCTTCTGGGCTGGGATCTGCAGGCCGAAGCTCAGGTGGGGCCGACCGCTGCAGTCGAGCGCCACCTGCACCAGCGCTTCATCGAGTGGCGCCACGAAGTGGCCGAAGCGGTGGATGCCGCGCCGGTCGCCCAGGGCCTGGGCCAGGGCCTGCCCGATGGCGATGCCCACGTCTTCGTTGGTGTGGTGATCGTCGATGTGGGTGTCGCCCACCGCGTTCACCTCCAGGTCGATCAGCCCATGGCTGCTGATCTGGTGGAGCATGTGATCCAGAAACGGCACGCCGGTGTTCGCCTGGCAGCGACCAGTGCCATCGAGGTTGAGCTGCACGCGCACATCGGTTTCACCAGTGACGCGGTGGATCTCGCCTGTGCGCATGGGGTTGTCCTCCGGCTCCAGTGTGCCGCTCACATGCCGGTGATGCAGTAGCCCGCATCCACATAGATCACCTGGCCGGTGATGCCGCTCGAGAGGGGGCTGGCCAGGAAGGCCGCCGTGCCGCCCACTTCGTCCTGGGTGACGGTGCGATGTAGCGGCGCCTTTTCCTCCACGTTGTGGATCATGTCGAGGATGCCGCCGATGGCGGAGCTGGCCAGGGTGCGGATCGGGCCGGCGCTGATCGCGTTCACGCGCACCTGCTTCTCGGCGCCCAGCTCAGCGGCCAAATAGCGCACCGAAGCTTCCAGAGCAGCCTTGGCGACACCCATCACGTTGTAGTTGGGGATGGCGCGCTCAGCGCCCAGATAGCTGAGGGTGATCACGCTGGCGCCCTCGTTGAACAAGGGCTTGGCGTAGCGGCACAGCGGCGCCAGGGAGTAGGCGCTCACCTCCAGGGCCCGGGCGAAGCCCTCGGGAGAGATGTTCGAGTAATCGCCCACCAGTTCGTCTTTGCCGGCATAGGCCAGGCAGTGCACGAGCACATCGATGAAGCCCCACTGCTCCTTCACCCGGTTGAACACCGCCTCGATCTGGGCCGGGTCCTGCACGTTGAGGGGCTCAAACAGGGTGGGAGCCAGGGGAGCGGTGAGATCACGCACCTTGCCCTCGAAGCGTCCCTTCTCATCGGGGAGGTAGGTGACGCCCAGCTCGGCGCCGGCGGCATGCAGCTGCTGGGCGATGCCCCAGGCGATCGACTTGTTGTTGGCGATGCCCGTGACCAGGGCCTTCTTGCCGCGCAGATCGAGAAGCATGGGGGAACGACGCCGGTGCGGTTGCGATCGGGCGATTCTCCCCCAGCCGCGGCCAGGGGCTGCCAGCCGGCAGGATCAACGCCTCCACCGCCGCAAGCCTTGGCCTCCGATTCCCTCGCCGGCGTGCCGCTGGCCTGGCCCGAGCAGCCGGGCGAGCTGCCGCGCCGCTTCGACAGCCGCCAGGCCCTGGAGGCCGAGCTGCAGCAGCTGTTTCCAGAGGCCCCTGGCGCCCTCAGCCCGATCCGCGGCGGTCGCCGCCAGGCCGAAACGCTGCTGAACCGCCTCCAGCCGGAGCGCTACGCCAAGGGGCGCAACTTCCTCGATGGGCCGGTCACCCGTCTCTCCCCCTACATCCGCCACGGCGTGCTCACACTGGCCGAGGTGCGCGACGCCGTGTTCGCCCGCACCCGCAGCCGTCAGGGCAGCGAGAAACTGATCAACGAGCTGGGCTGGCGCGACTACTGGCAGCGCCTCTGGCAGCAGCTGGGCGATGGCATCTGGCGCGATCAGGAGGAGCTCAAAACCGGCCACAGCGCCGCGGCCTATGCCTCCACCCTCCCCGCCGACATCGACGAGGGCCGCACGGGCCTGGCCTGCATGGATGGCTTCATCGCGGAGCTGCACACCAGCGGCTGGCTGCATAACCACGCCCGCATGTGGCTGGCGGCCTACCTGGTGCACTGGCGGCGGATTCGCTGGCAAGCCGGGGCCCAGTGGTTCCTGCGCCACCTGCTCGATGGCGATCCGGCCAGCAACAACCTGAGCTGGCAGTGGGTGGCCAGCAGTTTCAGCCACAAGCCCTACTTCTTCAACCGCGGCAACCTCGAGCGCTACAGCAACGGCAGCTTCTGCCGCAGCTGCGCGTTGCGCGAGCAGGGCTGCCCGTTCGACGCCAGCTACGAGCAGCTGGAAGCCGAGTTATTCGCGCCGCTGCCGGCGATTCGCGCGGTCGATCAACGCAACCGAGAGGGCGGCCGAGACCGCAACAGCACCCGTCAGGGGGCGCCTTCCGCCGCCCTGAGCCGTCCCGCCCGCCGCCGCTGAGCCGAGCTCAACCCATGCAACGCCCCATCCTCTTGGCTTACGGCGAGGCCCTCGGCCCCGCCAACCCCGCCCTCCTGGCCTACCCGGACCGGCCAGCGGTGTTTGTGTTCGACAGCGCTCTGCTGGCCGGCCTCAGCCCCACCACCGGCGACCCCGAAGGCCCCAACGAGCCCGTGAGCCTTCAACGCATCGGCTTCCTCTACGAGTGTTTGCTGGAGCTCCCCGTGAGCCTGCGCAAGGGTGATGTGGCCGAGGAAGTGCTGGCCTTCGCCAGGGCCCATGGCGCCGAGGGGATCGTCACCAGCGCCGGCACAGACCCCCGGGTTGCAGCCATCTGCCAAACCCTGGAGCAGCAGCTGCCTGTGGAGGTGCTTGCGGTGGAGCCGTTCGTGCAGCTGGAGGGTCCAGCGGATCTGGGGCGCTTCAGCCGCTACTGGCGCCGCGCCGAACGGGAGGTCTGGGCCAGCTGGGGGCAGGAGGGCTAGGGCTGCCGCGGCTCAGGAAGCCGGTGGAGCCCCGTTCATCAGCTCCTCCTCCTCTTGGCGCACCTCATAGGGAGAGCGCAGCAGATCCTGCTCTTCCACCAGGGGGAAGGTCTGCACCTTTACATCGGCGGGCTTGCGCGGTGGATCGATCCACTGCCACTGCGCCCGCGGCGCCCGCTGCTTGCAGAGCGCTTCCAGCTCCCGTTTGAGCGCGCGTTGCACGTCCTTGCGGGCTACGGCCTCGAAGAATTCAGCCCGGGTCGCCAGCCCTGAACTGAAGGGTGCGCTGCCATTGCCGTTGAACAACCGGGCCGGATCCACGAGCCAGCGCGGCCGGCACACCCCTTGCTGGGCGGTATCGGTTTCGAGCCAGATGTGCAGGCCATAGCCATCGGGTTGGCTCACCACCGCCAGGCCGTCATGGGGCTGAGTGCGCTGCAACGGGAAAATCGCCCAGCTGGCACTGCGATGCGCCGGCACACAGCCCGCCACGGCCGCGGCGAGCAGCAACAGCAGAGCGCCCGAACAGCGGAAGCGACGCAGCGCAGGAAGGATCAAGGCAGCTGAGACACAATCGCCGCATCCTGCCCGAACTGCGCCGCAGCCATGGTGCTCACCCCCTCCACGATGCTGCCGCTGGGAACCCCCCTACCCAGCTTCCAGCTCGAGCAGGTGTGGGGAGCCCAGGGGGCGGTGGGCCAGGGTGATCGCGGCGAGAACTGGAGCAGTGCAGCGCTGGAGCCGGCGCCCGTATTGGTGCTGTTCCTCTGCGCCCACTGCCCCTTTGTGAAACACATCGAGCCCGAGCTGAGCCGATTGGAACGCGACACCAGCGGCCGCATCCAGATCGTGGCCATCGCCAGCAACAGCACCCTCACCCACCCCCAGGACGGCCCCGAGGGCTTGCGGGAGCAGGCCGAACGCAACGGCTGGAGGTTTCCTTATCTCTTCGACTCCAGCCAGGCGGTGGCGCGGGCGTTCCACGCCGCCTGCACCCCCGACCTGTATCTGTTCAACAGCGCCCATCAACTGGTGTATCGCGGCCAGCTCGATGCCAGCCGCCCAGGCAACGATCAGCCGCTGGATGGTCGCTCCCTACGAGCCGCGATCGAAGCACTGCTCAACGACCAAGTGATCCCTGAGCCACAGCAGCCTTCGATCGGCTGCAACATCAAATGGCACCCCGAGGGCACGGCGGGGCGGTGATCCGAACAGGGGCCTTAAGGTTGCCTTTATGCAGGTGCCCCCTTTCAGCCTCACCGAGCAGCTCGATGCTTTAGGCGAGCAGCTTGATGCCGCCGTTCTGCAGGTGTTACGCAGCGGCCAATACATCGGTGGCGGTGTGATCGCTGCCTTCGAACAGGCCTTTGCCAAGGCGGTGGGCACCCCATTTGCCGTGGGCTGTAACAGCGGCACCGACGCCCTGATCCTGGCGCTGCGGGGCCTGGGGATCGGTCCGGGCGATGAGGTGATCACCTGCTCGTTCAGCTTTTTCGCCACGGCCGAAGCGATCAGTGCCGTGGGCGCCACGCCGGTGTTCGTGGATGTGGAGGAGAGCACCTATCTGATCAACCTCGATCAGCTGGAGGCGGCGATCACACCCGCCACCAAGGTGCTGCTCCCCGTGCACCTGTTTGGCCGGCCGGTGGATATGGAGCGGGTCTGCGCCATCGCCGATCGCCACAACCTCAAGGTGGTGGAAGACTGCGCTCAGGCCAGCGGCGCCAGCTGGGCCGGCAAGCCCGTGGGCAGCTGGGGCGATGTGGGCTGCTTCAGCTTCTTCCCCACCAAGAACCTCGGTGGCGCCGGCGATGGCGGCGCGCTCACCTGCCGGGATGAAGCCCTGGCCCAGCGAATGCGCGAGCTGGCTGTGCACGGCATGCCCCGCCGCTATCTGCACACCGAACTCGGCTACAACAGCCGCCTCGATGCCATCCAGGCGGCGGTGCTCAACGTGAAGCTGCCGCACCTCGAGCGTTGGATCGAGCTGCGCCGCAACATCGCCGCCCGCTACCGCAGCCAACTCAACGCCGCCGGCACGATCCGCCTGCCCGAGGCCGGCCCTGAGGGGCACAGCTGGAATCAATTCGTGGTGCGCGTGCCCGCCTGCAGCCCCACCCCCGCCTGCAACCAGAGCTGCACCCCGTCGTCCGACAGCGCCAGCTTCGGGTTACCGGAAGCCTGCTGCCGCGACTGGCTGAAGCAGCAGCTCCAGGAAGCCGGTGTGACCACGATCATCTACTACCCGATCCCCATCCACCGCCAGCCCGCCTACGCCCACCTGGGCTACGAACCGGGATCCCTACCTGTCACCGAGCGGCTCTGCGCCGAAGTGCTCAGCCTTCCGATCTTCCCGGAGCTCAGCAGCGTGCAGCAGCAACAGGTGATCGAGGTGCTGCAGGGCCTGTGCGGCGCCACAGCCAACCGCGACACCGCTGCAGCCATCGCCGCCTGACGGGCAATCAACGCCTGATCAGCCGCCGCCTGGTTTGGGCAAGGCGGCGTACAGAGCCTTGAAACGCGCTTGTTGGCTCTTGTGGCTCACCAGCTGCGCCGGGTAGCCACGCCGCTCCATCGGAGCGATCTCGCCACTGAGCAGATCTTTGGTGTTCACGTGGCGCAGCTCCGGCAGCCAGTGGCGGATGTAGGCGCCCTCGGGGTCGAACTTGCTGGCCTGGGTGGAGGGGTTGAAGATGCGCAGCGGTTTGGGATCCATGCCACTGCTGGCACTCCACTGCCAGCCGCCGTTGTTGGCCGCCAGATCTCCATCCACCAGGCGCTGCATGAAGGCGGTTTCACCCCAGCGCCAATCGCAGATCAGATCCTTCACCAGATAAGAGGCCACGATCATGCGGCAACGGTTGTGCATCCAGCCGCTTTCATTGAGCTGGCGCATCGCCGCATCGATGATCGGCATCCCAGTGAGCCCCTCGCACCAGGCTTCGTAGCGGCCCTGGTGGTTATCCCAGGGGAAGAGCTTCCACTGGGGCCGGTAGGGACCCTCCGCCAGCTCAGGGAAATGGAACAACGCCTGTTGATAGAACTCGCGCCAGGCCAGCTCCTGCTCCCACACCTGAATCGATTCGAGCGCTTCGGAGCTGCCAGCCAGCTCACGCGCCGCCTGGGCCGCCGCCCAGGCCTGGCGCGGGCTGAGGGTGCCGAATTTCAGGGCTGCACTCAGGCCGGAGGTGCCGGCCTGACCCGGCATGTTGCGGCCCGGTTCGTAGCCGAGCAGCGGAATGCCGCGCCCAGCCCCGGGCTCGCCATCACAGAAGCGCTGCAGCTGCGCCAACGCTGCGGTTTCCCCAGGCCGGCAGGGGCAGAGCTCGGCACCCTCAAATGCCTGCCCCAAATCCTCGAGGCTGGGCAGGTTGGCTTGCAGCGGCAGCGTTGCCCACAAGCTGGCCCGCGGCTCAGGCAGATCGGCCGGGTCGAAATCCACCAGGGCCACGGGCGCCACCACTGGCTCCAGGCCGCCGCTGAGGGCAGAACCGGCTGCACTTTTGCGCTCAACCTGGCCGCGCCAGTTGCGCAGAAACGGGCCATACACCCGGTAAGGGTCGCCGCCACCCGTTTTCAGGGCCTCCGGTGCCACCAGCACCTGATCCCAATCCACCAGCACCTTGCGCCCCGCCGCCTGCAACGCCGCCGCGACGCGCCGGTCGCGGGCGCGGCCGTAGGGCTCCACATCCCGGGTCCAGGCCACGACCGGTGCGGCCAGGGCTTCCGCCAGCTGCGGCAGCACCAGCTCCGGATCCCCCTGTAGGACAAGCAGACGACTGCCCGCCTCACGCCAGCGCTGCTGCAGCTCCCGCAGGCTCTCGAACAGGAACCACACCCGCGCCGGCGCCATATCGGGTGCGCCGAGGATGGCAGGGTCGAGCACGAACACCCCCGTCACCGCCGGGGTGGCCGCAACGGCCATCGCCAGGCCCAGGTTGTCGGTGAGGCGCAGATCACGCCGATGCCAGAACAGCCAGCGTTCCGCGCTCATGCCAACCCAAGCAGCTGCTTGGCCCGGAACCAAGCGGTGATGCTTTTGCCATCGAGATACTCGTTGCCGCTGGCGATGGCGGCATCCAACTCAGCCGGTGTCATCAACACCACCTCGAGATCTTCATCATCGTCACCGGCGGGGCGCTCGCGCAGCTCCGTGAGATCGCGGGCCAAGAAAAGGTGGATCACCTCGTCGGAGTAACCCGGGCAGGGCAGCATCGCGCCGAGTGCATCCCAACAGCTGGCGCTATAACCAGCCTCCTCCTGAAGCTCACGCTGCATCGTGGATAGCGGCGTTTCACCCGGATCGAGCGTGCCGGCGGGGAACTCCAGGAGGCGCGTAGCTACGGCAAAGCGGTACTGGCGCAATACCACCACACGGCCGTCATCCAGCACCGGCACTGCCAAGGATGCACCGGGGTGCTTGATCACGCCGAAACTGCCCTGCACCCCCATCGGCAACTGCACGCGGTTGACCTCGAAGCGCAGCTTGCGGGCATCCAGGCTGGCGGTGGTTTCCAGATGGCGCGCAGGTTCCGGGGCTGGAAGAGGAGCCATCAGCGACAACGATCGGCAAGCCACCGATCCAGAACTGCAACCAGTTTCGCGCAACCCCCAGCCATCCCACCCAACCGAGGTGAGAGACCGCAGAACTCAAGCGGCCATCCAAAGCCTCATTAAATAATCCCGAAACAAACGCCAGGGGGATAAAGATCATGACAGAATGAACCAACAAAGCCAAGAAATAAGCCATGGGATTAGGACACGGCGAGATCATTCAAGACATCACAGCGGGCATGGCCATGGGCGCTCGCAAGCCCCCGCTGGTCGGCAGCGAAGGGACCTGGTCCGCCAAAACATTCCGCCGCTACCTCAATCAAGCTTCACGCCAAAAGACAGGCGACGTCATTGACTATCAGATCCGCACCAACACAGACGAGGCCGGCGTTTATGACACCCATGAGATTCATGCAAGCCGCAACGGCCTGATCTACTTCACCCAACAGAAGCACGACCGCGCCGGCTACATCAGACCCGATGGAGCCATCAAACTCTTTGAGATGCCAGAAGGCTCTCACCCCCACGGAATTCGCCTCGACCAAAATAACCGACTCTTCATTACCCTCGAATACCAGGACAAACTCGCCGAAATCGATCCCATCAACGGCACCATCCTGCGGGAATTTGACATCAGCTTTGTTGACCCAAGCAGCGAAGGCGTCGTAGGCCCTCACGGGCTTGCCATCGATACAGAAGGGAAGCTTTGGTATACAGGCAAATCCTCCGATATCATCGGCTGGGTCAACCCAGACAGCGGAGAGCAAAAGAAGTTTATCCTTCCAACACGCGCCAATTTTGGAGCAAACTTTACCCACGGAATCCTGTCCAACGCCAGCGGCCCGATCCACGTTGAAAT
>VGPW01000079.1 GCA_016882545.1 Cyanobacteria bacterium M_surface_10_m2_179 | reverse complement strand
CGTGCCCCCTCTGCTGCTGGAGGAGCTGGCGGGCCTGCAGGACCAACTACCGGGCTTCGATTCAGCCCTGGCGATGGCCTGCATCGAAGACGACCTCGGCGCCCCGATCGCTTCGATATACAGCGAACTGGAGCGCGAACCGATCTCCGCTGCCTCCCTGGGCCAGGTGCACCGGGGTGTGTTGCTCAACGGCGAGAAGGTGGCCGTGAAGGTGCAGCGCCCCGGCCTGCGCGAGCAGATCACGCTCGATCTCTACATCGTGCGCAACATCGCCGCCTGGCTCAACCGCAACATCGGCCTGATCCGCTCCGATCTGGTGGCCTTGATCGATGAGCTGGGCAAGCGGGTGTTCGAGGAGATGGACTACTGCAACGAGGCCTCCAACGCCGAGCGTTTCGCCGAACTGCACGCCCACAACCCCCGCATCGCCGTTCCCCGTATCCACCGCCACGCCACCGCCCGGCGGGTGCTCACGATGGAGTGGATCGATGGGGTGAAACTCACCAACCTCGAGGCGGTGCGCGAGCTCGGCATCGACCCCGATGACATGGTGACCGTGGGCGTGAACTGCTCCCTGCAGCAGCTGCTGGAGCACGGCTTCTTCCACGCCGATCCCCACCCCGGCAATCTGCTGGCCCTGGCCGATGGCCGCCTGGCCTATCTCGATTTCGGGATGATGAGCACCGTGAGCCGCGAGAGCCGCACGGGGCTGATCCAGGCGGTGGTGCACCTGGTGAACCGCAACTTCGGCAAGCTCTCAAAAGACTTTGTGAGCCTGGGCTTCCTCGCCCAGGACGTGGACCTTTCGCCGATCGTGCCGGCCTTCGAGCAGGTGTTCGGCCAGGCCCTGGAGATGGGGGTGAGCCGCATGGATTTCAAGGCCGTCACCGACGACCTCAGCGGCGTGATGTATCGCTTCCCCTTCCAGGTGCCGCCCTACTACGCCCTGATCATCCGCTCGCTGGTGACGCTCGAGGGCATCGCCCTGAGCGTGGACGGCGACTTCAAGATCCTCGGCGCCGCCTATCCCTATTTCGCCCGCCGGCTGATGGAAGACCCCGATCCGCAGTTGCGCAACAGCCTCAAGGAGATGTTGTTCGACGGCGAGATCTTCCGCTGGCAGCGGCTCGACAACCTGATCAGCAGCGCCGCCAGCGGCAGCCAGCTCGATCTCGATGGACTGCTGGATCAGGTGCTCGATTTCCTGTTCTCCCCCAACGCCGGGATGCTGCGCGGGCAGCTGGTGGAAGCGGCGGTGAATCAGATGGATGCCCTGGGTTGGCAGGCCACCCTGCGCATCACCCAGCGGCTGCCGCGCCCCCTGCGTCCCCCCGGCCTGCGCGATGCCCAGCCGCTGAACGCCAACGACGCCGAATTGCTCTCGCTGGAGCCAATCCAGCGGTTGGTGGCGATCCTGGGCCAGCTGCCCGGTTTCGATCCCCAACTGCTGCTGAAGCGGGTGCCGCGGCTGCTGCAGGAAACGGAGCTGCGCCGCATGGGGGCTGAGTTGGCCCGCGGGCTGGCGGAGCGGGGTGTGGTGCACCTGGTGCGCGATGTGTTGATCGGCTCGGAACGCCACCGACAGATCCCCGCCCAACAACCCGCCTAAGGTCGATTTCAAATCGTCGATCGATGTTCCATGGCTACACGCAAGCGACAGCGTCTGGTTGCCGCACTGCTGGGCCTGGGGCTCGTGGGTGCCTCACCGGCGGCGCTGGCCGCCGAAAACCTGGTGTTCGTGACCGGAGCCTTCCGGCGATCGATCTCCGTGTCGGATCTCACCTACCTGGCCGACACCGGCAAGGCCCGGGGGCTGTTAGCCGACGTGCTCGCCATCGCCAAGCAGAAGCCGGAAGAGGTGAGCAAGCTGCTGAAAGAAGAGCTGTCAGTGCCGCTGGTGCTCGCCAGCCGCCTGTTAGGCACGCGTCTGGGAGAAGCGGTGCTGGCGCGTTTCAGTGAGATCGTCTATCCGCTGTATGCGAAGAACGCCGGGATCCCGGCGTTAAGAGCCGGAGTGATCAATGCGTTGGTGGCCAGCGACGGCAAGCTCAGCCCCATCAGCTTTGTGAAGGCCTACCCGGTGGATGAGATGGAGGTGAGCATCCCGGCCCTGCTGGCGGTGCTGCAGAAGACGAAATCGATCAGTCAGCTGGTGCAGTTCTTCATGGAGTCGCCGCTCGATGGGTTGCGCGGCGGCAGCGAGCGCCCCGCGAAACCCGCCCCGTAGATTCGCCCTAGACCGTCCCTGCTGCCCGTGGCCCTGTTGTCCTCCCTTCGCCGGCGCCTGGGACACACCCGCCCGGCCATGCAGGACTGGCCCGGCCTGATCGAGGGCTACCGCAAGTGGCTACCGGTAAGCGACAAAACGCCGGTGATCACCCTGCGGGAAGGCGCCACCCCGCTGATCCCTGCTCCGGTGATTGCCGAGCGGATCGGCAAGGGCGTGAAGGTGTTTCTGAAATACGACGGGCTCAACCCCACCGGCTCCTTCAAAGACCGGGGCATGACCATGGCCATCTCCAAGGCCAAGGAAGCAGGCTCCGAGGCGGTGATC
This sequence comes from Cyanobacteria bacterium M_surface_10_m2_179, assembly GCA_016882545.1. GTDB lineage: Bacteria > Cyanobacteriota > Cyanobacteriia > PCC-6307 > Cyanobiaceae > Vulcanococcus. The sequence continues at coordinate 5,875 of VGPW01000079.1, read as the reverse complement.
TGCGCCAGCACCGGCAACACCTCGGCTGCGGCGGCTGCCTACGCCCGCCGCGGCGGCATGCGTGCCTTCGTGTTGATCCCCGATGGCTACGTGGCCCAGGGCAAGCTCGCCCAGGCCCTGCTCTACGGCGCCGAGGTGCTGGCAGTGAAGGGCAACTTCGACCGCGCCCTTGCGATCGTGCAGGAGGTGGCGAATCAATACCCGATCACCCTGGTGAACTCGGTGAATCCCTACCGCCTGCAGGGCCAGAAAACCGCCGCCTTCGAGGTGGTGGATGCCCTGGGCGAAGCACCCGACTGGCTCTGCATCCCCGTGGGCAACGCCGGCAACATCAGCGCCTACTGGATGGGGTTCAACGAATACAAGGCAGCAGGGCACAGCCGCCGTTTGCCGCGCATGATGGGCTTCCAGGCGGCCGGCTCAGCGCCCCTGGTGCTGGGCCACACGGTGGAGCAACCCGACACGATCGCCACCGCCATCCGTATCGGCAACCCGGTGAACAAGGAGCGTGCCCTCAAGGCACGCGCTGAGAGCAACGGCGATTTCATGGCCGTCACCGACGCCGAGATCATCGAGGCCTACAAACTGCTTGGGGCCGGCGAAGGGGTGTTCTGTGAACCCGCCAGCGCCGCCTCCGTGGCCGGCCTGATCAAACGGCGCGAGGAGGTGCCGGCCGGCGCCACGGTGGTGTGTGTGCTCACTGGCAACGGCCTGAAGGACCCCACCACAGCCATCGAGCACAACGACTCGAAGTTCCACACGGGCCTGGAGCCCGACACGAACATCGTGGCCAAGGTGATGGGCTTCTGAGCTCACAGCCAGCGCCTGTTGCCCAGCCCCGCCGGCTCGCTCGGCGGGGCTTTTTGCTGGCATCGAGCCGCCGATCAGCAAGACAACCGCCAAAGCGTCTGTTCACAGGCTGCGGAAAAGCACCGGATTCCCGCCGGGAAACACAACGCCAACACCACCCCCGATCAACCCCCTCTTTTCCACATGGTCGGGAATCAGCGGAAAAGCCCGCGGGCGCCTGTTGTTCAGTGGCTCAATCACCAGGCCTGTGGAAACGAGATCACCTGCGCCGCAATAGCTTGAGCCGGTTTTACAAGGTTTCCCCGAGCCCTACGGCTACGAGATTGGATTTGGTTTTAAAAACTTTTGATCCATTAGACGGAGGGATGGGGTGAAGCGTGGAAACCGCTCACTGGGCCCGTTGCGCTTCCGGCCCCGTTGTGGAAGCGTGGGGACCGCTTTGCCCATGCCATGAAGCTGGTCTGCTCCCAGGCCGAACTCAACGCCAGCCTTCAGCTGGTGAGCCGGGCCGTGGCAGGCAGACCCACCCATCCGGTGCTGGCCAACGTGCTGCTCACCGCCGATGCCGGCACCGGTCGTCTCAGCCTTACGGGCTTCGACCTGAGCCTCGGCATCCAAACCAGCCTCAGCGCTTCGGTGCACACCAGTGGCGCGATCACGCTGCCGGCCCGCCTGTTTGGCGAGATCGTGTCCCGCATGCCGGCTGACAGCCCGATCAGCCTCAGCTGTGAGGAGGGCGGCGAGCAGGTGGAGCTCACCAGCGCCTCAGGTAGCTATCAGATGCGGGGTATGCCCGCTGAAGACTTCCCGGAGCTCCCCCTCGCTCAGGCTGCTACGCCGATCAAGCTCGACCCTGAGGTGTTGGTGAAAGGCCTGCGGGCCACCCTGTTCGCCAGCAGCAGCGATGAAGCCAAGCAGCTGCTCACCGGTGTGCACATCGGCCTGGATGCCGAAGGGCTGGAGTGCGCCGCCACCGATGGCCACCGTTTGGCGGTGTTGCGGCTGCAGAACAGCGCTGAGGCTGAGGCCCAGCTCGACGTGACGGTTCCGGCTCGCTCCCTGCGGGAGCTGGAGCGGCTGCTCTCCAGCCGGGGCGGCGGTGATCCGGTGAGCCTGTTCTGCGATCGCGGTCAGGTGGTGTTCCAGTGGGCCGATCAGGTGCTCACCAGCCGCAGCCTGGATGGCACCTACCCCAACTACCGCCAGTTGATCCCGGAGAGCTTCGGCCGCAGCCTCAAGCTCGATCGCAAAGGCTTGCTGCAGGCCCTCGAGCGGGTGGCTGTGCTCGCCGATCAGCACAACAACGTGGTGAAGATCAGCAGCGACCCCGCCGCCGGTCAGCTGGCGATCAGCGCCGACGCCCAGGACGTGGGCAGCGGTTCCGAATCGATTGCTGCCGATGTGAGCGGTGAGGCGATTCAGATCGCCTTCAACGTGCGCTACGTGCTCGAGGGCCTCAAGGCCATGGGCGCCGAGCGGGTGGAGCTGCGCTGCAATGCCCCCACCACACCGGTGGTGCTGTCGCCGGAGGATGAATCAGCCTTCACCTATTTGGTGATGCCGGTGCAGATCCGCCAGTGAGCCTGCCGGAGCAACTGCTGCTCAGCGATCTGCTGCGCCGCCGCGTGCGCTGCGATCAGGGCATCGACCATGGCCCCGGGACCGTCGCCTGGATGCATCCGCCGGTGCATCGGTTGCTGGGCTGGATCAGCAAACCCTCGGCCTTCGGTGATCGCCGCCGGGCGTGGCGGCTCGATCAGTTGCGCGGGCTGGGTGAGTTGGAGGCCCTGGTGCAGGGCGATCCGGCCGACACCGACCTCTCCACCGTGGATCGCCTGCCCACCCTGATCGAGGCAGCCGTGCTGGATCGCCGCGGTGAACCGATCGGCACCGTGGCCGATGCGGCGGTGGAGCTGAGCACGGGCGAGATCCTCCACTACCTGGTGTCGCGCAGCGATCCACGTCTGCCCGGCAGCAGCCGCTGGCGCCTCAGCCCCGAGCGCATCAGCGATCAGCAGCCCGGCCAGGTGTTCACGGGCCTCAACGGGCTTGATGATCTGCCGTTGGCCCGCGCCAGCGTGCGCCAGGAATTCCTGCGGCGTGGCCGGCGCTGGCGCGATCAGTTCCAGGAGGAAACCGAGCGCCTGCGCGACCAGTTCCAACAGGCCGGCGATCGCTTTGAGGAACGCTTAGAGGGCTGGATCGAGGAGGAACCGGTCTGGGAGTCGGAGCGGCGTGGTGCCAACGAAGCCTGGGACGACTGGGAGGATCAGCCTCCCCCAGCCCGTCGAGCCCGGCCCCAGCCCGACGACGAAGACCCCTGGCTTTCCTGAAGCCGACTAGCTTGAAGACACGACCCGAGCAGCAGGTTTGCCGTGTGTTACCAGTGCCTTCTGGCTGGTGCTGACAGCACCGTGTTGGGTTCGTCCCACGCCCTCGGGGAGATCAGCCTCCGCACGATTCCCCCGGATCTGCTGATTGCGCCCGATTTTCAACGCTTCAGCACCCAGCAGGTGATCACCGACGGTGTGCTCGACCTGTATGTGCATCGCCCGGCGGGCCCTGTGCAGGTGAATGGTGGGGACTATGGAGCGCAGACGATTCAGGCCCTGGCGATCGACGACGCCTTCATGGCCTTTTTCACCGAGGCTGTGCGCCAGCTGGATGCGGAGCTCAACCTCGACTTTCGCCTCGTCAGCAGCGCTGATCAGGCTGATGTGCGCCTCTATTCAGACAGCGAGATTGACCTCGGTGACGGCGACGGCGTCACCCTGGGCATTGCGCTGAGCAACGACACCGCTCAGAAGGATTTCTGGGAGCTGATGCTCAACACGCCTGCCTTTAACGGCGAAACCGACTATTTCTATTACGCCGCTCTGCATGAGCTGGGTCATGCGCTCGGCTTGGAACATCCCTTCGATGATTCGGATGGTGATGTGTTCGGGAGTGCCCGATCGTCCCGCAGCGCCTTTCCCGAGGAGACGCTGATGGCCTACCGCGATCCCCTGGGAGCCACCTGGCCCACCTGGTACAGCAGCAACGACCTGGCGGCCCTCAAGGCCATCTGGGGAGTGGAAACCAGTGCCAGCCAACCCCTGGTGCCACAAAAGCTGGTGGGCAGCGAACGCAACGATGACCTCATCGGCGGCGGCGGGGCCGATGAGCTCTGGGGTCTCGGGGGCAGCAATCGCTTCTCCAGCGCGGCCGATGGAGCCGTGGATTGGCTGTTGATCACCCCCGATGGTTCCACCAAGGCACAACGCAACCGCGCCAGCGTGGATGTGATCACCGCACTTGGCCCCGAAGATCGGGTGGGCCTTCTGGGCGTTAAAACCAGCAAGCTGCGCTTTAGATCCACCTCGATCAGCAGCAACGCCTACGGCCAACTCGATGGCGTTGGCATCTTTGTGGGCAAGCGCCTGGAGGCTGTATACACCGGCGGCGACCTGGGCCTGTCGGAGCTTCGCAACCTCACGGTGGGCCTGCCCGCCAACTACACCGGCGACCTCGGGTGAGTCGCTCAGCGAGACTGAACTGATCTGCTCCGCTGGTTGTGGTCGCCGCTCCCGAGTACGCCCCCCCCGCCTATTCAGTTCCCGAAGCCCTCAAGAAGGAGAACCTCAGCCAGGCCGATTACGACGAGATCTGCCGCCGCCTCGGCCGCGCCCCCAACCGCGCCGAGCTGGGCATGTTCGGGGTGATGTGGTCGGAGCACTGCTGCTACCGCAACTCACGGCCGCTGCTGCAGGGCTTCCCCACCACCGGCCCGCGCATCCTGGTGGGCCCCGGTGAGAACGCCGGCGTGGTGGATCTGGGCGAAGGCCAGCGCCTGGCCTTCAAGATCGAGAGTCACAACCACCCTTCGGCGGTGGAGCCGTTCCAGGGCGCGGCCACGGGCGTGGGCGGCATCCTGCGCGACATCTTCACCATGGGCGCCCGGCCGATCGCCCTGCTCAACGCCCTGCGCTTCGGACCCCTGGAAGACGAGCGCAACGTGGGCCTGATGGAAGGCGTGGTGGCCGGCATCGCCCACTACGGCAACTGCGTGGGTGTGCCCACCGTGGGCGGTGAGGTGGCCTTCGATCCCAGCTATTCCGGCAACCCCCTGGTGAATGCCATGGCCCTGGGGCTGATGGAAACCGACGACATCGTTTGCTCCGGCGCCGAGGGCGTGGGCTATCCGGTGGTTTACGTGGGCAGCACCACTGGCCGCGATGGCATGGGCGGCGCCAGCTTTGCTTCGGCCGAACTCACCGAGGCCTCTCTCGACGATCGCCCCGCCGTGCAGGTGGGCGACCCCTTCCTCGAGAAGGGCCTGATCGAGGCCTGCCTCGAGGCCTTCCAAACCGGTGATGTGGTGGCGGCTCAAGACATGGGCGCCGCTGGCCTCACCTGCAGCTGCTCGGAGATGGCCGCCAAGGGCGGCCTCGGCATCGAGCTGGATCTCGATCGCGTGCCCGCCCGCGAGGCCGGCATGACCCCCTACGAGTTTTTGCTCAGCGAATCCCAGGAGCGGATGCTGTTCGTGGTGAAGCCCGGGCGCGAGCAGGCGCTGATGCAGAGCTTCAGCCGCTGGGGTCTGCAGGCCGCGGTGGTGGGCCGCGTGCTGGAAGACAACATCGTGCGCGTGCTCCAGAACGGTGAGGTGGCCGCCGAAGTGCCCGCCAGCGCCCTGGCCGACGACACCCCGATCAACCGCCACGAGCTGATCAGCGAACCTCCTGCGGAGATCCAGGCGCACTGGCGCTGGAGCGAGGCCCAGCTGCCCGCCGCCAGCACCAACGGCATCACCCCCGCCGGCGCCACGGCCCTCAGCTGGAACGAGGCCCTGCTGCAGCTGCTCGATGACCCCACCATCGCCTCCAAGCGCTGGGTGTATCGCCAATACGACCACCAGGTGCAGGCCAACACCGTGATCCCCCCCGGCGGTGCCGATGCGGCGGTGGTGCGCCTGCGCCCCCAGGCCAGCAGCGCTGCGGCCAACCGCGGTGTGGCGGCGGTGGTGGATTGCCCCAACCGCTGGGTGGCCCTCGATCCCGAGCGTGGCGGCATGGCCGCCGTGGCC
>VGPW01000078.1 GCA_016882545.1 Cyanobacteria bacterium M_surface_10_m2_179 | reverse complement strand
GTTCGGGGCGCATGGCCGAACCGGAGCTCTTGCTGCTCGCCCTGGAGAGCCTGGCCACGTGGGGGTGGCGCCGCGATTGGCACGGCCGGCGGCTGCTGGTCACGGCCGGCCCCACGCGCGAGTGGTTCGATCCCGCCCGCTGCATCTCCAATCCCAGCAGCGGCCGCATGGGGGTGTTGCTGGCCCAGGCGGCGCGGTTGCGGGGCGCCAGCGTGCAGCTGGTGCATGGGCCCCTCCAGGTGGAGCCCGCCTGGCTCGAGGGGCTGCACACCCATGCGGTTGACACGGGCGCCGAGCTGCAGCAAGCGCTGAAGCGGCTTCAGCCCGAGGTGGAGGCCATCGCCATGGCGGCGGCCGTGGCCGATCACCGGCCGGCCGTGGCGCTCCCCCACAAACCCGACAAGGCGGCGTTGGCAGAGGCGATGGTGGAGGCGATGGCGGGCGGTTGGGAGCCGGTGCCCGATCTGCTGATGGAGCTGGTGCAGCGGCGCCTGCCGGGCCAGCGGATCCTTGGCTTTGCGGCCCACAGCGGTGATGTGCTGCCGCAGGCCAAGGCCAAATTTGCGCGCAAAGGCTGCGATCTGCTGTTTGCCAATCCCATCGATCAGCCGGGCGTGGGCTTCGGCAGCGCTGCCAATTCAGGCTGGTTGCTGGGGCCGGGCGAGGCGGTGCAGCCCCTGGAGCCCATGGGCAAGCTTCAGCTCGCCCATCGCTTGCTGAGTGCCTTAGGCGGCGAGAGCTGAGCCGGAGTCGCCGTTCTGCAGCAGATCCATGAAGGTGCGCAGCTGTAGCCGGGGGATGTAGGGCCAGCCGCCGCTCTTCTCCATGCCCTGCAGCAGGTTGAACAGGGCGCCGCGGTCGGCGGGCAGGCTGGCGCGGAAGGGGCCGTCTTGAATCGAGCGGTGCAGATCTTCGAGGCGGCGCAGCAGCAGCAGCAGCGCTTCGGGCTCGCCATCCACCTCATCGGCCAGGGCCTGGAGGCTCAGCAGTTCGGCGCTGAGGCGCGCTTCCCAGTCGCCTGCGGCCAGGCTTTGGGTGGCGTCGATGGTGCTGCCTTCGTTCATTCGGTCTGGATCTGCCGCTCTCGCATACAGGTTGTTGAGAGCCGCGACATGGTACGCGGAATGGGCTTTTTGCACCGGTAGTATCCGCAGCGGGCGCACCCCCAATCAGAGGTTTTCCCTGCCAGACCGGCTTCTCCCCATGCGTTTCCGTCCCCTGCTGGCCCTCGTGCTGGCGCTCTGTCTCACCCTCGTCACCGCTTGCAGCGGCGGCGCCAAGGCGGTTGACCGAGCCAACCTCACCTACGACGACATCCACAACACCGGTCTGGCCAACGATTGCCCGACCCTGCCCGATTCGGCGCGGGGGGCGATCAGCCTGGATGCAGGTGCCAAATACCAGCTGCGCGAGATCTGCATGCACCCCTCTGAGGTGTATGTGAAGGGTGAGCCCGCCAACAAGCGTGTGGAAGCTCAGTTCACCCCCACCAAGATCCTCACCCGCTTCACCACCAGCCTCGACCAGGTGTATGGCGATCTGGCGGTGAGCGGTAACGGCATCAACTTCAAGGAGCAGGGCGGCATCGACTTCCAGATCGTCACCGTGCTGCTGCCCGGTGGTGAGGAAGTTCCCTTCACCTTCTCCAGCAAGGACCTCGACGCCACCGCCGACGGCGGTGCGATCACCACCAGCACCGATCTGAACGGCAACTACCGCGTTCCCAGCTACCGCACCTCCAACTTCCTCGATCCCAAGGGTCGTGCTCTCACCACCGGTGTGCAGTACGCCCAGGGCCTGGTGGCTCTCAACGGTCAGGACGATGAACTCGCTCGCGAGAACAGCAAGCGCTACATCGACGGCACCGGCGAGATGAACCTCTCGATCACCAAGGTGGATGCCTCCACCGGTGAATTCGCCGGTGTGTTCACCGCCATCCAGCCCTCCGACACCGACATGGGCAGCCACGACCCCGTTGACGTGAAGATCACCGGCCAGCTCTACGGCCGCCTCGAGAAGGCCTGATCCAGCTCCAGCCTGGTGTGTGCATTGATCAGGGGGCCATGGCCCCCTTTTTTCATGCATCGGGCGCTCTGGGAGAATCGCCCGCAACGAATGATCTCCCGCCGCCATGACGAGCACCGTTGCTTCTCCCAAGGGCCTGATCGCGCCCCACGGCGGCAGCCTGGTGGATCTGCGGGTGCCGGCTGAGCAGCGCGACGCCCTGAAGGCGGGCGTGGATCACGTGGTGGAGTGCTCCGATCGCAATGCCTGCGATGTGGAGCTGTTGATGGTGGGTGGCTTCTCGCCCCTGCTCGGCTTCATGCACCAGGAGGACTACCAGTCGGTGGTGGAGAGCCACCGCACCACCAGCGGCCTGCTGTTCGGCCTGCCGATCGTGATGGACACCCAGCGCGATGACATCGCCGTGGGTCACAAGCTGCTGCTCACCTACCGCGGCCGGGAGCTGGCGGTGATGACCGTGGAGAGCAAGTGGGAGCCCGATAAGGCCCGCGAGGCCGTGGGTTGCTACGGCACCTCCTCGCTCGAGCACCCCGCCGTGAAGATGATCGCCACCGAGCGCGGTCGCTACTACCTCGGCGGTGCCATCCAGGGCCTAGAGCTGCCGCAGCGTGTGTTCCCCTGCAAAACCCCGGCCGAAGTGCGCGCCAACCTGCCCGAGGGGCAGGACGTGGTGGCCTTCCAGTGCCGGAACCCCATCCACCGCGCCCACTACGAGCTGTTCACCCGCGCCCTCGACGCCACCAACGTGAGCGATCAGGGCGTGGTGCTGGTGCACCCCACCTGCGGCCCCACCCAGGACGACGACATCTCCGGTGCGGTGCGCTTCCAGACCTATGAACGCCTGGCCGCCGAGGTGAACAACCCCCGCATCCGCTGGGCCTACCTGCCCTACTCGATGCACATGGCCGGCCCGCGCGAGGCCCTGCAGCACATGATCATCCGCAAGAACTACGGCTGCACCCACTTCATCATTGGCCGCGATATGGCGGGCTGTAAGTCGTCGATCAGCGGCGACGACTTCTACGGCCCCTACCAGGCGCAGGATTTCGCCCGCGACAACGCCCCCGAGCTCGGCATGGAAACCGTGCCCTCGCTCAACCTCGTTTACACCGAGGAGGAGGGCTACGTGACCGCCGAGCACGCCGATGCCCGCGGCTTGCACGTGAAAAAGCTGAGCGGCACTCAGTTCCGCAAGATGCTGCGCAGCGGTGAGGAGATCCCCGAGTGGTTCGCCTTCCGTAGCGTGGTCGAAGTGCTGCGGTCCGCCGCCTGAGAGCGGTTAACATTCCTTAATCACAGCGGAGATCCAAGTGAAGAAGCGCTGGCGCAATGCAGGCCTCTACGTGCTGCTGGCCGTGGTGGTGATCGCCGTGGGTACGGCCTTCCTCGACCGTCCCGATCCGGCGAATGCGCCGCGCACCCTCCGTTACAGCGATTTCGTGGAGGCGGTTGAGGGCAACGAGGTGTCGCGGGTGTTGATCGCCCCCGATCGCGGCACCGCCCAGGTGGTGGAGAACAACGGCCAGCGCGCCGTGGTGAACCTCGCCCCCGACAAAGACCTGCTCAAGCTGCTGGAAGACCACAAGGTGGACATCGCCGTGGAGCCCTCCCGGCAGGCCCAGCCCTGGCAGCAGGCGATCGGTTCGCTGATCTTCCCGCTGCTTCTGCTTGGCGGCCTCTTCTTCCTGCTGCGCCGGGCCCAGGGCGGTGGTGGTAACCCCGCCATGAATTTCGGCAAGAGCAAGGCGAGGGTGCAGATGGAGCCCCAAACCCAGGTGACCTTCGGCGATGTGGCCGGCATCGAAGGTGCCAAGCTCGAGCTCACCGAGGTGGTCGACTTCCTCAAGAACCCCGATCGCTTCACCGCCGTCGGCGCCAAGATCCCCAAGGGTGTGCTGCTGGTGGGCCCTCCGGGCACCGGTAAAACCCTGCTGGCTAAGGCCGTGGCCGGCGAAGCGGGTGTGCCCTTCTTCTCGATCTCCGGTTCGGAGTTTGTGGAGATGTTCGTGGGCGTGGGTGCGAGCCGCGTGCGCGATCTGTTCGAGCAGGCCAAGAAAAACGCCCCTTGCATCGTGTTCATCGACGAGATCGATGCGGTGGGCCGCCAGCGCGGTGCCGGTCTCGGCGGCGGCAACGACGAGCGCGAGCAGACCCTCAACCAGCTCCTCACCGAGATGGACGGCTTCGAGGGCAACACCGGCATCATCATCGTGGCGGCCACCAACCGCCCCGACGTGCTCGATGCGGCGCTGATGCGTCCCGGTCGTTTCGACCGCCAGGTGGTGGTTGACCGCCCCGACTACGCCGGTCGTCTCCAGATCCTCGGCGTTCACGCCCGCGGCAAAACCCTCGCCAAGGACGTGGATCTCGACAAGATCGCGCGCCGTACCCCCGGCTACACCGGTGCTGATCTCGCCAACCTGCTCAACGAGGCCGCGATCCTCGCGGCGCGCCGTGAGCTCACCGAAATCGCCATGGATGAGGTGAACGACGCGATTGAGCGCGTCATGGCTGGTCCTGAGAAGAAAGACCGCGTGATGAGCGAGAAGCGCAAGCGGCTGGTGGCCTATCACGAGGCTGGTCATGCCCTGGTGGGTGCGCTGATGCCCGACTACGACCCGGTGCAGAAGATCTCGATCATTCCCCGCGGCAACGCTGGTGGCCTCACCTTCTTCACCCCGAGTGAAGAGCGGATGGAGTCGGGCCTGTATTCCCGCGCCTATCTCCACAACCAGATGGCCGTGGCCCTCGGCGGTCGCGTGGCCGAGGAGATCGTTTACGGCGAGGACGAAGTCACCACCGGTGCCTCCAACGACCTCCAGCAGGTGGCCCGCGTGGCCCGCCAGATGGTCACCCGCTTCGGCATGAGCGATCGCCTGGGCCCCGTGGCCCTCGGCCGCAGCCAGGGGGGCATGTTCCTCGGTCGCGATATCGCAGCCGAGCGCGACTTCTCGGAAGACACCGCCGCCGCCATCGACGACGAGGTGGGCCAGCTGGTGGCCGAGGCCTACAAGCGCGCCACCGCCGTGCTCAAGGGCAACCGCAAGGTGCTCGACGAGTTGGCCGAGATGCTGGTGGAGCGTGAAACCGTTGACGCTGAGGACCTGCAGGAGCTGCTGATCCGCAGCGACGTGCGGGTGGCTGAATACGTCTGACCCATCGGCCCTGATCAAGAGCCTGCGCCGCCAGCCTGTGCTGGCGGTGCTTCGACCTAACAATCTCCCTCAGGCTCGCCAGCAGCTGCAGCAACTGCAGCAGGCGGGCCTTTTCCATGTGGAGCTGGCGGTGCACGCCGATCCGGCCTGGGTGGCGATGGCCCGTTGCCTGGTGGAGGAGTTCCCGCGTCTTCGGCTCGGTGCGGCGTCGGTGTGCGATGGCGCGGCTCTGGAGTGTGTGCTGGCCGCTGGCCTCGGCTACGCCGTGTCGCCGATCCTCGATCCGGCGCTGCAGCGGCAGGCCCAAGCCGCGGCGATCACGTTGGTGCCGGGTGTGTTCTCGCCCAGCGAGGTGGCGGCCGCGGTGCGCTGTGGCGCTCCTGCCGTGAAGCTCTACCCCGCCTCTAGCCTTGGCACCGGCTACTGGCCGTCGTTGGCGGGGCCCTTGCAGCCGTTGCCGTTTTGCATCGCGGCCGGCGGCTTGGCGATCGCCGATGTGCCCGTTTGGATCAACGCCGGCGTGAATGCCGTTGCCCTCGGCAGCTCCCTATTCAGCGGCGATGGCAACCAACGGCAACTGCAGCCCGGCCTGCCGGAACTCCTCGATATGTTGTCAAGCTGAGATTCAAGTGCTACCTCTGAGATAGACGTCGCATTCTGTATGTCTCAGCTCACCGTCAAGCTCAGCGACAAGGCCGATGCCTTGATCGCTCAGCTCCAGAAGGAGATCTTCAACCGCCGCCGCAAGAAGGTGTCGGCTGCTGGCGTGGTGGAGACGCTGGTGGAGAGCGGCGCCAAGTCGCAATCCGATAAGCGCTTCGCCACCTCCTGGAAGAATCTGATCAGCGACATCGAGAAAGCGGCGAAGCTGGCCAATGCCCACGGCAGCAAGCCCGCCAACCTCAGCGATGCCGAGTGGGCGCTGATCCTCAGCCATCGCGCCCGCACCACCAGCCCTAGCAAGCCGGCCATACGCAAAGCGGCCCCCAGAAAGGCCGCCGCCAAACCAGCCGCCAAGCCTGCGGCGAAAGCCGCCGCTAAGCCCGCGAAGGCCAAGGCTGTCGCCAAAGCCAAGCCCAAGGCAGCCGCCGCCAGCCGCAACCCCATCAAGAAAACCGCAGCCAAAGGCACCACGGTGAAAACCGCCGCGAAAGCCGCGGCCAAGGCGAAGCCGGCGGCATCCCGCAGCTCCGTGGCCCGGCGCATGGCGAAGGCGGTGAGTCGGCTGAGCACCAGTGCGGCGGCAGCAGCCCCCAGCAGCAACGGGGTGGCTCAGCTCAGTGGTGTGAGCTGAGCCTTGTGAGCTGAGCGTTCACCACAGGCTGCATTGCCCCTGTTGGCGCAGCAGGTGATCAGCCAGAACCAGCGCCACCATCGCTTCCACCATCGGCACGGCCCGCGGCAGCACGCACGGGTCGTGCCGACCTTTTGCCTCAAGGGTGGTGGCTTCACCGCGGGCGTTGATCGTTTGCTGCGCCTTGCGAATCGTGGCGGTGGGCTTGAAGCCCACGCGGATCACGATCGGCTCGCCGTTGCTGATGCCGCCCTGAATGCCACCGGAGTTGTTGGTGGCGGTGTGCAGGGAGCCATCCTCGGTGGGCAGGAACGCATCGTTGTGCTCGCTGCCCCGTTGCAGCGTGCCGGCAAAGCCTGAACCGATCTCAAAGCCTTTGGTGGCGGGCAGCGACATCACCGCCTTGGCGAGATCGGCCTCCAGCTTGTCGAACACCGGCATGCCCAGACCCACCGGTGCGTTGCGCACCACACACTCGATCACGCCTCCACAGGAATCGCCGTCGCGGCCGATCGCCTCGATCCGCTCGATCATCTGCTCCGCCATGGCGGCATCGGGGCAACGCACGATGTTGCTTTCCACCGCGTCCAGGCTGACGCTGGCCGGATCCACCGTGGCCTCCAGGGTGTGGATGCGTTGCACCCAGGCGATCACCTCGGTGCCGTGGGCTTTGGCCAGCAGCTGTTTGGCGATAGCCCCGGCTGCCACGCGTCCAATCGTTTCGCGGGCGGAGGCACGACCGCCACCACTGCGGGCCTGGATGCCGTATTTCGCCTGATAGGTGGCATCGGCGTGGGAGGGGCGGAAGGCCACCTCCATCTCTGTGTAATCCTGCGGACGCTGATCCTTGTTGCGCACCACCATCGCGATCGGCGTGCCCAGGGTCACGCCATCGAGCAAACCGCTGAGGATTTCAACGCGGTCGTCTTCTTTGCGCGGTGTGGTGATCTTGCTCTGACCCGGTTTGCGCCGGTCGAGGTCTGCCTGAATCGCCTCCAGATCCAGCGCCAACCGCGGCGGGCAGCCCTCCACAATCACACCCACCCCACCGCCGTGGGATTCACCGAAGGTGCTGATGCGGAAGAGATCGCCGAAGCTGCTGCCCATGGGCTGAGTGCGCTGCAGCGAGCCTACAAACTGGGCTCAGGTTGAAGCCGTGGTGCCCCGGTGAGAAAGCAGGAGCGCGCTGCCTTGATCATGCAGCGGCTAGAGCAGCACTACCCCGAAACGCCGGTGCCGCTCGATCACAGCGATGCCTTCACGCTGTTGATTGCGGTGCTGCTCAGTGCGCAGTGCACCGATAAGAAGGTGAATGAGGTCACCCCGGCGCTGTTCGCGGCCGGCCCCACCCCTGCCGCGATGGCGGCCTTGCCGGAAGCATCGATCCTGGCCTGCATCCGCCAGTTGGGTTTGGCCAAAACCAAGGCCCGCAACGTGAAGCGCCTGGCCGAGTTGTTGCTGGAGCGCCATGGCGGCACCGTGCCCAGCAGCTTTGCTGCGCTCGAGGCTCTGCCCGGTGTGGGCCATAAAACGGCCTCGGTGGTGATGGCGCAGGCCTTTGGTGTGCCTGCGTTCCCGGTGGACACCCACATCCATCGGCTGGCTCAGCGCTGGGGGCTGAGCAGCGGCGTGAGTGTGACGCGCACCGAAACCGATCTCAAGCGGCTGTTCCCGAAGCCCGCCTGGAACAAGCTGCACCTCCAAATCATTTTTTACGGCCGCGAGTTCTGCACAGCGCGCGGTTGTGATGGCAGGGTCTGCCCCTTATGCCGCGAGCTCTACCCCAACCGCCGCAAACCGGTGGCCTGGATCAAGGCCTGACACAACAAAAAGCCCCCGCGATAGCGGGGGCCTTGCGATTCAACCGAGATTGAACCGTAGTGAGGGTCAACCTCAGCCGGGCTGTTAGGCCTCAGCCGATGGCGGGGGCAGTCAGAGCCACGGGGGTGGCTTCTGCTGCTGCCAGGTCCAGCGGGAAGTTGTGAGCGTTGCGCTCGTGCATCACTTCCATACCCAGGTTGGCGCGGTTCAGCACGTCGGCCCAGGTGTTCAGCACACGACCCTGGGAATCCAGGATCGACTGGTTGAAGTTGAAGCCGTTCAGGTTGAACGCC
>VGPW01000077.1 GCA_016882545.1 Cyanobacteria bacterium M_surface_10_m2_179 | reverse complement strand
GCCGCGAGCCTGCAACTCCTCGGGTGAGAGGAGATGCAGGAAATACTTTTTGCCGTTGCCCTCGATGCGTTGCTCAGGGTGAGCCGGACACAACAACTCCCGCTTGCGCGGCCGGCGGTTGCGCCGGGGTTGCTCGTTCATCGTGAGCCCGCCATGGCAACGCCGATGCGTCCGCCGCTGTAGCCAGAGAGCTGGCGAACAGAGTGGCACCACGACCCATTCTCGAGATACCAGCGTACCGTGGCCTCCAGCCCCTGCTCAAAGCTGTGCCGCGGCGTCCATCCCAGCTCGGCGCTGATGCGGCTGGCATCGATGGCGTAGCGCCGGTCGTGCCCCGGCCGATCCACCACCCGCGTGATCAGCCGCGCATGGGGAGCACCCTCAGGCCGCAGCTGATCGAGCACCCCACAGATGGATTCCACCACCGCTCGGTTGGTGCGCTCGGCCGCTCCACCCACGCAGTAGCTGCTGCCCAGCCGCCCGCGGCTGGCCGCCAGCAGCAACGCCTCCACGTGATCCTCCACATACAGCCAATCGCGCACGTTGGCGCCATCGCCATAGAGAGGAATGGGTTCACCCGCCAGAGCCTTGAGAATCACCACAGGAATCAGCTTCTCGGGGAACTGCCAGGGCCCGTAGTTGTTGGAGCAGTTGGTGAGCACCACCGGCAGCCCGTAGGTGTGGTGCCAGGCGCTCACCAGGTGATCGCTGGCCGCCTTGCTGGCCGAATAGGGGCTGCGTGGGTCGTAAGCCGTGGCTTCTGAAAAGCGGCCCGTTGGCCCCAGCGAGCCAAACACCTCATCGGTGCTGATGTGATGGAAGCGAAACAGCGCCTGCCGCTCCGCCGGCAGCTGCTCCCAATGGGTTCGCACCGCCTGCAGCAGCTGAAACGTGCCGAGCACATTGCTCTCGATGAATGCCCCAGGCCCATCGATCGATCGATCCACATGGCTCTCCGCCGCCAGGTGCATCACCAGATCGGGATCGGCTTGGCGCACAGCGGCCGCCGTGGCTGCACCATCGGTGAGATCCACCTGCAACAGGGTATGGCGCTCCACCGCCTCAGGCAGCGCCTGCAGGCTGGTGAGATCGCTGGCATAACCGAGCTTGTCGAGGTTGAACACCTGAACGCTGCTGCCGGCGAGCAGCCGCCGCACCACAGCACCACCAATGAAGCCAGCCCCACCGGTAACCAACACGCGCTGGACGCCTGGCGGCAACAGATCAGCCAAGGCAGTCCGCATCCGTGGGGAACATCAATTTACGCGATCAACACCACCAGCTCAATCCACCTCCCGTTTCCGCACAGTGTGTGCAGAACCTTGTTCACTCGCCAGGGTTTCCATCACCAGCCGCAACGCCGAGCGCCAATACACACCCGGCAGCTGCAGCGCAGCCCGCGTGCCGCTGCAATCGAGCAGCGAGTAGCTCGGGCGCCGGGCCGGCGTGGGGTAGTCCGCCGTGGTGATCGGATCGATCTGAGCGGGGGTGTTCAGCAACCCCGCCGCCTCGGCTAGCTCAGCGATCGCCACAGCAAAGTCATACCAACTGGCAACACCCGCATCGCTCCAGTGGTGCACGCCGCTGACGCGGTGCTCCAACACAGCCCAGCAGGCCTGCGCCAGGCCCGCTGTGGCCGTAGGACACCCCACCTGATCCGCCACCACCCCCAGCCGCGGCCGTTCGCGCATCAGGCGCAGCATCGTGAGCAGAAAGTTGTGGCCCGCCGGGCCATACACCCAGCTGGTGCGCAAAATGCACAGCCGCTCCGCCGGCAGCGCCGCGGCCGCCGCCGCTTCACCGGCTGCTTTGCTGGCACCGTACACCCCCAGCGGATCCAGCGGTTGCTCAGGCCGATAGGGCGACCCCTGGGCGCCGCTAAACACAAAATCCGTGCTCAGCTGCAGCAGCTGCCCGCCTGTCGTGTACAGGGCCTCAGCGAAGGCCGCCGGCGCACCGGCATTCACCGCCTGGGCCAGTTCGGGCTCCCGTTCCGCCTGATCCACCGCCGTGTAGGCAGCGGCATTGATCAACCAATCGGGGCGGTGGTGCTCCACCAGGGCCCGGCAGGCGGCTGCATCGGCCAGATCCAGGGCGATGGCGCCCTCGCCACCCCGGCGCGATGTGGTGATCAGCTGCACCGGCGAGCCAGCGATCTGAGCGGGCACAGAGCGCCGCAGGGCCTGGCCCAGCTGCCCGGCCGCGCCGGTGATCAACACCTTCATCGCTCCAACAACTCCGCAGCGCTCAGATCAGCCAACAGCGGCGCCGCCGCATCCTTCTCCGATAACAGCGGCACAGCCGCAGGCGGCCAGGCGATCGCCAGCTGCGGGTCGTCCCAGCGGATGGCGCGCTCGCAGTCGCGGCTCCAAAACTCCGTGGTTTTGTAGAGCACCTCAGCCTGCTCACTCACCGTGAGAAAGCCATGGGCAAAGCCCACCGGCACCCATAGCTGCTGGTGGTTAGCTGCGCTAAGGGTGGCGCCCACCCATTGGCCAAAGGTGGGCGAGCCACACCGCACATCCACCACCACATCAAAGATCTCCCCCACCACGCAACGCACGAGCTTGCCCTGGGGATGCGGGGGCAGCTGGTAATGCAGCCCGCGCAACACGCCGGCGCTGGAGCGGGAGTGGTTGTCTTGCACAAACGCAGGGGCCGCCTGGCCATCGCCCTCGAGCGCCGCCGCGAAAGTGCCCTGGTTCCAGCTCTCGAAGAAAAAGCCGCGCCCATCCCCAAACACCCGTGGCGTCAGCAGCAACGGGCCCTCAACGCTGATGCCCGATCTGGTGTGCAGCCGTTCCGCCCGCATCAAGCCTCCAGCAGTTGCAGCAGGTAGTGGCCGTAGCCGCTTTTGCACAGCGGCTGGGCCAGCTCAACCAACTGATCATCCTCGATCCAGCCCATCCGCCAGGCCACCTCCTCCGGACAACCCACCTTGAGGCTCTGGCGGTGCTCCAGCGTGCGGATGTAGCTCGACGCCTCATGCAGCGAATCGCAGGTGCCCGTGTCGAGCCAGGCCATGCCGCGACCCATCAGCTCCACCTGCAGCAGCCCCTCCTCCAGATATTGACGGTTGAGATCGGTGATCTCCAGCTCCCCCCGCGCCGACGGTTGAACCCGCCGAGCCCGCTCCACCACCGTGTCGTCATAGAAATAGAGCCCGGTCACGGCGTAACGCGATCGGGGCTTGGCCGGCTTTTCCTCAAGGCTGAGCACCCGGCCGCTGCCGTCGAATTCCACAACGCCATAGCGCTCGGGATCGCGCACCGGATAGGCAAACACCGTGGCGCCGGCGCCGCCGCCCAGGCCATGGCCCAGCTGCGCATCGCCATGGAAGAGGTTGTCGCCCAGCACCAGCGCCGCCGGAGCCCCCGCCAAAAACTCCGCACCGATCAGAAAGGCCTGAGCCAGGCCTTCGGGCCGAGGCTGCACGGCGTAGTGGATCTCCATGCCCCAGGCCGCACCATCCCCGAGCAAGCGCTGAAAGGCGGCTTGATCGTGGGGGGTGGTGATGATCAACACCTCACGCATCCCCGCCAGCATCAAGGTGCTGAGCGGGTAATAAATCATCGGCTTGTCATACACCGGCAGCAGCTGCTTGCTCACCGCCTGTGTGATCGGATGCAAACGGGTGCCGCTGCCCCCCGCGAGCACAATGCCCCTGCGCTGCTGCGTCATCGCATCGTGTGTGCTGGGAGGATGCTGCCATGGACGCCATTCGCCTCCTGATCCATGCCCCAGGTGCTCCAGGCCTGCGCTGGCTGGGGCTGGGGCCAGGCTTGCTGCCCAGCCGCGGCCTCTGGAAGTTGCAGCGGCTGCTCGATCAACACACCTTCTGGGCCCAGGGGCGATCCCCACAAGCGCTGCGGCGCATGCTGGCGGGCAGCGCCGCCGTGGTGAGCCTCTGGCGGGGCAAGCGCCTGGTGGGCTTCGCCCGAGCCAGCAGTGATGGCGTGTTCCGGGCCGTGCTCTGGGACGTGGTGATCCCAGAAGACCTCCAGGGCCAAGGCCTCGGCCGCCAGCTCGTGGAAGCGCTGCTGGCCTCACCGGCACTGGCCGGGGTGGAGCGGGTGTATCTGATGACCACCAACAGCGCCGGCTTCTACGAACAGCTGGGGTTTACCCGAGTCAACGGCCAGCAACTGCTGCGGCGCGATCACAGCAGCTGAAACAGCGGTGGCCTTCAAAGGTTGCGGCTTCAACCGCGCCAAGACCACCTACTTTTTTGACATCAGCACTCCATGGGATTGATTCACGCCAGCCTGCAGCTGCTGAACCCCAGCAATCCCGAGGTGCGAGGCCTCGAGGTGAGGGCTTTGGCCGATTCCGGCGCTGTTCACCTCTGCATCCCCGAGCATGTAGCCCTGCAGCTGCAGCTTCGGGAACTGGAGCGGCGAGAGGTGGTGCTGGCCGATGGGCGCCGCCGCAGTGTGCCCTACATGGGACCAGTGGAGGTGCGCTTCGCCAACCGCCGCTGCTTCACCGGAGCGATGGTGCTGGGCGATGAGGTGTTGCTCGGTGCGATCCCGATGGAAGACATGGATTTGGTGCTGCAACCTCAGCTGCAGCGCCTCAGTGTGAACCCCGAGAATCCGAATCTGCCGCTGAGTGTGGCCAAGCAGCTCAGCTAGGCAGCGCCGCCATCAGGCTGCCCATTTCGAGGGCCTGCAGGCCGTAGCTCCAGCCCAGGTTGCTCTTGATGCCGGCGCGCTCCAGAGCCTGCTGCATCGTGTCGGTGGTGAGCACGCCGAAGATCACCGGCACGCCGGTGTCGCGGCTCACAGAAGCCACACCCTTGCTCACCTCGGCCACCACCACATCGAAGTGGGGGGTATCGCCGCGGATCACGGCGCCGAGGGTGATCACCACCTGATAGCGACCACTGGCCGCCAGGCGCTGCGCCACCAGGGGAATCTCAAAGCTGCCGGGCACCCAGGCGGTGTCGAGCTGCGTGCTGGTGGGCGAGGTGTCGATGCCGTGGCGCGACAGGCAATCGAGACAGCCGCTCAGCAACTTGGCAGTCACCAGATCGTTGAAGCGGGCCACCACAATGGCCACCCGCAGCGACTGGGCTCCAACGAACTGGCCTTCAAAAACGGTCACGCGGGCTAGCCCTGCAGTGCGCTCAGGCTACGAAGTAGCTCATCCCCCAGTTCACCAGCACCAGAGCCACCCAAGCCAAGCCACCCAACAGGATCAGGCGGTTGGAACGGCCACTGGTGTCGTCGCTGGCGTAAAGCACCGGCACAGCCACGATCAGGGCGAACGACATCACCACCAAAGCCAGAACGGTGAGGGTGTTGAGGATCGTCATGGAACAGCGGCGGCGCCGGCCGAGCAGTTGGTGGATTCTCCCATGCTGGTTTGCGCCCCGTGGCCCGGCGCGGCGGGATCCTTCACAAGTTGTGGCGGCCGTGCAGGGTTTGCGGCGGGACCCGCGGCCGAGCTCGTCTGCTTGGCGGCGGCTGTGCTCGAAAAACCGTCCAGGATTCCGTACAAGCTGTACAGAACCACGAATGGACTGAAAACAAACGCTCCCACCAGCGGCCAAACGACACCACCCCAACCACCGACCCCGAACCAACCTCTCCAGAGGCTCCACCTACGATCGGGCACCCGCCTGAGCGTCTTGGCCGCGTCCTCCCCGCAGCAGCCTGAGCTGGCCCTGCAGGGAACGCTGTTCGGCCTGGAAGCGCCGCCGCTGGAAACCCCGCCGGCCATCACCAGCGGTGGCACGGCCAGCGGTGGCGCGGACTGTGATCCGCTGGATGAGGCCTCGCTCAAAGACGACGCCAACCGCCGACCTCGTTCACGCCGGCAGCCTCAGGCTGACGACACCACCAGCCCCAGCGACGTTGTGGCAGCCGCCGAGCGGCCCGACGACAACGACCTGCCCGCCTGGCACCACCACAGCCTGGTCGACGCCGAGCAGCTCACGCCGATGCTGCGCCACTACGTGGAGCTCAAAGCTGCCCATCCCGAGCGGGTGTTGCTCTATCGCCTGGGCGACTTTTTCGAGTGCTTCTTTGAAGACGCGATCCAGCTGTCGCAGCTGCTGGAGCTCACGCTCACCGGCAAGGAGGGGGGCAAGGCGATCGGTCGGGTGCCGATGGCGGGCATCCCCCACCACGCCGCCGAGCGCTACTGCGCCGAGCTGGTGGGCCGCGGCCTGAGCGTGGCGCTCTGCGACCAGGTGGAGGAGGCCGCCGCCCGCAACCCCGCCAAGGGAGCCCTGCTCAAGCGCGAGATCACCCGCGTGCTCACCCCCGGCACCGTGCTGGAGGAAGGGCTGCTCAGTGCCCGCCGCAACAACTGGCTCTGCGCGGTGGTGTGTGAGCAATCGCGCTGGGGGTTGGCGGTGGCGGATGTGAGCACCGGCGAGTTTCGGGTGACCGAGCGCGACGGCAGCGATCTGCTACATCAGGAGTTGCTGCAAGTGGACGCCGCCGAGGTGCTCTGGCCGGGCGACACCCAGGCCGCCAACTGGTGTCCGGATGCGCTGCGGCTCACAGCACTGCCGCGCACGCCCTTCAGCAGTCAGGAAGCGCGCGCTGCCCTGCTGCAACGCTTCCAGCTGGCCAGCCTGGATGGTCTGGGCCTCGGTGAGATGCCCCTGGGGCTGCGGGCGGCCGGCGGCCTGCTGCGCTACCTCGACGACACCCAGCCGGGCAGCTGCGTGCCCCTCGAGCTGCCCACCACCTGGCAGGCCGGCGATCAGCTGGTGCTCGACGCCGCAACCCGCCGCAACCTGGAGCTCACCCGCACCCAGCTGGGTGGTGGCCTGCACGGCTCCCTGCTCTGGGCCCTCGACCGCACCCACACCGCCATGGGTGGCCGCTGCCTGCGGCGCTGGATCGAGGCACCGTTGGTGGAGCGCACCGCGATCCAGGCCCGGCAGGACGGGGTGAGTGAACTGGTGGCGAGTCGCCGGCTGCGGGTGGGGCTGCGACGGCTGCTGCGGCCCATGGGGGATCTGGAGCGGCTGGCGGGGCGTGCCGGTGCCGGCACCGCCTCAGCCCGCGACCTGGTGGCCCTGGCCGATGGCCTGGAGCGGCTGCCGCAGCTGGCCGCGATGATCCAGAGCGCTGCGGTGCAGAGTCCACCGCTGCTGGCCCTGGCGCGGCCCTGGCCCGAGCTGGAAGCGCTGGCGGCCGAGCTGCGCCATCAACTGCTCGACACCCCACCCCTGAGCCTCAGCGAAGGCGGACTGATCCACGACGGCGTGGACGCCCAACTCGATGGTCTGCGCAACCAGCTCGACGATCAGGAGGCCTGGCTGACCCAGCAGGAGGCGGCGGAACGCAGCGCCAGCGGCATCAACACCCTCAAGCTCCAATACCACCGCACCTTTGGCTACTTCCTGGCGGTGAGCAAGGCCAAGGCGGCCTCGGTGCCCGACCACTGGATCCGCCGCCAGACCCTCGCCAACGAAGAGCGGTTCGTCACCCCCGAGCTGAAAGCCCGTGAAGGGCGGATCCTGCAGCTCAAAGCCCGCGCCGCCCAGCGGGAATACGAGCTGTTCTGCCAACTGCGCCACCAAGTGGGTGAGCAGGCCACCCCGATCCGAGCCGCAGCCCGCCTGGTGGCCGAACTCGACGCGATCGCCTCCCTGGCGGAACTGGCCGCCACCAGCGGCTACTGCAAACCGGAGCTCACCGATCCCAACGGTCCCGAAGCCCGCCTGCTGCAGATCGAGGCCGGCCGCCACCCGGTGGTGGAACAACTGCTGGTGGAGGCCCCCTTCACCCCCAACAACATCGCGCTGGGCTTCTCAAGTTCTCAGGTGCCGGACGCGGAAAACAGCAAACCCGACTCAACTCGAGAGATCACTCCCGACCTACTGGTGCTCACGGGTCCCAACGCCAGCGGCAAGAGCTGTTATCTGCGCCAGACAGGCCTGCTGCAGCTGATGGCCCAGATCGGCAGTTGGATTCCAGCCAAGAGCGCCCGGCTCGGCATCACCGATCGGATCTTCACGCGGGTGGGCGCCGGCGACGACCTGGCCGCTGGCCAATCCACCTTCATGGTGGAGATGGCCGAAACGGCCAACATCCTTCACCACGCCAGCGATCGCTCCCTGGTGCTGCTCGATGAGATCGGCCGCGGCACCGCCACCTTCGATGGCCTCTCGATCGCCTGGGCCGTGGCCGAATACCTGGCCGACACGATCGGCGCCCGCAGCGTGTTCGCCACCCACTACCACGAGCTCAACGAACTCGCCGATCAACTCCCCAACGTGGCCAACGCCCAGGTGCTGGTGGAAGACACCGGCAACGAGCTGCGCTTCCTGCACCGCGTGGTGAGCGGCGGCGCCAACCGCAGCTACGGCATCGAAGCCGCCCGCCTCGCCGGCGTGCCCCCGGCGGTGGTGCTACGAGCCCGCCAGGTGTTGGGCCGCATCGAAGCCAACAGTCACGTGGCGGTGGGGCCGATGGCGGAAGCCGCAGCTGCGGCCGCGGCCTGATCCAACCAGGCGCGTCGGAGCAGAGCGTTCGCTGCAGCCCCCACCAAACCGGCGCCACCCCGGCTGCCCTCCAAGCGGATCTGCGGCAGGCCACTGGCCGCCAGCTGTCGCTTGCTCTCCGCCACCCCCACAAAGCCCACGGGCATGCCG
>VGPW01000076.1 GCA_016882545.1 Cyanobacteria bacterium M_surface_10_m2_179 | reverse complement strand
CCTGGCCCGCGATCAGCGCGGTGAAGACTTCAAATGCGTGGCGGTGATCGGCGATGGCTCGCTCACCGGTGGCATGGCGCTGGAGGCGATCAACCACGCCGGCCACCTGCCCAGCACCCGCCTGCTGGTGGTGCTCAACGACAACGACATGTCGATCAGTCCGCCCGTGGGCGCGCTGAGCACCCACCTCAACCGCATGCGGCACAGCAAGCCGCTGCAGTTTCTGCAGGACAACGCCGAGGAGGCGATCAAGCACCTGCCCTTCCTGCACGGTGAGCTGCCCACCGAGCTGAAGAACCTCAAGGAGAGCATGAAGCGCCTGGCGGTGCCCAAGCTGGGCGCCGTGTTTGAGGAGCTGGGCTTCACCTACATGGGCCCGGTGGACGGCCACGACATGGCCGAGATGATCAAGGTGTTCCAGCAGGCCCACGCCCATGAGGGGCCGGTGCTGGTGCACGTGGCCACGACCAAGGGCAAGGGCTACGCCTACGCCGAAGAAGACCAGGTGGGCTACCACGCCCAGAGCGCCTTCGATCTGGCCACCGGCAAGGCCTACCCCTCCAGCAAGCCCAAGCCCCCCAGCTACAGCAAGGTGTTCGGGCAGACGCTGGTGAAAATCTGCGAGCAGAACCCCCGCGTGGTGGGGATCACGGCGGCGATGGCCACCGGCACCGGCCTCGATCTGCTGGAGAAGGCACGGCCCCATCAATACTTCGATGTGGGCATCGCCGAGCAGCACGCCGTGACGATGGCGGCCGGCATGGCCTGCGAGGGCCTGCGGCCGGTGTGCGCGATCTACAGCACCTTCCTGCAGCGCGCCTACGACCAGCTGATCCACGACGTGGGCATCCAGAACCTGCCCGTGACCTTCGTGATGGACCGGGCCGGCATCGTGGGTGCCGACGGCCCCACCCACCAGGGGCAATACGACATCAGCTATCTGCGCTGCGTGCCCAACTTCACGGTGATGGCACCGAAGGATGAGGCGGAGTTGCAGCGGATGATGGTCACCTGCCTGCAGCACAACGGCCCCACCGCCCTGCGCATCCCCCGCGGCGAAGGCGAAGGCGCGGCCCTGATGGAAGAAGGCTGGGAGCCCCTGGAGATCGGCCGGGGCGAGCTGCTCGCCGATGGCGACGACCTGTTGATCGTGGCCTACGGGGCCATGGTGGCGCCGGCGATGGCCACGGCTGGGTTGCTGCAGGAGCAGGGCGTGCGGGCCGCCGTGATCAACGCCCGCTTCCTGCGCCCCCTCGATGAGGCGCTGATCCTGCCGATGGCCCAGCGCATCGGCCGGGTGGTGACGATGGAAGAGGGCTGCCTGCCCGGTGGCTTCGGCGCTGCGGTGGTGGAAACCCTCGTGGACCACGACGTTCTCGTGCCGGTGCACCGCATCGGCATCCCCGATCTGCTCGTGGATCACGCCACCCCCGATCAGAGCAAGCAGGCCCTGGGCCTCACCCCGCCTCAGATGGCCGACAGCATCCTGAAGCGCTTCGGTTCGCTCCGCCGTCAGCCGGTGGGTGTCTGAAGCGCGGATCTGGGATGTGGTGATCGCCGGCGCTGGGCCGGCGGGGCTGCATCTGGCGCGGCAGCTCGCTGAGGCGGGCGCTGCGGTGTTGGTGGCCGATCCGCTCACGGACCTGCGCCAGGCCGCCTTCAGTAGTGCGGCCCTGCCGCTGCAGGCGGTGGAGCAGTTTGGCTTACCGCCGCAGGTGGTGGCGGCCCGTTGGCGCGGCTGGCAGTTGCATGGCCCGGATGAACGGGTGCGGGATTGGTTTGCAGATGCTCCGCTTGGGGCGGTGTTGGATTTCGGCAGCCTGCGCCAGTGGTTGGCGCAGCAGGCCACGGCCCAGGGTGCGGTGGTGCAGCTGGGCTGGCGGGTGCAGCGCTGGCAGGCGCAGGCCGGCGGTGCCAGCGCCTGGCTGCGGGGCCCCGGCGGTGAGCAGCAGCAGCTGCAGTGCCGCTGGCTGGTGGATGCCACCGGCCAGCAGCGGGCGCTGATCGGCGATCCCGATCTCCGCCGGGCGGCGTTGGTGAGTGGCGCCGGGGTGGAGTGGCTGCTGCAGATGCCCCTGGCCTGTTGGCAGCGCTGGGCGGATCGCCTCAGTTTCATGCTCGGCAGCCAGTGGGTGCCCCAGGGCTATGGCTGGGTGTTTCCGATGGCGCCCGGCCAGCTGAAGCTTGGTGTGTGCCGGCTCAGCGACCCGAGCCGCCCTCAACCGCCGCTGCATCAGCTGTTGCGCGGCTTGCAACAACGTTTGCAGCTGGAGCAGGCGCAGGTGCTCGATCGCCATGGCGGCCTGATCCGTAGCAGCATCTCCCGCCGGGAGCCCCATCGCCGGGGCGCCTTGCTGGGGCTCGGCGATGCGGTGAGCACCGCCAACCTGCTGGGGGGCGAAGGCATCCGCCATGCCATGGCGAGCAGCGCCGTGTTGGCACCCTTGCTGTTGCAGGCCTTGGCGGGGCAACCCGCGGCCCTCCATCGCTATGCCCCGCGGCTGCGCCGGCGGCTGGGCTGGCGCTGGGGCCTGAGCGGAAGGCTGGCGCGCCGCACCTGGCTGGGCTTGAAGGATCAGCGCGGCGACCAGCGGCTGGAGCGCCTGCTGCAGGGGCTCGAGCGCGATGCCCAGGCGGAGGATCTGGCGGCGCTGCTGTTCGACTACCGCTTCGAGCGCTACGGCCTGCGGGCTCTGCCGTATTTGCTGGGCTGGCACAGCGCCTAAAAAAAGCAGGCCCGTGGGGGCCTGCCGGCGATCAGGTCACCCGGGTGCTGCTCAGAGCACGCCGCGGGCAGCCAGGCCGAGGATGGCGCCCATGCCGAGCACGTGGCCGAAGGAGGTGGTGGCCAGCAGGGAGGCGTGGCTCATGCCGCCGAACATGGCGGCGTTGGGGAGCTGGGCACCCTCGTTGGGATATTTGATGGTGGCCTTGCCGATGCCGATGGCGATCACGTTGGCCACGATCATCACCAGGCCCACCTTGGGCGACCAGGACAGGGATGCAGGGGCGATAGCCAGCAAGGGAGCGAGCATCGAATTCTCAGGCGACGCCTCATCTTCCGAGCGGCCGGCGCCCATTGCATGGCCCGCTTAAGACTTGTTCACTGCTGCTTGCGGCTGAAACCCAGCAGCACCAACACATTGCTCAGGGTGAGGAAGGCCTCGGCACCACCGTGCAGCGGATCCACATCGGCGAGCTGGCGGCCGTAGTGGCCCTCCGCCACGAGCGCAGCGGCGATGGTGACGGCCACAAACAGCAGCGTGCCCGCGAAGCCCCATAGCGCCAGGCGCGGCATGCGGCCGGAGCGCCAGCTCCACCACAGAAAGGCCAGATAGGGAAACAGCGAGAGCGCAAACAGGGGCGCCGGATCGATCTGGGCCAGCTGCTTGAGCAGGGCAGCGGCGGCTGCACCGGAACTGTTCATCGCGCCCGCCGCGCCAGGTTCCAGGCGGCGCCTGCCATGGCCGTATTGCCCAGGGTGGTGCAGCCCGCCTGCAACACCACGAGCCCCTGCAGCTCCTGGGCGTTGTCAAACAGATGCCAGGTGCAGGCGGCCATGGCGCTCACCAGGGCCGGCAGCATCGCCAGGGCCAGCCAGTTCCATTCCGGCTCGTTGCGGCTCTGCCCCCAGCGTTGGATCGCCAGCATCGCCAACACCCACTCGATCACCGAGGCGATGTGAATCCACCAGGTGGGCAGCGAGAGAGCGTGCATCTGCCTGTTTTACAGGCGTGGCTTAAACGCTGTGGCTGCTGAATTGTTCAAACAGCCTTTGCAGCAGCAGGCTCATCGGCCGGTTGAGCTGGCAACCCGGGGCTGTTTGGGCGGCCAGGAGCAGCAGCGCGCAGGCATCCACCAGGGCACTGGCTTCCTCACTGGAGAGCTGGATCAGATGCTCCTCGCCGCAGTGGGTAACGCGCAAGGCACAGGGTGTTGATGTATCGCATGCTACGGATGCTGGTTGGCTTTGCCGAAAATCGCGGTTTCATTTCCGCTTTGGGATCAGCTGAAAACTGCCCCGTTGATGAAAGTCGGGCTCGGGGGCCACGTGATTCCAGGCCCAGTAACTGCAGCCGTGGCCGTGTTGATCGAGCACGGCGGTGAGTGAAACCTCCAGCTCGCTGTTGGCTGGGAGCAGGGTTTGCAGCGGCAGATCCAGTTGCAACTGCAACCCGTTGGCGCTGCGTTGCAGCTGATGGGGCAGGGATGTGAGTGCTGTGTCCGGCTGTAATCCCTGGCGGTAGGCGTTGAGCCTGTAGAGATTCCAATCGCCACTGGGGGCCAGGTTGAGCTCCCAGTAGTGGGTGGCACCGGCAGGGCTGAGAAAGGCTTCAAAACAGGTGCTCTGCCACAGCCCGTCGCGCCGCGTTGGGTTGGCGTTGGCTGGGGGGAGCAGCACGCTGGCGCTGGGATCGTTGAGCTCAAAGGCGAGGCTCAGCACGCCGGCCTGCCAGTGGGCCGAGGCCTGCAGCTGGATCTCCTCCAGCCAGGCCTCGGTCTGAAAGGGGTGCAGGGGCTGCATCAGCCCGGCACAGCCAGCGGTGCGGCGCTGGCGCTCAGCCGTTGCACGATCGCCCGCAGCGGCTCCAGCTGCGCCTCGATGCTGGCGGTGAGCTGGAACTGCACCAGGGCCCGTTGCAGGTTGTGCTCAGGGTGGCTGGCACGGAAATAGGTGTTGCCGTTGAGGTAGTCGCAGAAGAAGCGAAGCCCCAGCTCGAAGCTGATCAGGCGGGCGGCATCGGGGATCAGCTGCAGCTCCGCCGGGCTGAGCATGGCGCCGGCTACGCCGAGGTAGCCGCTGAGGATCGCTTCAGCCAGTTCCAGATCGAAGTGCACGGCTTCGAGCTCAGTGGTTTCTTCACCCAGGGGGTTGCAACCGGAGCGCAGGCAGTCGCCCAGGTCGTAGTGCACCAGCCCGGGCTTCACCGTGTCGAGGTCGATCAGGGCCACGGCCTCACCGCTGTGCCGATCGAGCAGCACGTTGTTGATCTTGGGATCGCCGTGGATCGGGCGCAGGGTGATCTCACCGCGGGCCTTGGCCTGCTCAAGCACGCCGGTGATCGCCTCGCGGTCGCGGATGAAGGCCATGCAGCGCTCGGTGCCGGCGGAGGGTTTCACCGCGGTTTGCACCAGAGCCCGGTGGTAGGCCTCCAGGTAGGTGGGGGTGATGTGGAACCCCTCGAGGGTGTCGCTGAGCTCGCTCACCTCGAGATCGCTGATCAGCAGGTGAAACAAGCCCAGCCCCAGCCCCAGCTCCCGGGCCTGGGCCGCATCCTCGATCACATCCACACTCACCGCATCGGGCACGTGGCTGATGGCGCGCCACACATCGCCGCTGTTGTGATGGGAGCCGATCAGTTGGGGCAGCTCCCAGCGCCGCTGCAGCAGCAGGGGATGAACAGGATCGCTGGCCTGCAGCTTGGGTTGCACGTGGCTGCCCAGCACCTCGAGGTTGCGGATCACCTGTTCGGGCTGACGAAACACGGCGCGGTTGATGCGCTGCAGCACGCTGCAGCCAGCGCTGGTGCGCACCAGGTAGGTGTCGTTCACGTTGCCGCTGCCCAGAGGCTCCACCGCCAGCACGGCTCCGCTGCCGTGGAAGGCTTCGGCGATGGCGATCAGGCCTGGATCAGGGTGAACGGCGCTCAACGGAAACCCCTCGCTGCCTCAACGCTCCCACCGACAGGGGCATCCGGTGCGGGTGAGGGGTCAGAAGCCGGGCTGGAATCAGCGTGCGGCGGCGGCAGCCGTGCGCTCCTCGAGCTCGAGTTGCTCCCGTTCGATCTCGCGCTTCAGTTGGTGGCGAATGTGATCGGGCGCTTTGTATTGACGAGGCAGGCAATTATGCAGGGTTGTGAGCCTGCTCCAACAGAGCGTTTTTTCAATGCTGGCCGATGACTTTCCCTGCAGAAGTAGTTGCTTCAGCGCTTTGCGGTAGAGAAAGTATTTGGCTTCCAATTCCGCGATGGTGAGTCCCTGGGTGTCGCTCATTGGAAGGCCTGCCCGGCTTGGGGATCACGCCACCGTAAGCGAATTCAGGCCCTCACCGGCCAAACCCGGCCGTGCTGTTGCAGAACAGAGGAACTTTCGCTAGAGGCCGTTGATCCACTGCCGACCCAGCGGCACCAGCGAGCGGCTCACCGCCTCCCAGGGAAAGGGCTCGCCAGCGCTCAGCTCGGATCCGAGCCCGTCGTGCACGTCTTCGAGGGCCTGGGCGAAGGGAATGTTTCGCTGTGAGGCCACAACGTTGGCGATGGCGTTCACTTCTCCGGGGCTGCTGAGGCCATGGAGGTAGCGATCACGCAGGGTTTCGGCACTGTGCATGGCCCCGGAGCAATGGGATCAAGACCCACAGCCTCGGCACGGCTGCGGGCCGGCGCAAGCGCTGTTCATGGCCGGTCACACGGAGCCACGAGCGCCACTCCGATAGGGTCTTCACGATTCCTAAAGAGTTGGTTTTGCTGATGCGGTGTAGCGATTGACCCCACCCGTTTCGCTGTTATCGCGGCCCAGCCGCATCCGTCAGTCGCCCGCCGAGGATCTCTACCCCAATAAGGCCGAGCTGTTGCAGGCTCTGCCGGCTGAGCTCACGCGTTTGAATCCCGCCAAGGCCTGGGCAAGCCTGGGGATCTCGGTGGGGTTGTCGCTGCTGGCCTACGCCGCCGGCACCCAGATTCCCCTGCAGCTCTGGGCGGCGCCTTTGTGGGGGCTTTATGGGGTGGTCACCGGCACGGTGGCGATGGGGTGTTGGGTGCTGGCGCACGAATGTGGCCACAACGCCTTTCACCCCAATCGACGCATTGAGGCCTGGGTTGGCTTCACGTTGCACAGCCTGCTTCTGGTTCCCTACTTCAGCTGGGCCCGCAGCCATGCGGTGCATCACGCCCATTGCAATCATCTGGAGCAGGGTGAAACCCATGTACCCCCCCGGGACACTTTGCCCTCAGGTCGTGTCACGGAAGATCTGAGAAGGCGCCTTGGCCACAGGCTTTTTGGCTGCGTTTCCCTGTTCAGCCACGTGGTGCTGGGATGGCCGTTGTATCTGTTTCTGGGCGCGACCGGCGGTGAAGACTATGGCCGCCCCACCTCGCATTTCTGGAATGGAGCTGGGTATCAGCGCGGCCGCAGAGCGCTGTTTCCGTTGAGCTTTCGCGGCCAGATGATCCGCTCAACGGTGGGTGTGATGGCTGTTCTGTTTGGCCTTCTGCTGCTCGCCTTCAAGTTTTCCCTGGCGAGGGTGTTGTGCGTGTATGGCTTGCCTTACATCGTGGTGAACAGTTGGCTGGTGATCTACACCTGGCTGCAGCACACCGATCAGCACATTCCTCACTTCTCCAGTGAGCATTGGACCTGGAGCAAAGGTGCCCTGCAGACCGTGGATCGCCCCTACGGGCCTCTGCTGAATTGGCTGCACCATGGCATCGGTTCCACCCACGTGTGCCATCACGTGAATTCGCGCATTCCCCACTACAACGCCTGGCGCGGAACTGTGTTGCTGAAACGGGCCTACCCCGATCTGGTGCGCTACGACGCCACACCGATCCATCAGGCGCTGTGGCGTGTGGCCACACGCTGCGCCGCCGTGCGTCAGAGCCCGTTGGATGGGGCTTACTACTTCTAGGTTTGTATCAGCAGATCGAGGCGGTGGCTATCCTGAATTTGCCTGCTGCTCTCCTCGGTCACATTGGCTTCAGCTGCGTAAACCGGCCAGTCGCGTACCGCGGTGATGACTTCTTCCGCGATCGTTTCAGCTCGCCCTCTCTTCAGCTGGGCTGAGCTGCCCAATGCCTGGAGGTCAGCACGGGTGAATTGATCACGTTTGCCATTGACGGACATTTGGTGAGTGGCCGTCCAGTTGCCAGCTGGATTGAAGCTCCAAGTGATGTCGAAGGCCGGAGAAAGCGACCACTGGCCCGCGCGATCCATCAAAAATGCGATGTTCTTGACGTGATCATTCTGATTTCGGGCCAAAAGATTAAACACCATGCGCCTGTATTGCTCTTCGAGATCACGCATTGGTAATTGGAGTCTGCGCATCACCAGAAAAGCCTGTTCGTAGCTGTAGCTGCCTGGTTCGTTGTAATCAAAGTGGGCTAATGCTCCAAGCGATTGCATGTGCAGTTTTTTGCCAGCTTCATCGCGATCGAAGCGGCGCGTCATGAAATGCTGCCGTCCATTCTCCTCTAACAGTTGGCAGTCGGACATGCTGATCCCTGCGGCACGTGCCATGCGGCAGTAAGCGAGTTCAATCAGGCCATAACCCTGCGGATCGTCGAATTCCTTGTCCTTGTTGCCGCTTACTCCATCAAATTTCAGCAACCATTGGCTGAAACCGGGGGGGGGGGATCCAGCTGGCCGGATCTCACCTCCCCAGTGCCGGAGTTCCAGGCGATCAACGCCTTGGCTCTGGCGCCCCCCGCCGAGGTGCCCACCCTCAGGATTGTCTCCAGGGCTCCCTCCCGGTCGGGGCCTTGGAAGGAGATGGCAAGCCCTTGCTGCTGCGCAAGGATCTCCGAGGCCAGAGCGACCAGTTCAGCAATCTGGATGGCCCCATTGGTTTGAGCGCTTGGCCCCTGGGCAGGCTTGAACTCGAGCGCTCCCATCCCCCGCTGGCCGGTGTAGCAGAGGCGCTCCACGGCATCAAAGCTCTCCGGCGTGCGCCCCTGGCGGGCCCCCGCCGTCAGGAAAGTTGTCGCCCTTGCTTTTGACCACGCGGGGGCTTGAGGAGATGACCAGTGCGGCGTGACAG
>VGPW01000075.1 GCA_016882545.1 Cyanobacteria bacterium M_surface_10_m2_179 | reverse complement strand
GAATTTCCTCGTAATGGCTGAATTCCATCGAGAAGATACCCCGACCCTGGGTCATGGATCGGAGCTGGGTGGCGTAGCCGAACATCTCGGCCAGAGGCACCTTGGACTGGACCTTGGACTGTCCGCTATCCACGGATTGGCCCTCAACCTGTCCACGGCGGGATGAGAGGTCGCCGATCACGGAACCGAGGTAATCCTCGGGAACCTCCACTTCGACCTTCATCATCGGTTCAAGCAGTACAGGATTGCACTTCTTGACGCCGTCTTTGAAGGCCATGGAGCCGGCGATCTTGAACGCCATCTCCGACGAGTCCACATCATGGTAAGACCCGTCGATCATGGTGACCTTCACATCGATCATCGGGAAACCAGCAATCACACCGGACTGGCAGGTTTCCTTCATGCCGGCTTCAGCCGGACCGATGTATTCCTTGGGCACGACACCGCCAACGATCTTGTTGACGAATTCGAACCCTGAACCCGGCTCGCCGGGCTCCATTTCGATCACCACGTGGCCGTATTGGCCCTTGCCGCCGGTTTGACGCGCGAACTTGCCTTCACCTTTGGCGCTACCGCGAATGGTTTCGCGATAGGACACCTGAGGTGCGCCGATGTTGGCCTCCACCTTGAATTCCCGCAGCATGCGATCCACGAGAATTTCCAGGTGAAGTTCGCCCATGCCGGCGATCACGGTCTGGCTGGTTTCCGGATCCGTGCGAACCCGGAAGGTGGGGTCTTCTTCGGACAGCGATTGGAGGGCCTTGGAGAGCTTCTCCATATCGCCCTTGGTCTTGGGCTCCACGGCCACCGAGATCACAGGCTCGGGGATGTAGAGCGATTCCAGGATGATCGGATCGGAATCCACGCACAGGGTGTCGCCGGTGGTGGTGTCCTTGAGGCCGAGCACGGCACCCAGGTCGCCGGCGCGCAGCTCGTCCACTTCCTCGCGATCGTCGGCTTTCAGCACGATCAGGCGGGAGATGCGCTCTTTCTTGTCCTTGGTGGAGTTGAGCACATAGCTGCCCTTCTGCAGCACGCCGGAGTAGATGCGCACAAAGGTGAGCTTGCCGAAGGGATCGGCCATCACCTTGAACGCCAGGGCGCTGAAGGGTGCGCTGTCTTCAGCCGGGCGAGCGGCTTCGGTGCCGTCGGGGAGCAGGCCCTGGATGGGGGGCACGTCCACGGGGGCGGGCAGGTAGTCCACCACGGCGTCGAGCAGCAGCTGAACGCCCTTGTTTTTGAAGGCGGAACCGCACAGCATCGGCACGAGGCCATGCTTCAGCACGCCTTCGCGAATGCCCTTGCGCAGCTCAGCTTCGGTGAGTTCACCTTCTTCAAGGAACTTCTCGATCAGCGCCTCATCGGTTTCGGCGATGGTTTCCATCAACGTGGCGCGCCACTCGTCGACGAGATCCTTCATGTCGGCGGGCACATCCGCCTCTTCGATCTCTTTGCCGAGGTCGTCCTTGTAGATGAAGGCGCGGTTCTTCACCAGGTCGATGATGCCGCTCAGTTCGCCTTCAGCGCCGATGGGCAGCTGGATGGGAACGGCATTGGCCTTGAGGCGATCCTTGATCTGGCCGTGCACCTTCAGGAAGTCGGCGCCGGTGCGGTCCATCTTGTTGACGAACACCATGCGGGGAACGCTGTAGCGATCCGCTTGACGCCACACGGTTTCAGACTGGGGCTGCACACCGCCCACAGCGCAGAACACGGCGATCACGCCATCGAGCACCCGCATGGAACGCTCCACCTCAATGGTGAAGTCCACGTGGCCGGGGGTATCGATGATGTTGATGCGGTGATCGTTCCAGCTGGTGGAAATCGCAGCCGCGGTGATCGTGATCCCGCGCTCCCGCTCCTGGGCCATCCAGTCGGTCACGGCGGCGCCGTCGTGCACCTCGCCGATCTTGTGCACCACACCCGAATAGAACAGGATCCGTTCGGTGGTGGTGGTTTTACCGGCATCAATGTGTGCCGCAATACCAATATTTCTTACGCGTTCTAGGGGATAGGCGCGAGCCACGGGTTAGGTCTCCGGAGGGGGAATCGACGAAAAAAGCGGGCGTCACTCTACAAGTCGGCCTCCGCCGACCTGCAGGGGCGGCGCTCAGTAGCGGTAGTGAGCGAATGCCTTGTTGGCTTCGGCCATCTTGTGCGTTTCTTCGCGCTTGCGAACAGCGCTGCCGGCTTCGTTGGCGGCATCCATCAGTTCGCCGGCCAGCTTCTGAGCCATGCTGCGGCCGTTGCGGGCGCGCGAGAAGTTCACGAGCCAGCGCAGCGCCATGGCTGTGCCGCGCTCCTGACGAACTTCCATCGGCACCTGGTAGGTGGCACCACCAACGCGGCGTGCACGCACTTCCACCAGAGGAGTGGCGTTCTTGACGGCGGTCTCGAACACTTCCAGGGGGTCTGCGCCGGTGCGCTCGCCGATCAGGGTGAAGGCATCAGACAGAATCCGCTGGGCGGTGGATTTCTTGCCGTGCTTCATCAGACGGGCCACGATCATGGTGGCCAGGCGGCTGTTGAACTGCGGATCGGGAAGGATCGGACGCTTCTCGGCGGCGTTGCGGCGGGACATAGACCTGGAAAAAGGGAATCAGGAAACGGCTATGGCTTTGTAGGAATCAATCCTTGGGCGTCTTGGCGCCGTACTTGGAGCGCGACTGACGGCGATCCTTCACACCGGCGGTGTCGAGGGTGCCGCGAATGATGTGGTAGCGGACACCGGGCAGGTCCTTCACACGACCGCCGCGGATCATCACCACGGAGTGCTCCTGGAGGTTGTGGCCGATGCCGGGGATGTAGGCCGTGACCTCGAAACCGGAGGTGAGACGCACACGGGCAACCTTGCGCAAAGCCGAATTCGGCTTCTTGGGGGTGGAGGTGTACACACGGGTGCACACCCCACGGCGCTCAGGGCAGGCGCGCAGGGCAGGCGACTTGGTCTTGCGGGTAAGGCGCTGCCGCTCGCTGCGGATCAGCTGCTGAATCGTGGGCATCGAGGGCCGGTAAGGGAGGTCGGAAGCCCGACCATTACGACAATCCGCCACCTTACTTCGTCGCCTGCACCCCCGCCCCTGCCGACTCATCGCTGGGGCTGAAGGCCGCGCCACAGGCGCAGATCCGCAGTTCTCGCCCGGCGCGCACCAGGAAACCGCCGCCGCTCAGATCGCCGCAGTAGTCGAGCTCCAGCGCTCCGAGGCGCTCGCACTGCTCGCTAGGGGCGAACAGGGTGATGCCATCGGCCCGGGCCACAGGCACCCCGGCCAGGTGGCCCGGCCGGATCCGGATCACCCAGCGCTCGCAGCTGCCGTCCACCAGATCCAGATGCATGATCCCGGGGGTGCCGGCCACGGCCGCCTGCCGGCCCAGTTCGGCGGCGGCAGCTGCTGTGAGGCGCAGGCTGTGGCCCTTGGGCATGGCGGCTTGGGTTGGGGCGATCAGTCCAGTGTGTCAGGGATGGCGTTTGAGGGCTTGCTCAAGCCGTGGCACCAGCCCCAGCCCGTTGTGCACTGCAGCGGCCACACCTCGGCCTTTCACGGTGTGCACGTCGGCCAACACCAGCCCCGTGGAGCTGCCGCCATCGAGGTTGAGGGCATCGCGCAGCCCCTCCTGGCGCATCAAGAGAGCTGTGTCGAGCAGCGTCGGGCCGCCGTTGTTCACGCCCTGGATCGTGATCAGCCACAGCTGACGGCCGTCGCTGCCCACCACGGTGCGCGGCGCCCCCTGGGCGATGAAAGCCGAGCTGAATCCCTCCGCGCTGCCGTTAAGCACCACCTGCCCGTTCTGCAGCAGCAAGGGGCCGCCGCCGAGCACGTTGGGTTTGTCGCCCACCGCGCTGCTGGCTCGGCTCTGAAGGCTGAGTCGCTCGCCGCTCTGCCAGGGCACGCTCACCCCGCCGCGGGCCACGATCAGCAGATCGCCCTCGGCCAGGGGCACGCCGCCGTTGAGGTCACCCAGCTCAAACCGCTGCCGCACCACGCCCTGGCGCACCAGCACGCCCATCTCGGTGCCGGTGATCGGCTGGTAGCGGCTGCCCCAATCGGCCGTGTAGCGCGCCAGCCCCTTCTGCACATAGCCGCTGTTCACGCTGGCCACCGCCCAACGCTGCCGGCTGCTGTCCTCGATCGTGTCCTGCAGGCTGAGCCGATCGAAGAGGGGCAGCTCCCCCTGTTTCCAGCCGAGGGCGCCGCGGTTGAGGATCGGGCCGGAGAGCCATCGTCCCTGCTCGCGCATCGCCCCGAGCGGCAGCCGGTTCACCCGGTTGAAATAGCCGCCGTTGATCGCGATCACGGCATCGTCCTGCCGGGCCAGCTGGCTGAGGCTGCTCAACCCCTGCATGCCATCGGCGCGGTTGAGCGGCTTGAGCTCCAGCGGCACCCTCTGGGGATCCAGCCGAACCGCATTCACCAATAGCTGTTTGCCCCCCAGGCTGGTGATGCGCCGCTCCAGTTGCAGGCCTTGGCTCTGCAGGGCTGCCAGGCGTGGATCCCGCTCGGGCGCTGCTGGGGTTGGGGTTGCTGTGCTCCCGCGGGCAGCGGGCAGATCGAGCACGAGGCGCCAAGGCCCCGCGAGGGTGAGGGTTGGCTCGCTCGGGCTCACCTGCAGGCTGAGCCAGCCCCTGCGCTGGCTCGGTTGCAGCCCAAGATCGCGGAGCTGTTGCAGTTGGGCGGTGGTGGCCTGGGTGCCCACGAGCAGCTTGCCCTCGCCGCTGCGCACCATGGCCGGGCTGCTCAGGTCGAGCACCACCCGCCGCCCGCTGATGCCCAGGTCGCGGGAGCGGATCGCCTGCAGCGGTGCCGGGGGCAGCTCAAGGTTCAGTTGGCGCCCTGCGTGGCTGAAGCGCACACCCACCGCTTCCAGAAGGGCGGCCACGGGCACGGCCACTTCGTCGTCGAGGCTGCGCTGGCGGTTGGCGGGCAGCTGCAGCTTGCTGCCGAACCACTCCAGTTCGAGGCCCGCCTCAGCGCTGCCGCGGCGGCTCACCCCCAGCTGCCCTTCCAGCACCTCCAGCGGCAGCCACAGCTCGCCGTTCTCCAGCAGCCAGCGCGCCTGCTGGGGCTCTCCATTGATCCAGAGCTCGGTGCCCTCCACCCGTGGCGCCCGGCTGGTGGAGCGCTGAACTGGCGCCGGCGCTGGCAGAGGTGGCGGCGCCACCAGGGGCATGCCAGGGAGCAGAGCCACCAGCGCCGGCAGGGGGGGCATCGGTTGGCTGGGGCGGGCCTGGTCACGCTAGCGAGCGCCACCAACGAAGCCCAGAGAAGCCCAGTGGCGCCCTGGGAAACCAAACTCTTAGAATCAACAGTTCGCAGCGCGGCCGCAGGCCGGGCGATCCAGGGCTTCAGCCGCGTTCCATTTGATGGTTCAGAGGCAGGCACACCGGGCGGTGATGGGTTCGCTCTAGCGCTGGTTCAACTCGCAAAAAAGGTTGTCGCCGGGTTATGTCGCTGTTTTCTCGCCCCGAATGGCCCTATCGCGACACCCCCGCCCCGGCGGCAGTGGCCGGCGAGAAGGATGCCTGCGGTGTGGGTTTTCTGGCCAGCCTGAAAGGTGAAGCCAGCCATTGGGTGCTCAAGCAGGCCCTGCGGGGCCTCGATTGCATGGAGCACCGCGGCGGCTGCGGCGGCGATGGCGATTCCGGCGACGGCGCCGGCGTGCTCTGCGGCATTCCCTGGAGCTATCTGGATGCCGTGTGGCCGGAAGCGGCTGCCTCCAGCGCTGGCCCCCGCGGCCTGGGCATGGTGTTTCTGCCGGCCGATGCTGAGCGCCGCGAGCAGGCCAAGGCGTTTTGCGCTGAAGAAGCGGCCAAGCTCGGCCTCACCAGCCTGGGCTGGCGGGTGGTGCCCGTGGAGGCTGCGGTGCTCGGCCCCCTGGCGAGGAGCACCGCCCCGGTGATCGAGCAGTGGCTGATCGCTGCCACTGAGGCGGGTGATGCCCTCGAATCGCTGCTCTTCCGCCTGCGCCGCCGCTGCGGCGATCGGGCTCGGGCGGCCTGGGGCGCAGGCCCTGGCGACCTCTATTTCGCCTCTCTGAGCGGCCGCACCCTTGTTTACAAGGGCATGGTGCGCTCGGAGGTGCTCTCCGCCTTCTATGGCGACCTGCGCGATGAGCGCTTCGCCGTGAGCTTCGCGGTGTATCACCGCCGCTTCAGCACCAACACCCTGCCCCGCTGGCCCCTGGCCCAGCCGATGCGCCTGCTCGGCCACAACGGCGAGATCAACACCCTGCTGGGCAACCTCAACTGGGCTCGCGCCTCCGAGGCTGATCTCGATGCGGTGTGGGGCGATGCCGCCGCTGATCTCAAGCCGGTGGTGAATCCGGCCTTCAGCGATTCCGCCAACCTCGACGCCACACTCGAGCTGCTGGTGCGCAGCGGCCGGCCGATCACCGAGAGCCTGCTCACCCTGGTGCCGGAGGCCTTCCGCGATCAGCCCGAGCTGGCCGATAAGCCGCAGATCCAGGCCTTCTACGAATATTCCGCCTGCACC
Organism: Cyanobacteria bacterium M_surface_10_m2_179; assembly: GCA_016882545.1. Lineage (GTDB taxonomy): Bacteria > Cyanobacteriota > Cyanobacteriia > PCC-6307 > Cyanobiaceae > Vulcanococcus. The sequence goes on along the minus strand of VGPW01000075.1, from coordinate 2,485 downwards.
CAGGAGCCCTGGGATGGCCCGGCCCTGCTGGTGTTTGCCGACGGCTGCAGCGTGGGCGCCACCCTCGATCGCAACGGCCTGCGCCCCGCCCGCTACTGCATCACCAACGACGGCTTCGTGGTGATGGGCTCGGAAACCGGTGTGGTGGAGCTCGAGGAGAGCCGCATCATCGAGAAGGGCCGCCTCGGCCCCGGCCAGATGCTGGCGGTGGATCTGGAAAACGGCCGCCTGCTGCACAACTGGGAGGTGAAGCAGGAAGTGGCGTCGCGCCATCCCTATGGCCAGTGGCTGGCGGAGCATCGCCGCAACCTCCAGGCGCAGCCCTGGGCCCAGGAGCGCAACCTCGGCGATCTGGAGCTGCTGCAGTTGCAAACGGCCTTCGGTTTCACCGCCGAAGACTTCGATCTGGTGATCGAAGACATGGCTGGTGCCGGCAAGGAGCCCACCTATTGCATGGGCGACGACATCCCCCTGGCGGTGCTCTCTGATAAGCCGCACCTCCTCTACGACTACTTCAAGCAGCGCTTCGCGCAGGTGACCAACCCGCCGATCGATCCGCTGCGCGAAAAGCTGGTGATGAGCCTGGAGATGCATCTGGGCAAGCGCGGCTCACCGCTGCAGCCCCAGGCCTCCGCTGCGGCTGCGCTGCACCTCGACAGCCCCATCCTCAATGAGGCGGAGCTTGCCGCCGTGGCCCAGCAGGGCATCGCCAGCAGCACCCTCTCCACCTTGATGCCGATCACCGATGGCCCCTCAGGCCTGGCGGCTGCGGTGGAGCGGCTCAAGGCTGAGGCCGAAGCCGCCGTGCGTGGCGGCAGCCAGATCCTGGTGCTGTCGGATCGGGGCATCACCGCCACCACCACCTACATCCCGCCGCTGCTGGCGGTGGGTGCGGTGCACCACCACCTGCTCAACCTCGGCCTGCGCCTGCAGACCTCCCTGGTGGCCGATACGGCCCAGTGCTGGAGCACCCATCACCTGGCCTGCCTGATCGGCTTCGGTGCCAGTGCGGTGTGCCCCTGGCTCACCTGGGAAACGGCGCGCCACTGGCTGGTGCAGCCCAAGGTGCAAACCAACATCGAGCGCGGCAAGCTGCCCGCCCTCACCGCCGATCTGGTGCAGGCCAACGTGCGCAAGGCCCTGGAAGACGGCCTGCGCAAGATCCTCTCCAAGATTGGGATCTCGCTGCTCGCCAGCTACCACGGCGCCCAGATCTTCGAGGCGATCGGCATCGGCGCCGACCTGATCGAACTGGCCTTCAAGGGCACCACCAGCCGCGTGGCGGGTCTGAGTCTGAGCGAGCTGGCCAGCGAAACCCTGAGCTTCCACGCCAAGGCCTACCCCGAGCTCAACCGCACCAAGCTCGAGTTCATGGGCTTTGTGCAATACCGCACCGGCGGCGAATACCACCTCAACAGCCCGGAGATGGCCAAGGCCCTCCATGCGGCTGTGGAGGCCGGCCCTGGCTACGACCACTTCTCCACCTACAAAACCCTGCTCGAAAACAGGCCCGTCACGGCCCTGCGCGATCTGCTCGAGCTCAAGCCCGCCCCGGCAGCGCTGCCGCTGGATCAGGTGGAGAGCGTGGAGAGCATCTGCGCCCGCTTCTGCACCGGTGGCATGAGCCTCGGCGCCCTCTCGCGCGAAGCCCACGAGGTGCTGGCCGTGGCGATGAACCGCATCGGCGGCAAGAGCAACAGCGGCGAGGGCGGCGAAGATCCGGCCCGCTTCCACACCCTCAGCGATGTGGATGGTGAGGGCCGCTCCGCCACCCTGCCCACGATCAAGGGCCTGCGCAACGGCGACACCGCCTGCTCGGCGATCAAGCAGATCGCCTCGGGCCGCTTTGGGGTGACCCCCGAATACCTACGCAGCGGCAAGCAGCTGGAGATCAAGGTGGCCCAGGGGGCCAAGCCCGGCGAGGGCGGCCAGCTGCCCGGCCCGAAGGTGGATCCCTACATCGCCTGGTTGCGCAACAGCAAGGCCGGCGTGGCGCTGATCTCACCCCCTCCCCACCACGACATCTATTCGATTGAGGATCTGGCTCAGCTGATCCACGACCTCCACCAAGTGCACCCCGCCGCCAAGGTGAGCGTGAAGCTCGTGGCTGAGATCGGCATCGGCACGATCGCTGCCGGTGTGGCCAAGGCCAACGCCGATGTGATTCAGATCTCCGGCCACGACGGTGGCACCGGCGCCTCACCGCTCAGCTCGATCAAGCACGCCGGCGGCCCCTGGGAGCTCGGCCTCACCGAGGTGCACCGGGCGCTGCTGGAAAACGGTCTGCGCGATCGCGTGTTGCTGCGCGCCGATGGCGGTCTCAAGACCGGCTGGGACGTGATCATCGCCGCCCTGCTTGGTGCTGAGGAATACGGCTTCGGTTCGATCGCGATGATCGCCGAGGGCTGCATCATGGCCCGCGTTTGCCACACCAATAACTGCCCGGTGGGTGTGGCCACCCAGAAGGAAGCGCTGCGCAAGCGCT
>VGPW01000074.1 GCA_016882545.1 Cyanobacteria bacterium M_surface_10_m2_179 | reverse complement strand
TCAGGTCGACAACGGATACTTTCTTGGTCGCCAAGGCGGCGCAGATCTGGCTCAAAGGCCAGTCTGGGAGAGCTCTCTGAGCGCTCAAGGGACTGTAGTTCAATCGGTTAGAGCACCGCCCTGTCACGGCGGAAGTTGCGGGTTCGAGCCCCGTCAGTCCCGTTCCATCTCTTCAGAGGACAAAGCCAGTGGTGACAACTGGAGCGGCGGTACGTGTGCGTCTCGCCCCCAGCCCCACCGGCACCCTCCACATCGGCACGGCCCGCACGGCAGTATTCAACTGGCTGTTCGCGCGGCGTCAGGGCGGGCAGTTCCTGCTGCGCATTGAGGACACCGACAAAGAACGCAGCAAGCCGGAGTTCACCGCCAACATCCTCGAGGGCCTGCAGTGGCTGGGGCTCAATTGGGACGGTGAGCCGGTGGTGCAGAGCGAGCGCATCGCTGAGCACCGCACTGCCATCCAGCAGCTGCTCGACAGCGGCAAGGCCTACCGCTGCTACGCCAGCGAAGCCGAGCTCACCGAGATGCGCGAGCGGCAGGCCGCTGAAAACCGCGCTCCCCGCTACGACAACCGCCACCGCCACCTGAGTCCCGAGCAGGAGCAGGCCTACATCGCTGAAGGGCGTGAAGCTACGATCCGATTCCGCATCGACGACGAAGCGGTGATCACCTGGACCGACCTGGTGCGCGGTGAGATGCGCTGGGCCGGTGCCGACCTGGGCGGCGACATGGTGATCGCCCGCCGCGCCCCGGCCGATCAGATCGGCGACCCCCTCTACAACCTGGTGGTGGTGGTGGACGACGCTGCCATGGCGATCACCCACGTGATCCGCGGTGAAGACCACATCGCCAACACCGCCAAGCAGCTGCTGCTCTACGAGGCCCTAGGCGCTCCTGCACCGGTGTTTGCCCACACCCCCCTGATCCTCAACAAGGAGGGTAAGAAGCTCTCCAAGCGCGATGGCGTCACCTCCTTGAGCGACTTCCGCTCCCAGGGCTACACCGCCGAAGCGCTGGCCAACTACATGACCCTGCTGGGCTGGTCGCCGCCGGAAGGCATGGGCGAGCGCTTCACCCTCGAGCAGGCCGCCGCCGCCTTCGATTTCGATCGGGTCAACAAGGCCGGCGCCCGTTTCGACTGGGACAAGCTGAATTGGCTCAACAGCCAGGTGCTGCATGAGCAGGGCCCCGAGCAACTGCTGGCCGAACTGCTGCCCCTCTGGATCGCCCAAGGCTGGGCAGTGGAGGGTGCAGCGCCCACCTGGCTTCAGGAGCTGACGGCTCTGATCGGGCCCTCACTGGTGACCCTGCAGGACGGCATCGAGCAGGGGCGCCCCTTCTTTGAGCGCCCCGACCTCAACGCTGATGCCCTGAAGCAGCTGGAGAGCGAGGGTGCCCGGCCGGCGCTGCAAGCCCTGCTGGAGCGTCTGCCCGAGGGTGTTCTCACCGCTGATGCGGCCCAAGCGCTGCTGGGCGAAGCCGTGGCTGCCGCCGGCGTGAAGAAGGGTGTGCTGATGAAAACCCTGCGGGCGGCCCTACTCGGCAGCCTTCAGGGTCCCGACCTGCTCACCACCTGGCTGCTGCTGCAACCCAGCGGTGAGGCTCGCAGCAGGATCGAGCGCAGCCTCTGAAGCCGCATCCAGCTCTAGCTCTACCAGGCCCAGTTTCTGGGCGAGCAGCGGGGCACTGAACCCCTGCACCACCACGGTGAGCAGGATCGTGAGGAACACCAGGCCCTTGAGAGCTCCGGCCCCCTGCACCCCGGCCGCCTCCAGCTCCAGGGCAAACAGGCTGGCCACGGCGGCCGTCACAATGCCGCGGGGCGCCACCCAGCTCAGCATCAATTTGTCGGGCCAACGCAGGTAGCTGAGGCCAAGGCCGGCGAACTGCACCACCACCCAGCGGTAGAGCATCAGGGCGAACACACAGGCCACACCGCCCCAGCCCAGTGGGCTGAGCTCACTCCAGGAGAGGTCGGCGGCCAGGAGCGGAAACAGCACCGTGATCGCCAGCTGCGCCAGCTGGGCGATCAGCTCATCCAGGCGGCTGGCCTGCTGATCGAGGCGCAGCCCCACCACCACACCGGCCATCACCGCCGCAGGAAAGCCCGCCTCCGGCAGCAGCGTTTGCGTGCCGGCCACCACTAAAAACAGCACCCCCAGCGACACCTGCAGCTGCAGGCCTTCCGCCTCCTGGGGCAGCCGCTCAAGCACCAGCACCAACACCCAACCCGCCAGCGCCCCGAGCAGGGCACCTCCGCCCAGACGCAACACCAGCAAGCTGGCCACGTCCTGCCAACGGGATAGATCCCCGAGGGCCAGCTGGAGCAGCAGCAGCGCCAACACCGCCGCCGTGGGCTCGAGGATCAGGCCCTCGGCATCCAGCACGCGCGCCAAGCTGCTCTGCAAGCGCATCTGCTTCACCATCGGCGCAATCACCGTGGGTCCGGTGGCCAGGGCGATCGCCCCGAACACCCAGGCCAGGGGCCAGCTCAAGCCCGTGAGCCAGTGGGCGAGAGCGGCACCGCCCACCAAGCCCAGCACCAGCCGCACCAGCACCAGCTGAATCACCGTGCGCTGCAGTTCCTTGCCCGCGAGCCGCAGGTTGAGGCCGCCATCGAACAGCACCAGGCTCACCAGCAACCCCACCAGCGGCTCGAGGCCCGCCCCCAGAGTTTCCGGCTGCACCAGATGCAACCCCGCCTGACCCACCACCAGGCCCAGGGCGAGCAGCAGCACAACGGCAGGCAAGCCGCTTAGGTGCGCGATCAACTGGGCCAGGGAGCCGGAGAAAAACGACGCTCCCCAAACCAATTCAGAGTTCATCATCCAGCGAACCGTAGATGGGCTCCACGCGGATGCCCTGCACGGCACTGGGGCGCACCACCAGGTATTCCCCGGGGAGCTCGGTGATCGGCACGTTGATGAACGCGTCAACGGGGCCGGCATTGAGCACGGTGCCGTACCACTGCTGAAAGGCGTCGAGGCTGGGGAAGTGCACCACCTGGGTGTGTCCGCCGGCCAGCAGCAGGTGGATCGCGTAGCGACTGGGGGTTCGAGCCATCAGTGGCGGGCAGCGAGCGGGCGCACCTCCCCAGGATGCTGCAGGCGCAAGGGCGGCGCAGCTGCTGGCGCATAGAGCGGATGGCGGGGCTGACCGCTGGCGGTGAGCCCAACAGCCAACAACGGCACGGCGGTGCCTAGCTGCGGCTCCACGAGCTGCGGCAACACCAGCTCCAGCACCTGCTGATCCCGCTGGCGCCAGGCACCGCCATTGCCCCAACCGAGCCAGAGAGCCTCCGCGGCAGCCGTGCTGCGCTGCAGCCAACAGTCGTTCTCGGCGCCCACGGGATCGCTGCTGCGCCGCAACACCGCCGGACTGGCCGAGCAGCGGGCGAACAGATTCACCACCGCCAGTCCACCAAACCCCCAGCCGCGAGCGAAGCCGATCAGCCGCCGCAGGGTGGGATCGTCGCGCTCGGCATCGGCGCTGGAAGGATTGAGGCCGATGAACAGCAGCTGCGGCTGCTCGGGGTTCCAGCAGCGCTGCAGCCACCAGCGGTAACGGCGGTCGGCGCTGAAGGCGGCCTGACGCACAAGGGCCATGCACCAATCCTGACAGAGCATCAAGGGGCTCTGCCAGGCTGGGCCGCACCGGATCAGGAGCAACGGGTGGCGGGCGCAGCGAACGGGGTTTCAGCGAACGGCCAACCCCTGCTGCTGCTGGTGGATGGCCACTCGCTCGCCTTCCGCAGCTTCTACGCTTTCAGCAAAGGCGGCGAGGGGGGCCTGAGCACCAAAGAAGGGGTGCCCACCTCGGTGACCTACGGCTTCCTCAAGGCCCTGCTCGACAACAGCAAAGGGCTGGTGCCGCAGGGGGTGGTGATCGCCTTTGACACGGCCGAACCCACCTTCCGCCACGAGGCCGATGAGGCCTACAAGGCCCACCGCGACGAAGCCCCGGAGCACTTCTTTCAAGACCTGGGCAACCTGCAGCAGATCCTGCAACAGGCGCTCGATATTCCCCTCTGCATGGCGCCGGGCTACGAAGCCGACGACGTGCTCGGCACCCTGGCCAACCGCGCCGCCAACGCGGGCTGGCGGGTGCGGATCCTCTCCGGTGATCGCGACCTGTTCCAGCTGGTGGACGACCAGCGCGACATCGCCGTGCTTTACATGGGCGGCGGGCCCTACGCCAAAAGCAGCGGGCCGCTGGAGATCCGGCGCGAGGGCGTGATCGGCAAGCTCGGCGTCACCCCGGAAGAGGTGGTTGACCTCAAAGCCCTCACCGGCGACAGCAGCGACAACATCCCCGGCGTGAAGGGCGTAGGGCCCAAAACCGCCATCAACCTGCTGCAGGCCTACACCAACCTCGATGGCATCTATGGAGCACTGGCGGAGCTGCAGGCAGCCGGTCCCAAGGCCAAGGATCCCAAGGGGGTGCTGAAAGGAGCCCTGCTGGGCAAGCTCGACGCCGACCGCGACAGCGCCTACCGCTCGCGCATGCTCGCCGAAATCCTGGTGGATATCCCGCTGCCCCAGGAACCGCGCCTCGAGCTGGGCGCGGTGAATGCCGAGGCGTTGGCCGAAAGCCTCGAGGAGCTGGAACTGTTCAGCCTGCGGCGCCAGGTGAACCAGTTCGCCCAGGTGTTTTCAAAGGATGGGGACGCCAACCTTGCAGCGGCCGAAACCGAAGGCCGATCGCCGGGATCGGATCAGAACGCTCCAGGTTCTGATCAGGACGGTCAAGGTTCGCATCAGAACACTCCAAGTGTGGGCGCACTTTTTTCTGAAAGTGGTCCCACAGCTGGACAGTCTGCGAACACCATTGAACCGGCAGGCTCCGCGGCCGCTCCAGCCCTGGAGCCGCAGCTGATCACAACCCCCGAGGGCCTCAGTGCGCTGATGCAGCGGCTGCTGGCCAGCACCGATCCGGCCCATCCGATCGCGCTCGACACCGAAACCACCAGCCTCAACCCCTTCCAGGCCGAATTGGTGGGCGTGGGACTGGCCTGGGGGGAGGGCCCAACCGAGCTGGCCTACATCCCGATCGGCCACCAAAACGGCAGCAGCGGCGATCTGCTCAGCCCAGCGCCGGCGCAACTGCCGCTCGATCAGGTGCTCACGGCCATGGCCCCTTGGCTGAGCAGCAGCCAGCACCCCAAAACGCTGCAGAACGCCAAATACGACCGGCTGATCCTGCTGCGCCACGGCCTGCCCCTTGAAGGCGTGGTGATGGACACGCTGCTGGCGGACTACCTTCGCGATGCCAACGCCAAGCACGGACTGGAACTGCTGGCCCAGCGCAACTTCGGCTTCCTGCCCACCAGCTACAGCGAGCTGGTGCCCAAGGGCGCCAATTTCTCCGCCGTGCCGATCGAGCAGGCCGCCCTGTATTGCGGCATGGACGTGCACGTGACCTGGCGGCTGACGCCGCTGCTGCGCGCCCAGCTGGAGGAGCTCGGGCCGCAACTGCCACAGCTGCTGGATCGCGTGGAGCTGCCGCTGGAGCCGGTGCTGGCCCAGATGGAGGCCACCGGTATCCGCATCGACACGGCCTATCTGGGCGAGCTCTCCAAGGAGCTGGCCGCCACGCTGGAGCAGCTGGAGCGCGAGGCGATCGAAGCCGCCGGCACCCCCTTCAACCTCGCCTCCCCCAAACAGCTGGGCGAGCTGCTGTTCGACACCCTCGGCCTCGACCGCAAGAAATCGCGCAAAACCAAAACCGGCTGGAGCACCGATGCCGCCGTGCTCGAAAAACTCGACGACGCCCACCCGGTGGTGCCGCTGGTGCTGGAGCACCGCACCCTCAGCAAGCTCAAGAGCACCTACGTGGATGCCCTACCGGCGCTGATGGAGCCGGAAACCGGGCGGGTGCACACCGATTTCAACCAGGCAGTGACCGCCACGGGCCGCCTCTCCAGCAGCAACCCCAACCTGCAGAACATCCCCATCCGCACGGAGTTCTCGCGCCGCATCCGCAAAGCCTTCCTGCCGGAAGCGGGCTGGCAGCTGATCAGCGCCGACTATTCCCAGATCGAGCTGCGCATCCTCACCCACCTCTCGGGGGAAGAGGTGCTGGTGGAGGCCTACCGCAACGGCGACGACGTGCATGCCCTCACCGCCCGCCTGCTGCTGGAGAAAGACGAGGTAAGCCCTGATGAGCGCCGCCTGGGCAAAACGATCAACTTCGGCGTGATCTACGGGATGGGCGCCCAGCGCTTCGCCCGCGAAACTGGCGTGAGCCAGGCCCAGGCCAAGGAGTTTCTGAGCAAATACAAACAGCGCTACCCCAAGGTGTTCGCCTTCCTGGAGCTGCAGGAGCGGCTGGCGCTGAGCCGCGGCTATGTGGAAACGATCCTGGGGCGCCGGCGACCCTTTGCCTTCGACCCCTCCGGGCTCGGCCGCCTCCTGGGCAAAGACCCCCTGGAAATCGATCTGGAGGTGGCCCGCCGCGGCGGCATGGAGGCCCAGCAGCTACGCGCCGCGGCCAACGCCCCGATCCAGGGCTCCAGCGCCGACATCATCAAGCTGGCGATGGTGCAACTCCATCACAAGCTCGCGGCCAGGGGCCTGCCAGCGAGGCTGCTGCTGCAGGTGCACGATGAACTGGTGCTCGAAGCAGCCCCCGAGGCCCTCGATCAGGTGCTGAGCCTCACGCGTGAAACCATGGAGCGCGCGGTTGAGCTGTCCGTTCCCCTGCTGGTGGAAACGGGCGTCGGCCCCAACTGGATGGAAGCCAAGTAAGCACCAGCTCGATGACCCTCAAGCTCACCAACAGCCTCACGCGCCGCGTTGAGGAGTTCCGGCCGATCGAGCCCGGCAAGGTGAGCATCTACTGCTGCGGGGTCACGGTGTATGACCTCTGCCACCTGGGTCATGCCCGCAGCTACATCGCTTGGGATGTGCTGCGCCGCTATCTGCGCTGGAGCGGCTACGCGGTCACGTTCGTGCAGAACTACACCGACATCGACGACAAGATCCTCAAGCGCGCCGCTGAAGAAGGCAGCTCGATGGAGGCAGTGAGCGAACGCAACATCGAGGCCTTTGTGGCCGACATGACGCGCCTCAACATCCTGCCGGCGGACCGCATGCCGCGAGCCACCCGCAGCCTCGATGCCATCCGCACCCTGATCAGCGAACTGGAGGCCAAAGGCGCTGCCTACTCCGCCGATGGCGATGTGTATTTCGCCGTGATGAAGCACGCCGGCTACGGCAAGCTCAGCGGCCGCGATCTCGAGCAGCAGCAGGACAACGCCGCCGGCCGCGTGGCATCCGAAGAAGAAGCCCGCAAGCAACACCCCTTCGATTTCGCCCTGTGGAAGGGCGCCAAACCCGGCGAACCCAGCTTCCCCTCCCCTTGGGGTGAGGGCCGGCCGGGCTGGCACATCGAGTGCTCAGCGATGGTGCGCGAGGAGCTGGGCGACACGATCGACATCCACCTCGGCGGCGCCGATCTGGTGTTCCCGCACCACGAAAACGAGATCGCCCAATCCGAGGCGGCCACCGGCAAGGAGCTGGCCCACTACTGGCTGCACAACGGCATGGTGAACGTGGGCGGCCAGAAGATGAGCAAATCGCTCGGCAACTTCACCACGATCCGAGCCCTGCTCGATTCAGGCGTGTCACCGATGACCCTGCGCCTGTTCACCCTCCAGGCCCACTACCGCAAACCGCTCGACTTCACCGCCGACGCCCTCGACGCCGCCGCCACCGGCTGGAAAGGCCTCAACGCCGCCCTGGCCCTGATGGGCACGGATACCTCAGGCAGCGCAGCAGCACCCGAGCGATCCGCACCCGAGCAACCAGCGCCGCTCGCCGAAGCCCGCCAACGCTTCGCCACGGCCATGGACGATGACCTCAACACCTCTGCCGCGCTGGCGGTGTTGTTTGAGCTGGCCAAACCGCTGCGGGCCCTGGCCAACCGGCTGGAGCGCGGCGATGCCAGCGCCGAAGCCGAAGCCCACACACCCGCCATGGCTGCTCAAGCCGCCCTGCTGCAGGAGCTGGCGGGGGTGCTGGGCCTGCAGCACGAAACGGCGGAAGCCCAAGCTGGTTCCCATGACGGCGCCGGGCCCAGCGAAGCCGAGATCCAAGCGCAGATCGAAGCCCGCCAAGCCGCCAAAGCAGCACGCGATTTCGGCACCGCCGACAGCATCCGCGAAGCCCTCAAAGCCCAGGGCATCGAACTGATCGACAAGCCCGGCGGCCTCACCGAGTGGCTGCGCCACTAACTCAGCCCTTAGGCCCCGGCTGATCACGCATCATCTGCTCGATCTTGCGGATCCGCACGGCGGTGGTGCTCCACACCTCCCGGCGAAACCCCGGCGGGCATTGCTCCACCAGCTGCTCGATCGGCTCGCCCCGCTCGAAGGCGTCCCAGAGCTCCCGCTCGAGCCTGGCCCGTTCGATGAAGTTGAACCGCTGCAACCACTGAGGTCCGAGCGCCATTGGGGAGGCCTGCCTGCTGCCGCCAGTTAAGCGCCGCTGAAACGTCACCCGCGGATCGGGGAACACTCAGGGACGACCGATCACCCAAAAGCGCGTGCAGGAAACGAACGCTTGCTCCGGGGCGCTCACCGGCCACGGATATCCATGGATATCCGGCCATGGGACGCCGCCCACACCCACACCCCGAACCCCCACCCTCCGGATCGGCCGCTGGGGCAACGTGCTGGCGGTGCGGCTCCCCCAGGGTCTGTGCAACCTGCTGCGCCTGCAACGGGGCGACAGCCTGGAGCTGCAACTGCTGCGCAGTGGCCAGTTGCTGCTCACCCCGAGGCCCCGCCGCAGCCGCCTCGCCCTGTGTGAGGCCCTGCAAGCTGCCGCGGATCAGCGATGAGCAACACAGGCCTCGCCTACGTGGACAGCACGATCCTGGTGGCCCTCCTCGAACGCGGTGCCAGGGGCGATGCGGTGCGGCGCTGGTTCCGCCACACCCACGCTGCCTGGATGAGCAGCGAAATCGCCCTCACCCGCACCCTGCTGCACCTCAACACCCACCCACACCGCAGCGGCCGCAGCCTCACGGCAGTACTGGAGGCGCTGAACACCGGGATCGCCCTTCGCCCGCTGCCTCTCGAACGGATCAGCGGCCTGCTGGTGCCCAGCAACCTGTCCATGGCGGATGCGCTGGAGCTGGAGGCGGCCCGCTGCTGGCGCTGCCAGCACCTGATCAGCAACAACCCCAGCCTGCGACAGGCGGCCCAAGCCGCCGGGCTGATCGGCATCAAGATCGGAACCTGAGCGACCGCAGCAGTGGGAGACTGGCCGCGCCGTTCGCCGATCCAGCCGTGAAAGCCCTCTCCGTGCTCGGCTCCACCGGTTCGATCGGCACGCAAACCCTCGAGATCGTGGAGGACTTCCCCGATCGCTTCCGGGTGGTGGCCCTC
>VGPW01000073.1 GCA_016882545.1 Cyanobacteria bacterium M_surface_10_m2_179 | reverse complement strand
GACACCGAACTGGTGAAGGAGTTCTTCGTGGCGGTGGTGAACAACTCCGGCCTCACCCTGCACATCCGCCAGCTGGATGGGGTGAATTCGCACCACATCGTGGAGGCCTGCTTCAAGGCTTTCGCCCGGTCCCTTCGCCTGGCCACCGAGATCGACCCGCGCCGGGCCGGTGCGGTGCCGAGCAGCAAGGGTGTGCTGGAGCGGGCCGGCGCCTGATTCCGGGCCGGACGGCTGGGTGTCGGGAGCTTGTTCAGCGTTGGGGAGGTGTGCCGTGCATCGCCTCCAACTGTGCGACCACTGTTCTCGGAATGTGGTCACACAGTTGGAGAGCCCCCGCGACAGGCCTCGGCGCCCCTCGCCTTAACACTCCGTTACGCGATGATTGGGGTTCGCGCCTGCCGCCGCCCCGATGACCGTTGCTCCCGCTGCTGCTCCGGCCTACGACCGTGCTGATTGGGCCAATGCGTTTCGCAACGTGGGTGTGGAGCTCGAGGGTGTGGAGCTCACGGCAGCGCGCGGCGCCATTCCTGCCGAGCTGGCGGGCACGCTCTACCGCAATGGTCCTGGGCGGTTGGAGCGCGGCGGCCAGTGGGTGCATCACCCGTTTGATGGCGACGGCATGATCACCGCCCTGCGCTTTGCCGGCGGCCAGGCGGAGCTGCGCAATCGCTTCGTGCGCACCGAGGGCTGGCAGGCCGAGGAGGCGGCAGACAAGTTTCTCTATCGCGGCGTTTTTGGTACCCAGAAGCCCGGTGGGGCGGTGGCCAATGCCTTCGACCTGCGCCTCAAGAACATCGCCAACACCCATGTGGTGCGCCTCGGCGATCAGCTGCTGGCCCTGTGGGAAGCGGCCGAGCCCCATGCGCTCGATCCCCAGACGCTCGAAACCCGTGGCCTGAGCCTGCTCGATGGCGTGCTCAAAAAGGGTGAGGCCTTCAGCGCCCACCCGCGTTTCGATCCCGGCCACCACGGCGAACCGCGGATGGTGACCTTCGGCGTGAAGGCCGGCCCCCGCAGCACGATCCGCCTGATGGAGTTCTCCAGCGCCGGTGAGCTCCTGGCCGACAGCCGCCACAACTTCAAGGGCTTCGCCTTCCTGCACGACTTCGCCATCACCCCCAACTGGGCGGTGTTCCTGCAGAACGCGGTGGCCTTCAACCCCACCGGCTTCGTGCTCGGTCAGAAGGGTGCGGCCCAGTGTCTGGCGTCGAAGCCGGGTGAACAGGGCCAGTTCTGGCTGATTCCCCGCAACGGTGAGGGCAAGCCCCTGCAGATCCCGGCGCCGGAAGGGTTTGTGTTCCACCACCTCAATGCTTTTGAGGAGGGCCATGAGCTGGTGGTGGATTCGATCTACTACGACGACTTCCCCTCCATTGGCCCGGACGTGGATTTCCGCCAGGTGGATTTCGAGACGATCCCGGCCGGTCAGCTGGTGCGTTGCCGCATCAACCTTGAAACCGGTGCGGTGCAGAAGCAGCTGCTCGAGCCCCGCACCTGTGAGTTCGCGATGGTGAATCCTGAGCGTCAGGGCCTCAGCGCCTGCTATGGCTGGATGGCTGTGGCCGAGCGCGAACAGGGCAACGATCCGCTGCAGGCCATCAAGAAGCTCGACCTCACCACAGGCGAGGGCCAGGTGTGGAGCGCCGCGCCGCGGGGTTTCGTGAGCGAGCCGCTGATGGTGCCGCGTCCCGGTGCCACGGCAGAAGACGACGGCTGGGTGCTCTGCCTGGTGTGGAACGGTGCGCGTTGCGCCAGCGATCTGGTGATCCTTGATGCGGCGTCGCTGGCGGAAGTGGCCGTGTTGGAACTGCCCCTGGCGGTGCCCCACGGCCTGCACGGCAGCTTCGCTCCGGCCTGAGCAGCATGGGGTCTGCCCCCGCTCGCTTGCGGTGCCCTGGTTTGTGAAGCAGGAAACCTTCCTGCGTCCCTATGCCGCGATGAAACCTCACCTGGAGGCCCATCGGCTTTGGGTGGAGCAGTTGCGCCAGCAGGGGGTGGTGATCAGCAGCGGCTACCTGGTGGATGGCGAGGGGCAACCCGGTGGTGGCGGTTTGCTGTTGCTCGAAGCCGCGAGCTACCCCGAGGCCGAGGCCTTGGTGTACCGCGATCCGATGGTGCTCAGCGGCGGTGTGGATTGGCGGTTGCAGCAGTGGCGGCCGGCGGTGGGTGACCTGGGGTTGCGCTGAGCCCAGGTGCCGCGGCGCGGCTAGACACGCAGGTGTGCGGCTTCACCCCCGATGGACCTCTCTCGTTTTGCTTTGGTGGCGCTGCTGGCGCCGCTGCCACTGCAGGCTCAGCCCCAGGGCTGCGGCGGCACCCTGTTGCAACTGCAGGTTCAGCAGCAGGGCGTGGCGGCCTTCGATCGCTTCCGGTTTGAGCTGGGCCTGGAGGCTGAAGCGGCCAGCAAAGCCGAAGCCCTCGAGCAACTCAACCGGCGCCTGGCCACCGTGCGGCAGGTGGTGGCACCTCTGGCCAGCGGTGCGCTCACCATTCCCGCTCCTTCCTCCCACCGCACGGGTGGTGGCAGCAGCGGGCCTGTGCGGGAGCGGGCCAACACGTCGGTGTCGGGCCAGGTGAGCAAGGCCAACTACGACGCCCTGATTCAGGCAGCCGGGCGCCTGCCGGGGGTGAACCTGCAGGGCTTCACCGCCCAGGCGGCTGACGCCAGTGAGGCCAAGCTGCAGAACCGGTTGCTGCGTGAGGCGCTGGCGGAGGGCAAGCGCCAGGCCCAAACTACCGCCGATGCTCTCGGCTTGCGACGTGTGCAGCTGCTGCGCATTGATCAGCGCAGCGGCGGGATTCGCCCCGTTCCATATGGGATGGCGGCGGCCCGCAGCTTCAACCCCGATGAGGCTCCGGCACCGCAGCGCTCAGTGAGCCTTGCGTTGGATTACTGCTTGTCCTGAGCAAGCAAGGCCTGCAGCTTCGGCTTCAGAGCCGCAAACGCGCGCCCTCGGTGCCCCAGCGCAGCTTTCTGGCTGTGGGGCATCTCCGCAAACGTGAGGCCGGCCTCCGGCACGAAGAACACCGGGTCGTACCCGAAGCCGGCTTCACCCCGAGGCGCTTCGAGGATCAGCCCCGGGCAGATGCCTTCAACCTCCAGCACCACCTCGCCCTGGGGATTCGCCAAGGCGAGGGCGGCGGTGAACTGGGCGCCGCGCCTCTCGGGGGTGTGGGCGCCGGCGGCAAGCAGCTCCCTCAGCAGCCGTTCAATCCGGGCGCTGTCGGAGTCGGCGTAGCGGGCGGAGTGCACGCCGGGGGCGCCGCCGAGGGCGTCGACGCTGAGGCCCGAGTCGTCGGCCAGGGCCCAGCAACCGGTAGCGCGGGCCACAGCTTCCGCTTTCAGGCGGGCGTTGTCAGCAAACGTTTCGCCGGTTTCCTCCACCTCCAGCCCTTGCGGTTGCGCTTGGGTGTCGAGGTCCAGATCCGCCAGCAGCTTCCCGAACTCGCGCACCTTGCCGGCGTTGCCGCTGGCGATCACCAGGGTGGTCATCAGATGCCCTCCGCCAGCTGGCGTGCCCAGCCCAACACCTCGGCCACGCGGGCCTCGCTGGGGGCTTCGCAGTAGAGCCGCAGCAGCGGTTCGGTGCCGGAGAAGCGCAGCATTAGCCAGTGGCTGGGCCCAAGTCGCAGCTTCACGCCATCGGTGGTGATCACCTCCTGCACGGGCGCGCCCGCCACCTCCTGGGGTGGGGTGGCCGCCAGAAACTGCTCCAACCGCTGGCGGGTGGCCATGTCGCGCAGGCGCAGGTCGAGGCGGTCGTAGGCGGCCGCACCGCCGCAGCGGCTTTGCAGTTCGCTGACGCGTTCGCCCAGAGGTTTGCCGCCTTCCACCAGCGCCTCGATCAGCAGCAGCGCCGCATAGAGCGCATCGCGCTCAGGCAGGTGGTTGCCGAAGCCCACGCCGCCCGATTCCTCGCCGCCTACCAGCACGTCGCTGGCGAGCATCTCGGCGGCGATGTATTTGAAGCCCACGGCTTTCTCCAGCACCGGGCGGCCCAGGTTGTCGGCCACCAGCTGCATCAGATCCGAGCCGCTTACGGTTTTCACCACCGAGCCGCCCATCCCTTTGGCGCGTGCCAGGTGGTCGATGAATAGGGGCATCAACAGCTGGGTGCTGCAGAAGCGGCCGTGCTCATCCACGGCGGCGATGCGGTCGCCATCGCCGTCGAACACGATGCCCACGGCCGGCCGGCCGGCCAACGTCGAGGCGCGTACTTCGGCGATCAGCTCCTGCAGGTAGGGCGCCAGGGGCTCAGGCGGGTTGCCCCCGAAGAGGGGATCGCGGTTGGAGCGGATCTCGCGCAGGTGATCGCTGGCGGCGGCCCCCTCCAGGAGTCGGCTGAGCCCACCGGCGGCGGAGCCATGCATCGGATCCACGATCACCTGCAGGCCAAGGCGCTCCAGACCCTCACTGAGGGCTGCGGTGTTCACCTTGGCCTTCAAGCCGGCCAGATAGGTGCCCATGGCATCAAAGCGCAGGGTTTCGCCAGGGATCGGCACCGTGATGCCGCCGGCCTCAAGGCGTTGCTCCACGCGCTTGGTGAAATCTCCCTCCACCGAGCCGCCGAAGGGGCCCTTGATCTTCAGGCCCAGCCATTCCGGCGGGTTGTGGCTGGCGGTGATCACCAGCGCCCCCAGGGCCTGGCG
Source organism: Cyanobacteria bacterium M_surface_10_m2_179 (assembly GCA_016882545.1). Classification (GTDB taxonomy): domain Bacteria; phylum Cyanobacteriota; class Cyanobacteriia; order PCC-6307; family Cyanobiaceae; genus Vulcanococcus. The sequence continues at coordinate 4,947 of VGPW01000073.1, read as the reverse complement.
TTCCACTACGGCCCAGCTGGCGGCGGGAGTGGGGATCGGCGCTTCGGCCAGCACCGGCACCAGATCGGCGCCGCGCACGGCGCTGCAGATCGCTTCAGCCAGCTCCGGTGCCAGGAAGCGCCGGTCGTAGCCGATCACGATCTCGCGGCTGTTGAGGACCTCTGGCGCCGAAAATTCCAGTTCGCGTGCAGCCGCCGCTGCGACGGGCAGCAGGCGCTCCACGGTGATGTCCACCCCGAGGATGCCGCGCCAGCCGTCGGTGCCGAAGGCGATCGGGCTGGCCTCCAGGGGCAGGGGCGCGGACGCAGCCATCGGGGCAGGGCACAGGGCGATACCGGTGGTGCTAGCAGCGGGCCTGCCCCCCTGCGTGAACGCAGGTGCCGGCAGGCCAGACGGCCACCTAGCGTGAGCGCTGTGCCGAGCCAGATTCCACTCAACGACCGGCTGTTGCGCAGCTGGCTGCGCTGCAAGCGTCGCGCCTGGCTGGATCGATTTGGCAACCCCGATCAGCGCCTGTGGACGGCCCACCGCGAGTTGCAGCTCGATGAGCAGCGCCGCAGCTTCTCCACCCTGTTCCCCAGCAAGCCGGAGCACGGCGAAGCGGCTGCGGCTGCCGGCGCTCCTGCGGTGGTGGGTCTGCGGTTGCGGGGGCAGTCGGAGGGTGTGGCGCTGGAGGCGCACCCTCCGCTGCTGCAGCGGGTGAAGGGCAGGAGCCGTTGGGGTGAGCACGCCTACCGGCCAGTGATCTTTCGCCAGGGACGGCGCACCACCCGTGAGCACCGGGTGGTGCTGGCGCTCTGGGGCCGGCTGCTGGATGGGGAACAGGGCTCCGTGCTGGCGCAGGGGCTGGTGCTCTCGGGTGCCGGCCGCGGTCTCGAGAAGGAAACCCTCAACCTCAGCGGCAGCCTGCCGCGTCAGCTCGATGAGGCCCTGGAGCGCTTGGCGGCCGATCTGGCCAGGGCCACGCCACCCCCCCTGGTGGCGGATCGTAAGAAGTGTGTGTTGTGCAGCTGGCGTGCGGCCTGCGATCAGGTGGCGGCCGCCGAGGGCCATCTCAGCGAGGTGAGCGGTATCGGTGCCAAACGGCGCGACATGTTGCTCGGGCTGGGCATTGATCGCCTCGAGCAGCTGGCTGCCGCTGAACCACAGCAGCTGGCCGATGCGCTGCTCGTGCACGGTGAGCAGCACGCGGAGGTGGCGGATCAGCTGGTGACCCAGGCGCGGGTGCAGCGCGACGGTGCGCCGCTGCGCCGTGACCCGGGTTCTGCCCTACCCGAGCTGGCAGCAGCGCCGGGCGTGCTGATCTACGACATCGAATCGGATCCCGACGCCCGCGACGATTTCCTGCACGGCTTTGTGCGGTTGCCGCGATGCCAGGACGGCCGCTGGCCCACGCCGGCCGCGGCGGCCCAAGCCCCCTATCACCCCTTGCTGGCGCTGCAGGAGCACGGCGAAGCGCGGCTCTGGGAGCGGCTGCAGCGGTTGTTGGCGGCCTATCCCGATTGGCCGGTGTTGCACTACGGCGAAACGGAGCTGCTGGCCCTGGTGCGCTTGGCCCAGCGCCAGGGGGCGAAGGAGCAGCAGATCACCCAGCTGCGCAGCCGCATGCTGGATGTGCACCTGCGGCTGCGGCGTCATTGGTGGATGCCCACCAATAGCTACGGCCTCAAGGCCACCGCCGGCTGGTTGGGGTTCCGCTGGCGCCAGCAGGGAGTGGATGGTGCGAGGGCCCTGCTGTGGTGGCGGCGCTGGCGCCTGGGCGGCCGCGGCCCTGATCAGCGGGGTTCGCGCCAGAACCTGCGGCGGATCTTTCGCTACAACCACGACGACTCCCTGGCCACCTGGGCTGTGGCCCATTGGCTGCTGGAGCAGGACACACCCCCGCAGCCCTGAGCCTCAGCCCAGGCCTCCCGCGCCCACCGGTGGGGCCACAAACCCCGCCGGCACGCTGAGTTGGAGCGGGCAGGGCTCCGCCCCGCTGTCGCCCCCGCCCGCTAGCAGCTGCGCTTGCTCCAGGGCCTGGCGCCGCACCAGGGCCAGACCCTCCAGCCCATCCGGCCCGGCCAGCACTGAGGTGATCACCCCCGCCCGCTCACCGGCGGCCGTGGTGAGCGGGGCGCCTGGGATGCAGATCGCGGCCGCCGCTGGGTCGGTGTCCACGCTGCGCCAGCAGCGCAACTGCTGCTTCACGCCGTCGTAGGTGGCGAGCTTGGCCAGGGTTTCCTGGCCCACGTAGCAGCCCTTGTTGAGGCTCACCCAGGGGGCCAGGCCCAGCTCGAAGGGGTTGGTGCTGTCGTTGAGTTCGCCCGGTTCGGCCGGGAACCCCTGGCGCAGCCGCAGCTGTTCGGCTGCCTCGGGGCTGAGCTCCGGCAGTGGCGCCAGCCAGCTGGGCAGGGGTTCGCCGCTGGCCTGCAGCCAGACTGGTTGGTTGGGGCCGGCGCCCAAGTCAACGCCCAGGTCAACGCCGGGAGCGAGCAGGTTGGCGGCGGTGGCGTCGATCGCCTCGGGAGCCGCGCCGATCCAGCGCACGAGGGTGGCGGCCTCCACGGCGCCGAGCTTCACCTGATCGGCCGGAAAGAGCACCCGATCCAGCCCCTGATGCACCGCAGCGCCATTACCCGCCAGCACCAGCAGGTCGGCGCCAGTGGCATCAAGGCGCACCAGGGCCAGGGCGCGCATGCGGCCGGTGGGGCTGATCAGGCAGGTAGGCAGGCAGGCGCCGCTGGGGGCCAGCTCGATCGCTTGGCTGCTCTGGCCGTGCAGGAAGCGCCGGGTGTCGGCGCCCTCCAACCGCATCCGGCTGATCGGGGTGCTCCAGCGGGCGGGGTCGGTGCAGCCGCTCATGAACGGGCCGCGGCGGAGACGGCCGCCACCTCGTCGAGCAGGAACAGGCTGTGGAGTTCAAGGCCGGCGGCGGTCATGGCCTCCAGGCCTCCCTCCTGACGGTCCACGATCGTGACCACCCGCTGCACCTCATAGCCCGCTTCACGCAGCTTGTTCACCGCCTTGAGCGAGGAGCCGCCGGTGGTCACCACGTCTTCCAACACAGTGATGCGGCTGCCGGCTGCTGGCAGCGGACCTTCCAGCCAGGCGCCCGTGCCATGGCCCTTGGCCTCCTTGCGCACGATCAGGGCATCGAGGGCGCGGCCGCTCATGGCTGCCGCCACGGCCACACCACTCACCAAAGGATCGGCCCCCAGAGTGAGACCGGCCACGGCCGCGGCTTCCGTTTCCACCCGCTCAAGCATCTGGGCCGAGAGCAGCGCCAGGCCCTGGCCGCTCAGGCTCACGGGCTTGCAGTTCACGTAGTGGTTGCTGGTGCGGCCGGAGGCCAGGGTGAAGCTGCCGTGGCGGTAGGCGCGCTCCGCCAGCAGCTGCAGCAACAGCTGGCGTTGTTCGGCGCTGGCCTGGGGCAGGGGGGGCAATGCAGTCATGCCTCTGGCAACACGCGGATCGGCTGTCTAGTTTGCGCCCAGCACGTGGGGATGGTGGAGATGGCCGGGCGTAGCTCCCTGGCAGGTGCAGCCGTGGCGGTCTGCATGGCGGCGGGCTGGCTGCAGCAGCCAGCCGTGGCAGGTCCTGTGGTGTGCACCACCACCTTCGAAGCTCCTCAAGCTGGCTCGGGGCCGGTGGAGGTGACCCGCTGCGGGCCGGTGGTGACCACACCGCAGCTGGTGGAGCAGCGCTTCTACAGCTACACCTCGCCCTACGCCCGCGGCATCGACATCACCCACCAGATCACCGACATCCTTGGCATCGCCATGGGGGGTGGTGATGGCACCCGGGTGATGGGCTTCGGCTTCCCGGATCAAACGATCGTGTGGGATGGCTCAGCCTTGGAGAACACGTATCAGGTGTTGCTGGAGCAGCAGAGCAACCCGATGCCCTGGCGCACGGCGGATGTGAACAACGGTTTCTGCCAGGGCCTGCCCCAGGGCAGCTGCAACGCCCAGAGCGCTCCCCCGAGCTGGCCCCAGCCGGGATCCCGCGTGCTCCGCGGCCTGTGGTGATGGGTCGGGTTGTGGTTAGATCACGCCACGGCTTGACCACACGCGGGGGTCTAGCAATCTGGTGAATGCAGCGGACTCATAATCCGCCTTAGGCGAGTTCGATCCTCGCGACCCCCATCTAAAAATCAGCCGCAACGACCAGGCCAAAACCTCTGTGCTGAAAGGGTTCTTAAACCATTGCATGCTGGTCCTGGACCCCGAGCCACGGCTAGGCAATCCCGACCGTTTTGCCTAAAAACTGTCAGGATTAGGCAACGGATTAGGCAATTGATTACGGGTGGCTGGGACCGGAGCAGGCAAGGCCAAGCGCGGCGAGCAAGACAGCTTGACGTGGACCCCGGAGACCGCTCCAGGGTGAATGAGAGTCCTGATCCGGCCAGACTGGGCCGGGGACTTCACCATGAAACGCACCAGGCACACGGCGGAGCAGATCATCCGCAAGCTGAAAACTGCAGAACAGCTGATCGCCCAGGGCAAGACTGTCGTCGAGGTCTGCCGTGTCATCGAGGTGACGCAGCCGACGTATCACCGTTGGCGGCAGCAATACGGCGGGATGCAAGCGGAGGAGGCCAAGCGGCTGACTCAGCTGGAGAAGGAGAACGCCCGTCTGAAAAAGCTTCTGGCAGAAGCAGAGCTGGAGAAAGCGATGCTCAAAGACCTTGTTGCGCTGTGAAGCGCACCTTGCGGTGCGACGGGAAACTTCTGAGCCCGGAACGCAGGCGCAGGGCCGTCACGGTCCTGCAGGAGCGTTACCGGGCATCTGAGCGGTTGGTCTGCCGTGTGGTGGGTCAACATCGCAGCACTCAGCGCCATCCGGCCAAGGTCGTCTCGATCGAGGAGGGAAAGCTGCGTCATCGTCTCCGCGAGATCGCCGCTGAGCACATCCGCTGGGGCCGGCGCATGGCTTACCGCCTGCTGCGGCGAGAGGGCTGGGGCG
>VGPW01000072.1 GCA_016882545.1 Cyanobacteria bacterium M_surface_10_m2_179 | reverse complement strand
GATGTGCTGCCAGGTGATGTCGAACTCAAACCAGCGCAGGCCGTGGCGGGCGCTGGAGGGGTGGGCGTGGTGGTTGTTGTGCCAGCCCTCGCCAAAGCTGAGGATCGCCACCCACCAGCAGTTGCGCGACAGGTCGGGGCAGTCGAAGTTGCGATAGCCGAAGGCGTGGGTGGCGGAGTTCACCAGCCAGGTGACGTGATACACGAGCACCAGCCGCAGCGGGATCGCCCAGAGCACCAGGCCCAGGCCGCCGCCGTGCACCTGGGCGGCGTTGCCATACCAATAGAGAGCGGCGCCGATGGGGATCTGCAGCAGCAGGAACCAGCGATCCAGCCAGCGGTAGAAGGGGTCCTGGAGCAGATCGCCGGTGAAGCGGCTCATCTCCTTCAGGGCGGGGATGTCGTGCAACATCCACTCGCTGTGGGCCCACCACAGGCCGCGGGCGGCGTCGTGGTGGTCGTTGGGCTGGTCGGAAAACTTGTGGTGGTGGCGATGCAGGCCCACCCACTCGATCGGGCCGCTCTGGCAGGCCAGGGTGCCCATCAGCACCAGCACCCGCTCCACCCATTTCGGCGCCACAAAACTGCGGTGGGCCACCAGGCGGTGCAGACCCAGGGTCACTCCGAGCACGGTGGTCCAATACAGAACCGCCAGCACCGCCAGGCCCTGCCAGCTCCAATACTGCGGCAGCAGCGCGAACACGGCGCCCACATGGATGGCCAACATGAAGCCGGTGGTGCCGAGCTTGTATTTGCGTTGGCTCCGCGGCAGTTGGGCCCGGGGCACCACCAGGGCCGCCCGCATCCGAGCCTCCTGGGCTTCGCTGTAACCGCCTGAGCTGCCCTCCAGGTCAACGCTGACGCGTTGGGTGTGTGCCGCGGAAGCGGCGTCTGGGGCTAACACCAAAGTGAACTCCTAGAGGATGCGCAGGCTCCGGTTCGCTCGAGGGCCCCGGAGGACCTACGCACCACTGGCCTGGGTGGCGGCGTGAAGCCGCATCACCAATCCGAAAAAATCTAGACGGATGGTGCACCGTCACGCGGCCGGCAGCATGGAGATCCGTTGCGACTTGCCATGACCGCCTCCCATCAGGCCTGGGCGGCCGATCAGCTGGCTGCTGCCCTCGAGCGCACGGCCCCCCTGGCCCGCGAGCGGCGCGCCGGTGTGAAGCCGAGGCTGGAGCGGGTGTTGGCGGCGTTTGCCGCCGAGCGGCTGGGCGTGCACCACTTCGCCTCCGTGAGCGGCTATGGCCATGGCGATCTGGGCCGCGAGGTGCTCGATCGCGTCTTCGCGCAGGTGCTCCAGGCCGAGGCCGCTGCCGTGCGCCTGCAGTTTGTGAGCGGCACCCATGCCATTGCCGCGGCGCTCTACGGCGTGCTGCGCCCTGGTGATCGCCTGCTCGCCCTCACCGGCCGCCCCTACGACACCCTCGAAGAGGTGATCGGCATTCGCGGCAGTGACCAGGGTTCCCTGGCGGAATTCGGCATCGCCTACGACGAGCTCGATCTGCTGCCCGATGGCACGGTGAACGAGGCGGGCATCGCCGAGGCGCTGGCCGTGCCCACGCGCATGGTGTTGATCCAGCGCAGCTGCGGCTACAGCTGGCGCCCCTCGCTCACGGTGGAGCAGATCGGCCGGCTGGTGGAGCGGGTGAAGGCGATCCAGCCCGGCTGTCTGGTGTTCGTGGACAACTGCTATGGCGAGCTGGTGGAGCTGCAGGAACCCACCGCCGTGGGGGCGGATCTGATGGCGGGCTCGCTGATCAAAAACCTCGGCGGCACCATCGCGCCCACCGGCGGCTACGTGGCGGGTCGCGCCGAGTTGGTGGAGCAGGCCTGCTGCCGGCTCACGGCGCCTGGCATCGGCAGCGAGGGCGGCACCGGTTTCGATCTGCACCGCCTGCTGTTTCAGGGGTTGTTCCTGGCGCCGCAGATGGTGAGCGAAGCCCTGCTCTGCGCCGAACTCACCGCCGCGGTGTTCGAGGGGCTCGGCTATGCGGTGAAGCCGCTGGTGGGTGGGGTGCGCAGCGATGTGATTCAGGCGGTGCGCTTCGGTTCGCCCGAGCCCCTCAAGGCGGTGTGCCGTGCCTTCCAGGCCTGCTCGCCGGTGGGCAGTTACCTCGATCCGGTGCCGGCGCCGATGCCCGGCTACGCCAGTGAGCTGGTGATGGCCGGCGGCACGTTTATTGATGGCAGCACCAGCGAGTTCTCCGCCGATGGTCCGCTGCGCGAGCCCTATGTGCTCTACGCCCAGGGCGGCACCACCCAGGCCCACGCTGAGCTCGCCCTGGAGCGGGCGCTGCTGGCGCTGGCGGAAGCGGGGTGGTGCGGGCCAGCCTGACTCAGGCCCGATGCAGCGACACGTCGTAGCTGGGCCAGTGACGATCAGCACTCACGGCCATCAGCCCCTCCAGCCGTGCCTGGGCGATCAGCAGGCGATCGAACGGGTCGTCGTGGATGCGGGGTAAGGCGCTCGTTTCGATGGCGTGGCTGTCGAGCACGGGTAGGAGCGTTGCTCCGCTCTGCAGGCAGTGATCCCGGAAGCTCTCGGGCGCCACGGGCAGCTTGCCGAGGCGGTGCTTGATGGCCACTTCCCAGATGCTCGCCACGGACACCAGGCAGCTGTGGCCGCGGATCAATTGGCGGGTGTCTGCTTTGAGGCGGGGGGCATCGAGCAACCACCAGAGCATCACCTGGGTGTCGAGCAGCAGCCGCATCAGCCGTTGATCAGCGCGCTCACCTCAGCCTCCACGCTGTCGCTGAAGGCGGCATCACAGGCTTCGGGGTGGGGCATGGCGGCGCAGAGGGATCCCGGCGCAGCGAGCCCAGATTCCACAGGCAGCGGCACCAGCTTCACCTGAGCCTTGCCGTGGCTGGCGATCACCACCTCTTCGCCGGCGATGGCGGCCTTCACCAGCTTCGAGAGCTGGCTTTTGGCCTCCAGCATGTTCACTTGCATCGCCGCACGAATTCGCCTTAGCCAGCTTAGCCAGCTCGTTGTGGTCGCCGATTTCCGACAAACTGCTGCACAGCGATCCGCCCAGGCGGCCCCATGGCCCTCAGCTATCCCAACGACTGCCGTTACGCCGACAGCCACGAATACGCCCGGGCGGAGGGTGAGCTGGTGCGCATCGGCATCAGTGCCTTCGCTGTCGACCAGCTCGGCGACATCGTGTTTGTGGAGTTGCCTGAGGTGGGCTCGGCCCTCAGCCAGGGCAGCAGCTTCGGCAGCGTGGAATCAGTGAAGGCCGTGGAGGAGGTGATCGCACCGATCAGCGGCTCGATCGAGGCCCGCAATGAAGCGGTGCTTGCCAGCCCGGAGGAGCTGCAGAACGATCCCTACGGCGAGGGCTGGTTGCTGCTGGTGCGGCCCAGCGATCCGGCGCAGCTGCAGGGTCTGATGGATGCGGCCACCTACAGCGCCCAGGTGGATGGCCACTGATCCAGGCGCGGCGCTCAGCCCTTTTGCTGCGCGCCACATCGGCCCCACCGCCGCTGAGCAGGCCGTGATGCTGGCGGATCTGGGGCTCGGCTCCCTGGAGGAGTTGATTGCCGAGGTGGTGCCCGCCGCGATTCGCCTCGATGCCGCCGCCGCTGCAGAGGGCTTGCCCGCCGGCTGCGATGAAGCGGAAGCCCTGGTGGAACTGCAGCAGATCGCTGCGGCCAACCAGGTGCGCCGCAGCCTGATCGGGCTCGGCTACCACGACTGCATCACGCCGGCGCTGCTGCAGCGCCACGTGTTCGAAAATCCGGCCTGGTACACGGCCTACACGCCCTATCAAGCCGAAATCAGCCAGGGGCGCCTCGAGGCGTTGCTCAACTTCCAAACCCTGATCAGCGAGCTCACCGGGCTGCCGATCGCCAACGCCTCGTTGCTGGATGAGGCCACCGCCGCTGCCGAGGCGATGAGCTTGAGCTACGGCGTTTGCAGTGATGCCGATGCCAGGCGATTTCTGGTGGATGCCGAGGTGCTGCCGCAGACCTGGGCGGTGCTCCAAACCCGCGCTGAACCGCTTGGCATTGAGCTCGTTCGCATTGATCCGCAGGAGCTTGAGGCGGCTGCGGCCAGCGCTGAATCCCCCTTTGCGGGGGCGTTTGGACTGCTGCTGCAGCTGCCCGGGGCCGGAGGCGGGCTGTGGGATCCCACCAACGTGATCGCCGCCGCCCGCGCCGCGGGCGTGCTGGTTACCGCTGCGGTGGACCCGCTGGCGCAGGTGTTGTTGAAACCCGTTGGGGAGCTGGGGGCTGAGATCGCCATCGGCAGCAGCCAGCGTTTTGGCATCCCTCTCGGTTTCGGCGGACCCCACGCCGCCTTTTTCGCCACCACCACTGCCCACCAGCGCCGCATTCCGGGCCGCTTGGTGGGCCAGTCGGTGGATGCGGAGGGTCGCCCCGCCCTGCGCCTGGCCCTGCAGACCCGCGAGCAACACATCCGCCGCGACAAGGCCACCAGCAACATCTGCACGGCCCAGGTGCTGCTGGCTGTGCTCGCCGGGTTTTACGCCGTGCACCACGGGTCCGAGGGGTTGGCCGCCATCGCCCGCCGGGTGTTGTGGATGCGGGAGGTGTTGCGCCGTGGCCTGGCGGAGCTGGGGCTCCCCTGCGAACCGGGCTGCGGTTTCGACACCTTGCGGTTGCGCACCCCTGCGGCGGCCGAGCTGTTGGCCGCGGCGGAAGCCGCTGGTTTCAACCTGCGCCCTGAGTCAGGCGGTTTTGCCATCAGCCTCGATGAGCGCAGCAACCTCGCTGAACTGCAGCAGCTGCTTGAGGCATTGGCGCCTGTGGCTGGGTCGAACCCGGCGCTCCAGGTGGCGGATCTGGAGGCGCAGCTCCAGCAGGAGCTGTCGGCTGCCGGTGCCAGCGAGGCGCCCGAACAGCTCGTCTGGGCTGATGCAGTGCCCCGCCGTGAGCGCCCCTGGCTGCAGCAGGCGGTGTTTCAGCGCTATCGCAGCGAAACCGAGCTGCTGCGCTACATCCAGCGGCTCGTGGCCCGCGATTTCTCGCTGGTGCACGGGATGATCCCGCTCGGCAGCTGCACGATGAAGCTCAACGCCGCCGCTGAGCTGCAGCCGGTGAGCTGGCCTGCCTTTGCAGGGATTCATCCGTTTGCCCCTGCGGCCCAGAGCGCCGGCTACCGGCGCTTGGTGGACGATCTGGAGCGCTGGCTGGCGGCGATCACCGGCTTTGCGGGGGTGTCGTTGCAGCCCAATGCCGGTTCCCAGGGGGAATACGCCGGCCTGCTGGTGATCCGGGCCTGGCAGCGCAGCCGCGGCCAGCAGCAGCGCGATGTGTGCCTGATTCCCACCAGCGCCCACGGCACCAATCCCGCCAGCGCCGTGATGGCTGGCCTGCAGGTGGTGCCTGTGGCCTGCGACGCGCAGGGCAACATCGACCGCGCCGACCTGCAGGCCAAAGCCGAACAGCACAGCGATCGGCTGGCGGCGTTGATGGTCACCTACCCCTCCACCCATGGGGTGTTTGAGCAGGGAATCCAGGAGATCTGCGCTCTGGTGCATGCCCATGGCGGCCAGGTGTATCTCGATGGCGCCAACCTCAACGCCCAGGTGGGTCTGGCCAAGCCGGGGCTCTACGGCGCCGATGTGTGCCACCTCAACCTGCACAAAACCTTCTGCATCCCCCATGGCGGCGGCGGCCCGGGCGTGGGCCCCATCGCCGTGGCGGAGCATCTGCTGCCGTTCCTGCCCGGTCATCCCCTGGCCCAACACTGCGGCGGCGTGCAATCGATCGGGCCGGTGAGTGCTGCCCCCTGGGGCAGCGCCAGCATCCTGCCGATCAGCTGGATGTATATCCGCTTGATGGGTGGCGCCGGATTGCGCCAGGCCTCAGCGGTGGCGTTGCTCGCCGCCAACTGGTTGGCGGAGCGGTTGGAACCCCACTTCCCGGTGCTCTATCGCGGCTCAGGCGGCCGTGTTGCGCATGAATGCATCCTCGATCTGCGGCCCCTGAAGCGCAGCGCCGGCCTGGAGGTGGATGATCTGGCCAAGCGGTTGATGGATTACGGCTTCCATGCCCCCACCGTGAGCTGGCCGGTGGCCGGCACGGTGATGGTGGAGCCCACCGAGAGCGAGGGGCTGGTGGAGCTGGAGCGTTTCGTTCAGGCGATGACGGCCATTCGCGCCGAGGCCGCGGCGATCGAAACCGGTGAGAGCGACCCCGCCGACAACCCGCTCAAGCGGGCGCCTCACACCCTGGCGGCGTTGATGGCGGAGCAGTGGGATCGCGCCTACAGCCGCGCCCAGGCTGGCTATCCCGCGGGTGAGCAGCAGCTGGCGAGCAAGCTCTGGCCGGCAGTGGCGCGCATCGATAACGCCTATGGCGATCGCCATTTGGTGTGCACCTGCCCATCGGTGGAAGAGCTGGCAACCCCAAGCCTCTGAACACGGTGGCGTTGCGTTTAGATTTCGGCGGAACAAAAAATGCGGAATTTCTTTTCGCATGCACCCTTGCTTTTCCAGCAGGATCTGCTGTAACTGCAGGCATCACTGCTGATCGGGTGATACCGGCATCGGGAAGAAACCATGAGCACTGACGACAAAGGATCCACTTCAAGCAAAGGCCACGCGGATCTGTTGCTGCCCACCCTCGCTGCTGATCAAACCCTGCGGGTGGAAGGCACCAATGTGGTGCGGGTTCCCTTTGGCGTGCGCCGCCCCCGCCGCAGCCGCCCCGCTCGCCCGGAGCGTTGGGCCACCGTGGTGCTGCCTTTCGTGGCAGGTGGTTCGACCCCGCCCCCGCCTCAGGCGGCCTGATTCAGGCGCCAGTCGATCAACGCTTTCACGTCGTCCACCGAGCTGGCCGGCGTGCGGAAGGGCAGCAGGATCATCGGGCTGCGTTCGGGACGCACCAGCCAGGTGAGGTCGTTCTGGGGAATGAGCACAAAGCCGCGGTAGCGAACCACCCAGCGCTGGTGCGTTGGGTTGGGATCGAGGGCGGTGCGCATCTGGGTGGTGTTGCCGATGCTTGCATTTGAGCCGCGTTGGCGCTGTTTGCCCGAAGGTTTGTTTTTTCTTCAGGCTCCGATGAACAGGTCTTAAAAATCCAACAAAGCCATCGCGTAAACCCCTTCCGCCACCTCGCTTTTGCCGAATTTTGTGATTGGGTTAAGCCTTGGCTTCAATGTGGTGGTTGCTACAGCCTCGGCTTGCAGATTGTGATTTAGAGATGAGAGCGACGGATCAATAGTTGGCGCCGCTGCGGCGCTGGTGCACAGCGGTGGTGGCGGCCGCATCCAGCACGGCGCCGGCCTTCACCTCGGCATAGAGCAGCCAGTGGTCGCCGCATTCCATGCGCTGTTTCACGCTGCATTCCAGCCAGGCGAGGGCTTCGGGCAGCACGGGCTGTCCGGCGGGGCTGTGCTCCAGCTCCAGCCCGGCGAAGCGATCGGCCCCAGGCGCGAATGGCTGCAGGAACTGCTTCATCGGTCCGGTTTCACGGCCTGACGCAAGCACATTCAGCGCGAAGCCATCCCCCACATGCAGCAGGGCCTCCACGGCGCGGTCTTTGGCCACAGCCACCGTGAGCCCGGGTGGCGTGAAGCTGGCCTGGCTCACCCAGCTGGCCACCATCGCCCCGCTCAGTTGGGCTTCGCCGCTGCCTTTCACCGTGGTGAGCACGCACAGGGAGCCCACCACCCGGCCCAGGGCCAGCACGGCGGGATTGCTGCGGCTTTCGCTCAGGCCACCGCCGCCGCCGCTGCGGCGCTGCTCCTTGCGCTGCTCGCTCAGCAGGGAGCGGCCTAAGGCTGTGCCCGTTTCCTCAATCGTTTTGAGGGTGGCGGCATCAGGGCTGAACTTCACCTTGATCGGCTCGAAGGCGAAGCGGAAGCCGCCATCGCGCAATTTGCTCTCGAGCAGATCGAGCGCTTCGCCGCTCCAGCCAAAGCTGCCGAAAACCCCCACCGGCTTGGCGCGGTCGCCTTCGGCCAGCAGCGTTCCGAGTGCCGACACGATCGGCGTGGGCGCATGACCGCCGAGGGTGGGCGAGCCGATCAACACCGCATCGCAGCTGCGGATCGCCTCCAGCAGCTTGTCCGGCGGGGTGAATTCGCAGTTGATGCTCTCCACTCGCACGCCCGTGCGCGCCACACCCTGGGCGAGGCCATCGGCGATCGCGGCGGTGTTGCCGTAGGCGCTGGCGTAGAGCAGGGCCACCGAGAGCTTGGCCCGCTCCTGGGTGGCGCCCCAGCGGCGATAGTCCACCAGCAGGCTGCGCCAGCTTTCGGCGATGGCCGGGCCGTGGCCTGGGGCGATCGTGCGGATCGGCAGCTCGTCGATGCGATCCAGCACCGCTTCCACCTGGCGCACCATCGGCGCCATCAGGCAGTCGTAGAAGTAGCGGCGGTCTTCCTCGGTGCTGCTGCGGTTGCTTTCCGCCCAGTCGCCCGTGCAGAGGTGGGCCGCGAAAAACTTGCCGCTCATCAACAGGCCACTGCTCTCCTCGAAGGCCATCAGGCCCCCGGGCCAGCGCGGCGTGGGGGTGGAGAGCAACTGCAGGCTGTGGCCATCGGCGCGCTCCAGCTGGAGTTCGCCGCGCACCACCTGCAGGGGCGGTAATGGCGGCAGGGCTTCCGCTTCGCTGGTGGCTTCGGCGCCGGGGGGCGTGAGCTTGCGCTGATCCCAGAGTTCGCGCAGCAGCTGCGCACCGGGGTTCGAGCTGATCAGTTCCAGCTGGGGCCAGCGCTGGGCCAGCTGCCGCAGCAGTTGCACCCGGTTGGGGTTGGTGTGACCCACCACCACCTGCAGCCTGCTGCTCGGGGGCACCCGTTCAGCCAGGGCCGCCAGGTAGGGCTCGGCGAAGGTGTTGCCGGGTGGGTGCACCAGCAGGGCCGGATCCTCGCCGGCGGCCAGGAACAGAAAGCTATTAGCGGTGGTGCCCCGCTCCAGGCCGTACTCCACCTCAAAACGCAGCCGCTTGGGGCTGAGCCCCCGCAGACACACCAGGCCGGGCTCCACCGGGATCTGCACCACCCGGCGGTCGTTGGCAGACGTGGTCATTAGTAGTGGTTCCCCACTTTGCGGTGATGCACCGCCGTGCCGGCCTGGTGGTCGGCCACGTTGCCCTGCTCCACTTCGGCGTAGATGATCCAGTGGTCGGGCCCTTCCAGGCGCTGCAGCACCCGGCAGCCGAGGTAGGCCAGGGCGTCGCCCAGCACCGGACCGCCGGCTGCCACGCCCTCGAGGGTGTTCACGCCGGCGAAGCGATCGGCGCCGGGTGGGAAGCGCTTGAGGAAGTGGCGCAGCAGGCCCTGGTGGTTGTCCTCCCGCAGGATGTTGAGCACGAAGCGATCACCCACCTGCATCAGCGCTTCGATGGCGCGGTCTTTGGCCACCGCCACCGTGAGGCCGGGCGGCTCGAAGCTGGCCTGGCTCACCCAGCTGGCCACCATCGCCGAGGCGCGCTCCTCCTGCCGGGCTGTCACCACATAGAGCCCGCCCGAGAGGCGGCCGAGCGCTTTGTCGAGGTCGCCATCGAGCGACTTCATCGCCGCGATCGTTTTGGCGCGGGTGAGCAGTTGGCCCAGGTCGGTGCCGGCCTCTTCGCAGCGCTGGTAGTCGTTGCCATCGGGCACCTGACGGATGCGCAGCGGTTCAAACGCCTCCTTCTGGCCCAGGCCCCGCAGCTGCGAGGCCACGGTGTCGATCGGCTCGTCGTTACCGCCATAGGCGTCGTAGGTGGCCACCCACTGCTTCGGTTGCAGGGCAGCTAGCAGGGTGCCCACCGAGGCCTGCAGGTCGGCATCGGGATTGGCGGGCCAGGTGGGCACCACCACGGCGCTGGCTTCGCCCACCAGGGCGCTCAGTTCCTGCGGGTCGGTGGCGCGCAGATCCACCAGCTGCACCTGGGCTTCCGCCTTGCCGATGCCGCGGGCGATGGCCTGGCTGAGGCGATCGCAGAAGCCGTATTGGCTCACGTAGCAAACGGCGGCGTAGGCCTCGCCCTTGCTGCGCCCTTCACTCCAGGCGCGGTAGTCGCCGAGCCAGAGGCTGAGGTGTTCGCGCAGCAGCG
>VGPW01000071.1 GCA_016882545.1 Cyanobacteria bacterium M_surface_10_m2_179 | reverse complement strand
TTCGTGTATCGCAAGACACGCGGGTCCGTGCTCAGGCGGGCTCTTGCGCGCGTGAAGAACCGATATGTTCGATCGAGCTCAGGTTTATGCCTGGGTCCCTCGATTGGTGTGAGGACCATGAAACTATTCCAGAAGCTTCTTCTGGCGCCTGCTGCCCTGGGCCTGATGGCTCCTGTGGCTGCATCCGCCGCTGATCTCAACATCGCTGGCGTCAGCCAGTACGGCGCCAGCGCCGACCAGGTGACCTCGATCACCCAGTTCTCCGACGTGCAGCCCACCGACTGGGCATACCAGGCACTGAGCAACCTGATCGAGCGCTACGGCTGCGTGGCTGGCTACCCGAACGGCACCTTCCGTGGCGAGCGCGCTCTGAGCCGCTGGGAAGCCGCTGCTCTGCTCAACGCTTGCCTCGACCGCGTCACCGAAGTGACCGACGAGCTCAAGCGCCTCATCGATGAGTTCGCCAAGGAACTCGCCGTGCTCAAGGGCCGCGTGGATCGCCTTGATGCCAAGGTTGCTGAGCTGGAAGCTACCCAGTTCTCCACCACCACCAAGCTGCGTGGTGAAGCCACCTTCGATCTGGGTGCTTACACCTATGGCGGTTCGGCTGCTGACACTCAGCCCACCGTCCATAACAACAACGGCACCGTTAAGACCGTTGGTGGCAGCTATGGCCCCGGCAAGGCTCCTGGCAAAACCCAGGGTCCTCTCCTTAACGCCTTCACCTTCAACTACGAAGTTCGCCTGAACTTCGACACCAGCTTCACCGGTAAGGACCTGCTGCGGACCCGCCTGCGTGCCGGCAACTTTGCCCAGTCGGCCTTTGATGGTGGCCAGTACCGCATCACCAAGCTCGATAAGAGCTTCGAGTCGAGCGCCGGCGCCAACATCGTCGATGTTGATCGTCTCTACTACACCTTCCCGATCGGCAAGGAAGTGAAGGCCACCTTGGGTGCTCGCGTTCGTAACACCGAAATGTTGGCGATCACCCCTTCGGCCTACAAGTCGAACATCAGTGATTTCCTCTACGGCACCTTCGGTACTTCCGGTGTTTACAACAAGGAAACCGGTTCTGGTGCTGGCCTGGTGTGGAAGCAGAAGGTGGAGAAGGGCCAGCCCTACCTGGCTGCTGGTATCAACTACGTGGATAAGAACGCCCAAGACGGCAACCCCAACACCGGTGGCATCGCCACTGACGCTGGTGGTGGCTCCTTCCTGGCTCAGCTGGGTGGTGCCGGTAACGGTTGGGCCCTCACCGGTGCCTACCGCTACGGCCAGTGTGGTTCCGACATCCGCTCGGGTACCGCTTACACCTACGCCGCCTCCCGCGTTTCCTGCGCCACGCTCGATGGTGGTGCAGCCACCAACAGCTTCGCGCTGAATGGCTACTGGCAGCCCTCCAAGAGCGGAATTGTGCCTTCGATCAGCGCCGGCTGGGGTATCACCACCTTCAACGATGGCTATGACGTTGCCAGCAACGTCTACGACACCAAGAACGCCCAGTCCTGGATGGTCGGTCTGCAGTGGAACGATGTGTTCGTGAAGGGCAATTCCGCCGGTATGGCTGTGGGTCAGGCTCCCTTCACCACCTCCACCTTCTCGGATGCCACCCCTCAGGATGGCAACTACACCTGGGAGTGGTGGTACAACTTCCAGGTTACCGACAACATCAGCGTGACCCCCGCCCTGATGTATCAGAGCCGCCCCGCTGGCCAGAACACCCCCCAAGGCGAAACCTTCAACGCTTTCGGTGGTGTGATCCAGGTGGGCTTCAAGTTCTGATCGCCTGATCAAACGCCACTCCTCACGCGCTCCTCGCGCTCACTCACACATCAAAAGCCTCAGCCTCCCGCTTCGGCGGGGGGCTTTTTTGTGGGTGAGGCCCCGGAAGGCGAGGATGGATTACCCCTCGCTGTGCCCTTGCCTCGGTCTCCATCAGCTCCTGATCCCTACCGCGTGTTGGGTGTGGCCAGTTCTGCCACGGCAGCGGAGCTGAAGGCGGCTTACCGGGCGCTGGTGAAGCAGCACCACCCCGATGCCGGCGGTGATGAACACCGCATCCTTGAGCTCAATGCGGCCTGGGAGGTGCTGGGTGATGCGCAGCGGCGGGCTGAGCACGATCGGCTCCATGGGGTAGCCCGCGCCGGTGCAACGCCTTCCACCACCACGGAGCGTTCTGCAGCGGCTGGCCGTGCGGCCCGAACCGCCACCGCAGAAGCGGCCCGTGGCGATGCGCAGCTGCTCGCCTGGCTGCAGCAGGTGTATGCCCCGATTGATCGCCTGCTGGCCCAGGTGATCAATCCCTTCCCGGCCCAGCTGCGCGCTCTCTCTGCTGATCCCTACGACGATCAGTTGATGGAGAGCTTCTGCGCCTTCCTTGAGCAGAGCCAGGCCCGCCTGGAGAAAGTGGAAACGCTCTACCGCTCCATGGCTGCGCCCACCTCAGCCCAGGGCTTCAGCCTCAGCCTTTATCACTGCCTTTCCCAGGTGCAGGACGCGCTCACCGAACTGGAGCGCTACACCATGGGCTACGTGGACAGCTACCTGCGCGATGGCCGCGAGATGCTGCGCGAAGCCAAGCAACGCCGCACCCGCCTGCAGGAGGAGCGGCGGCGGCTGGAGATTTAAACGCTCTCCAGCTGATCAGCTCGCAGCCACACATCCGGCACCGGCCGGCGGAAGCGCAGCTGGGCGTAATTGCCTTTGATCACGAGCACTTCGGCAGGGCCTTCAAAGATGTAGTCGGGCGCCACGGTGTCGCTGGCCTGGGCTTCGAGGCTGTTGGCGTAGGCGTTGCGACTCACGCGCACCAGGCTGCCTTTTTTGATGGGGCTTTTGGTGGCGGCCTCGGGTGCTGCCGCGGGCGTTTCAGCCATGGCGCTGTTGCGTGCTGCCAGGCAGGCTAGAGCCCACCCCCCGCTCTTGGTTTTGTGCCCCCAAGCCTGGCGCTGCTGCTGGTGCTCTTCGGTGGCCTGTTGTTGCTGGCCCTCTTTCTCGACGACATCGCCTCCCAGATCCGCATGCCCGGGATCTTGCTGGTGCTGGTGCTCGGTCTGCTGATCGACAACAACATCAATCCTGGGCCGGGTCAACCGGCGGCGCTGCTCAACCTGGCCCAGGCCGACCAGCTCGCCCAGGTGGCCCTGGTGTTGGTGCTCTTCTTTGGTGGCTTGGCCGCGAACTGGCAGCAGATGCGTCAGGTGCTGGTGCCCTCGCTGCGCCTGGCCACCCTCGGTTCTTTGCTCACGGCCGGCTCGCTGGCACTCGTGGTGCTGCTGGTTCAGCACCTGCCCTGGCGGCAGCACGCCATCGGGGTGGCGGGTGTGCTGTTTGTGGGTGCGATGTTCTGCAGCACCGATGCATCGGCGGTGCTATCGCTGCTGCGGCCACTGCGACAGCGTTTGCCCCAGCGGCTGCTGGATCTGCTCGAGTGTGAATCGGGCTTCAACGACCCGATTGCTGTGGTGCTGGCCGGCCTGGCGTTGGCGCTGCCCCACAGCCACGACACCGCCATTGCCCCCCTGCTGGTGGAGGCGTTACGCCAGTTTCTGCTGGGTGCCTTCCTGGGTTTTCTGGGTGGTCAGGGGGCGGCGCTGCTGCTTGAGCGGCGGCGGCATCCGCTCCAAGCCAGCCAGGTAACGGTGATGGCGCTTGCGGCCCTGATGCTGGTGGCCGGTGGATCGGCGCTGGCGGGGGCCAGCCCGCTGCTGGCGGCCTATGTGATGGGTCTGGTGCTCGGTAATAGCGAGGGCGTGGATCAGGAGCAGCTGGAGATGAGCCAGGCCGGCTTCGCCAAGCTGGCCGAGCTGATGCTGTTTCTCTGTCTCGGGCTGGTGGTGCAGCCCACCGATGTGGTGGTGCTGCTGCCCACGGCCCTAGTTCTGCTCGGTGTGCTGCTGCTGGTGCGCTGGCTGGTGGTCACCCTGCTGCTGTTGCGCTCCGGTTTCAGCCGTGCCGATTGTCAGTTCACCGCTCTGGCCGGCGTGCGCGGTGCGGTGCCGGTGGCGATTGCCCTTCAGGCCGCCGCCTCGGATGTGCCGTGGGGAGATGCGATGCCCGCCTTTGCCCTGGCGGTGGTGCTGTTGGGTTTGGTGATGCAGGGGTCGTTGCTCAATCCCCTGGCCCGCCGCCTCGGCCTCGTGAGCGTCGCCCATCCCTAGCGTTGGCCGGTGATTGGGAGCTGAGCGCGTGCGGATTCTGTTGGTGGGCTGCAGTGGCTTCGTGGGCCGGGCCCTGGTGCCCGTGCTGCTGGAGGCGGGCCACAGCCTCACCCTGGTGAGCCGCGCCAGCCAGCCGCTACCCGCTGTTCAGCACCCACAGCTGCAGCGCCTGCAGGCCAACCCTGCCATCCCTGCCAGCTGGCAGCGGCCGGAGCTGCAGCAGGCGCTCGCCCAGGCCGAGGCGGTGGTGAACCTGGCGGGTGAGCCGATCGCCGAAAAGCGCTGGACGCCTCAGCACTTGGAGCTGCTCACCAGCAGCCGCATCGCCACCACGCGCGCCCTGGTGGCGGCCCTGGCCGCTCTGCCTGAGGGGCAGCGCCCCGGTGTGCTGATCAATGGTTCCGCCATCGGCTACTACGGCACCAGCAGCAGCCAGGAATTCACCGAAGCCAGCCCCGCCGGCTCCGATGTGCTGGGCCGGCTCTGTGTGGCTTGGGAGCAGGAAGCCCAGGTTGCGGCCTCGCTCTGCCGCCTGGTGATCCTGCGCATCGGCATCGTGCTCGGCGCTGATGGTGGTGCCCTGGGCAAGATGCTGCCGGTGTTCCGCCTGGGCTTCGGTGGCCCCATCGGCGACGGCCAGCAGTGGATGAGCTGGATCTCCCGCCGCGATCTCTGTGACCTGATCGCCGCCGCCCTGGCGGATGCCAGCTACAGCGGCACCTACAACGCCGTGGCGCCCCAGCCCTGCAGCATGGCGGCCTTCGCCGCTGCCCTGGGCCGTTGCCTCGGCCGCCCCAGCCTGCTGCCGGTGCCTGGACCCCTGCTGCAACTGCTGCTCGGCGATGGCGCCAAGGTGGTGCTGGAGGGCCAGAAGGTGCTGCCCCGGCGCCTGCAGGAGCAGGGGTTTAACTTCCGCGATGGCGAGCTCAGCGCTGCACTCGCCGCTGCCACCAGTTGAGGGCCCAGCCGAGCACGCCGCTGAGGATCGCTGCGCCCATCAGAAGGCCGATCGCTGGGGTGAACAGCGGCTCCCAGAGCCGCTGAAACCAATCCAGGGGCGCCTCGATGCCGCGGCTGTGGCACAGCACCGCCACGCCAAACCAGATCGCTCCAGCGATCACCACGAACACATCCACCACCAGCAGGGTGTCGATCCAGCCCTTGAGGCGTTGGCCGATGGGAAGCGAGCTGCTGCCGGCGGGGTCAGCCATCCAGGCGGGTGTGGAGATCGGCGGCCATCCTGGCGGCACCACCGCCGCTACCGATGCGCTCGAGGCCCAGCTGTTGCAGCTGTTGGCTCCAGCTGGGCTCACGCAGCAGGCGCTCCAGCAGCTGCTCCAGCAGCTGGGCTGTGGCCTGCAGCTGCTCCTCGCTGCCCGGTTGCCCCGGAGCGCAGAACAGCCCCGCCCCCAGCAAGCGCCGCTGCGCCTCGGCGAACTGCTCGGTGAACTGTGGCCCCTCGCCCACCAACTGCAGCACTGGCTTGCCCAGCCCCACACACTGCTCGGCCGCTGTTCCGGTCATCGACAGCAGCAGATCGCACTGCTGCACCACGGCGGCGAATCGCCCCCACTCCAGCTGCAGCTGCAGCGGGCCGCGTTGCAGGCAGCAGCGATCGTCGCCCTCGAGCTGCAGCTTCCAGCCCAGCCGGCTGGCCAGCGGAGCCACTTCCTGTGGCGTGAGCTTGCCCACCAAGGCCGCATACAGCCCCAGCCGTTCACTGGGGCGCAGTGCATTCGGCAGACGCTCCAGCACCTGCAGCATCAGCTCCAGGTTGTGCAGCGCCTCGGGTAGGCGGCTGCCCGGCAGCAGCCCCAGCCGTTGGCGGGGCTGGCCCTCGAGTGGCTGGCTTGGCCTGAGGGCGCCATCAAAGAAGGGGTTGCCCAGGAAATCAAAGATGGGGTTGCCCAGTAAATGCACGGGGCGCTGCAGCTGGCCGGTGAGGTCAGCCGCCGTGAGTGCATCGCGGCTGTAGATCACCTGCGTCAGCCGGCTGCGGAGGCAGGGGGTGCACGGCCAGGGCAGGCGCAGGCGGCCTTCGTAGTGGCTGGAATAGGCCACCAGATACACAGCGTGGGGACGTCGCGCTAGCCAGGCCGCCAGCAGCGGAATTACATCGCCCACCACCACGATCAGCTGGTAGCGCTGGGCGATCCGCAGCAGCAGCAGTAGCCGGCTGAGTAGATACACCACCTGCCCCTGCACCACTTCGGTGAGGCGCCCCAGCAGGCTGGTGTAGCCGAGGCCACCGGTGCTGTATTCGCGGGTGCGGCCGCGGATGGTGATGCCGGCCTGGTCGTAGGCGCGGCCATGACCCACCAACGGCAGAGCCTCTACAGCCAGGCCACGCTGTTGCAGGGCCTGGCCGATCAGGGCGCCGCTGAGATCTTCACCGTGCCCGTTGCTGAGCAGCAGGATTGGACGCTGATCCGGTGTTGTTGGGCTCAACCCTTCAGCCAAGCCTGCACCTTCTGCAGCGCCTGCCAATCGGGCCGGCGGGCCAATCCGTCGGCGATCGAGCCATCGAGCTCCTCGGCCAGCTCAGGCGCCATCGCGCGTACCCGCAACACCCATTCGACGTGCTCGCGCACGCCCTTGGCGTTGGTTTCCAGCATCGCCAGGCTCAGGTTGATGCGGGCCTGGGGGTCCTGGGGGTTGAGCTTCACGGCATTGCGGGCCGAACGCAGGGCCGCCTGGGGCTGGTTGTCCAGGAGCTGCAGCCAGGCCAGGCAGGTCCAGCCCGCCGACAGGCGCGGTTCCTGCTGCGTGATCGTGAGGAAGCTGTCGATCACCTCCGGCAGCGGTGCGCCTTCTTGGTAGCGCTGCAGGGCCTGCTCAAACAGCGAGGGGGCTTCAGCAACGGCGTCGGTCATGGTGCGGCAGCGGGCCTGGTCGTGCCCTCAGATTCGCACCCGGTCGGTCAGGGCTTGGTTCAGTTCTGTGAGATCCCGCAGCGCGATCGCCATCGCAGCGTGCACTCGGCTGGGGTCGATCGCTTCGTAGTCGTGCACCAGTCGGTTGCGCAGCCCAGCGGCTGGGATCAGTCGTTGAGCCAGCTCGATCGGGATCAGACCGTGCTGACCGGCCAACAAAAATGTGTCGGCGTAGCTCTGCGTTTTGGTGTTCAGCTCCTGCACCAACAGATGCTCGAGCAGGTCGCTGGCTGCTTCCACGCTGAGGTGCAGCAGTCGCTCTACGAGCAGTTGCTGGCGGCGATCCTCCAGAAAGGCGGTGAGGGGAGTGGTGCTTTCGTTCCGCAGCAGGGTCAACAGCTCATTGAGATGCGTGAGCTTCCGTTGCACCACAGCTAGCTCAAGGGGGCTCATGGCTGGAGAAGCTCCCGCTCCCGCTGGAGTTTCTGCTCCCGTCGGCACCAGTCAGCCCATTGGCGGATCGCGCGGGAGCAGAAGTTGAGAAACAGCCCTGGCTGGCGTTCAAACAGCAGGCGACCGTCTTCGGCAACCACCCTCTGCAGCAGGTAGGAGCTGTGTTCCAGATCCACCAGATCGATCGCGTCGCTGGAGCAGCCCACCAGGGGTGCGATCAGCGCATCGAGCTCAAAGAGCCGTAGGGGTTCTCCGCTATTCTGGCGAAACAGGATGCCGAGATCCCAGTCGCTGGAAGCTGTGTATGTGCCGTTGGCTCGCGAGCCAAACAGCACGATCAGATCAACGTCGGCAGGAACCACGGCTGGATTCACGGGCTTCCAGGGCGCTGGCTGCTCGTTGGCGCTAGCCATCACTCACACCGCAAACGAGCTGCCGCAGCCGCAGGTTTGGGTGGCGTTGGGGTTGGTGAAGTTGAAGCCGCCGCCGATCAGGGCGCTGGAGAAATCGAGCTGCATTCCATAGATGTAGAGCAGGCTCTTGGGGTCGCTCACCACCGTGAAGCTGGGGGAGCCGTCCGGTTCGTAGATGTAGCGCTCGTCATCGCCCTGGATCTCGGAGGCATCGATGAAATCCATCGTGTAGCTCATGCCGCTGCAGCCGCCTGAGCGCACACCCACCCGCAGCACCTTGCCGTCACCCTGGGCGGGAATCAGCGTGGCCAGCTGCTTCATCGCTGATTCGGTGATCAGGATGCCCTTGCCGTCGCGACCGGTGTGGGTGGCCTGCGCGGGTTCGGCTGTGGCTGTGGAGGTAGCGGACTCGCTGGTCATCGGAAGGCCCTGGCCTGATCCACCCATCGTATGGAGCGCAACCCACACCTGCCGCCGTGATGGGCGTCTCCATAGAGTCGTGCCCATTCAGTGGGAGCAGCAGGGTGCGCGTCGCCATCGTGGGTTCGGGATTGGCTGGCTTGGCGGCGGCAGTGGATCTGGTGGATGCCGGCCATCAGGTGGATCTCTACGAGGCTCGGCCGTTCATGGGCGGCAAGGTGGGCAGCTGGGTGGATGAAGGCGGTAACCACATCGAGATGGGGCTGCACGTGTTCTTCTTCAACTACGCCAACAGCTGGGTGGATGAAGGCGGTAACCACATCGAGATGGGGCTGCACGTGTTCTTCTTCAACTACGCCAACCTCTTCGCCCTGCTGCGCAAAGTGGGCGCGATTGACAACCTGCTCCCTAAAGACCATACCCATCTGTTTGTGAATGCCGGCGGCGACCTGCGCGAGCTGGATTTCCGCTTCGCTCTCGGCGCTCCCTTCAACGGGCTCAAGGCGTTCTTCACCACCCCCCAGCTCGACTGGCTCGACAAGCTGCGCAACGCCCTGGCGCTCGGCACCAGCCCGATCGTGCGCGGTTTGGTGGACTACGAAGGCGCGATGAAGGTGATCCGCGATCTCGATCGCATCAGCTTCCAGCAGTGGTTCCTCGGCCACGGCGGCAGTGAGCAGAGCATCAAACGGATGTGGAATCCGATCGCCTATGCCCTCGGCTTCATCGATTGCGAGGCGATTTCGGCGCGCTGCATGCTCACCATCTTCATGATGTTTGCGGCGAAAACCGAAGCCTCCAAGCTCAATCTGCTCAAGGGCTCGCCGCATCGCTGGCTCACCGGCCCGATCCTGGATTACATCCAGCAGCGCGGCGGCAAGCTCCACCTGCGCCACCGCGTCACCGAGGTGGTGTTTGAGGAGGGTGCAGCGGCCTCCGATGGCCAGCCCTCCACCCAGGTGAGCGCCCTGAAGCTCGGCACCCCCGATGGCGACATTGAGGTGAAGGCCGATGCCTACTTGGCGGCCTGTGATGTGCCTGGTATCCAGCGGATGATCCCCGAGGCCTGGCGCCGCTGGCCCCTGTTCGACAACCTCTACAAGCTCGAGGCCGTGCCGGTAGCCACCGTGCAGCTCCGCTACGACGGATGGGTCACCGAGCTGGGCGATGGCGCCCTGGAAGAAGCGGCCCGCCGCGATGTGGAGCGCCCCGCTGGCCTCGACAACCTGCTCTACACCGCTGATGCCGACTTCAGCTGCTTCGCGGATCTGGCCCTGGCCAGTCCGGTGGACTACCGCAAGGAAGGCGTGGGCTCGCTGCTGCAGTGTGTGCTCACCCCCGGTGATCCCTGGATTCCCAAGAAAACCGAGGAGATCGTGGCCGCCACCGATGAGCAGGTGCGTCGCCTCTTCCCTTCGGCCCGCAATCTCAAGCTGGTGTGGAGCAACGTGGTGAAGCTGGCCCAGTCGCTCTACCGCGAAGCGCCCGGCATGGAGCCCTACCGCCCCGATCAGGCCACACCGGTGGGCAACTTTTTCCTGGCCGGCAGCTACACCAAGCAGGACTACATCGATTCGATGGAAGGCGCCACCATGAGCGGACGACTGGCCGCCGCCGCCATCCTGGGGAGCAAGGCCGAGCTCGCCACCAACGCGGCTGTTGCCTGATCACACCAGCCTGATCACCCCCTCGCTTGATTCCCATGGGCCGTTGGCTTGAACACAGCGTCACCACGGAGGTGAAGGCCTCGGCTGAGCGGGTGTGGGCGGTGTGGAG
>VGPW01000070.1 GCA_016882545.1 Cyanobacteria bacterium M_surface_10_m2_179 | reverse complement strand
CAACGCGACTCTGAGGCCGTGGTGGATCGCTACAGCTGGATCAGTGCAGGGGTGATCGCGGCCACCCCCGTGCCCGGCATCGATTTGCTGGGCACGGCGGCCGTGAACGCCCAGATGGTGGTGGAGATTGGCCGCATCTATGGCATCAGCCTCAGCCGCCCGGCCGCCCAGGAGCTGGCGGTATCGGTGGGGCGCACCCTCGCCAGCCTTGGGGTGATCAAAGGGGGCATGAGCCTGATCGGTAGCGCCCTCAGCCTCAACCTGCCGGCGATGCTGCTCAGCCGTGCCGTACAGGCGGTGGGGGCTGGCTGGCTCACCCGCGTGGCGGGGCGCAGCTTCATCACCTACTTCCAGCAGGATCAGGACTGGGGCGATGGCGGCATGCAGGAGGTGGTGCAGCGGCAATACGACCTGAATCGTCGCGATTCAGCCCTGCAGAGCTTCCTGAGCGCAGCCTTCAACCGCGTGGTGGAACCGTTGCAGCGTCAGCAGAAACAGGAGCAGCTGCCACCTCGGCCGCCACAGCGTCGCTGAGCCCGAGGGCCTCCGGAGGTGGCGGTAACAAGGGGCCGCGGGCATCGAGCACGGTGATCAACACCAGATAAGCCGCTGCAATGGCGATCGAAATGGCGCCGGTCACGATCGCCACCCAGCGGCCGCGGGTCGGGGGAGGGGTCATGGACAGAACGAAGCAAGCGAAGAACAGGAATCGGCCAGCACAGCAGCCACGGCCTGCAGTTCGGCCTCGCCGGTGTGAGGGTTGCCGAGCACGGCCTTGAGGTGATGGCGGCCCTGATACAGCGGCCTGGAGAGCATCAGTTGCTGCTCGAGCAGGCGCTGGCGGGTCTGCTGCGACCAGGCCTCAGCCACCGCAGCATCAGCGTGCCTGGGCGTGAACGCCAGCAGATGCAGGGGGCCGCTGCTGCACTGCAGGGGCAGGGGTTCCAGCAGGGTTTCCAGGCGTTGGCGGCGTTGGACGGCACCACCAAGCAGCGCTTCGATGCCGCGCATGCCAAGCTGCCGCAGGCCGAGCCACAGCTTCAGCACCTCCGCCGGCCTGGTGCCCTGCAAGCCGCATTCGCCGCCATGGGCCTCGGCCCAGCTGGGTTCCATGTAGGGCAAGCCAGTGCCGAAGCACTGGGCCAGGAGCTGCGGTTGGCGCAGCAGCAACAGCGAGGAAGTTTTGGTGATCCCGAGCAGCTTCTGGGGATTCACGGTGAGCGAATCAGCCAGCCCCAGGCCGGGAACGCGCTGCTGCTGGCTGGCGCAGAGCCCAAACACCGCACCGATGGCGCCATCCACGTGCAACCAGATGCCACGGGGCCGGCACAGGGCGGCCATGGCCGCGATTGGATCCACGGCACCGCGCACCGTGGTGCCGGCCGTGGCCACCACCGCCAGCACCGGCTGCCCCTCGGTTTGCGCCTGATCCAAGGCGGCGACGAGCTGCTGCACATCCACTTGGCCGGCGGCATCCACACCGATCGGCCGCAGGGCAGCCGCGGGCAGCCCCATCACCGCCAGCGCCTTGCCGAGCGACACATGGGCATCGGCGCTGCAGAACACCAGGGCGGAGGAATCCCTCCGCAAACCGGCCGCTTCCCGGGCCACCACCAGAGCCATCAGGTTGCTGAGGCTGCCACCGCTGGCCGCCACGCCACCGGCCTGATCACCCAAGCCCAGGCTGGCAGCCATCCAGCTGGTGAGGCTGCGCTCCAGCCGGCTGAGGCTGGGGGAGAGCTCTTCAGCCAGCAGGTTGTTGTTGAGACCGGCGCAGATCAGATCCGCCGCCACCGAGGCCGTGAGCGGCGGTGGATCGAGGTGAGCCAGTGCGCCGGGATGCACGGGATTGAAGGCCCCATCCATCACCAGCTGCAGGTCGTCGAGCAGGCTGGCGGCATCCAGCCCCTCCAGGGCCGGAGCTACCTGTGGCAGCACGCTCAGCAGGGGCAGAGGCGAGCGCTGGCTGGATTCCGACCACCAACGGCACAGCTGATCGGCACTGCTGCGCAGAAATGCCGCCAGCCCCGGATCCAGCTGGCCGGGGTTGGGAAAGGCCGGCAGAGGAGGCGCGGCAGCTGGCTCGTGCTGAGGGGCTGGAGCCAAGACGGCGCAACCAAGGCCCACCATTCTCCCGAATGGCCGGTGCGGGCCGGCGCTGCCAACCTGATAGGAGATGCACCATGCCTCTGAACGCCGCGCCTCCCGCCACCAGCATCGAGCGCCTGTGGATGGAGCGGCTGCTGCGG
Organism: Cyanobacteria bacterium M_surface_10_m2_179; assembly: GCA_016882545.1. Lineage (GTDB taxonomy): Bacteria > Cyanobacteriota > Cyanobacteriia > PCC-6307 > Cyanobiaceae > Vulcanococcus. Next base: position 7,890 of record VGPW01000070.1, on the reverse strand, counting down.
CGCGCCGAGGCCGTGGGAGTGGGCGGCGAGATTCCCGTGGCCGCTGTGGTGCTCAACGCGCAGGGGCATGCGATCGGCTGGGGCAGCAACCGCCGTGAACGCGACCAGCAACCCCTCGGCCACGCCGAGCTTGTGGCCTTGCAGCAGGCCGCGCGGCTGCGGCGCGATTGGCGCTTCAACGACTGCACGCTGCTCGTGACGCTCGAGCCCTGCCCGATGTGCGCCGGTGCGCTGGTGCAGGCCCGCCTGGGCCGGGTGGTGTTCGGCGCTGCCGACCCCAAACGAGGCGGCCTCGGCGGGGTGCTCGATCTCAGCCGCTGCAGCAGTGCCCACCACCACATGCAGGTAGCCGGTGGGCTGCTGGCTGAACAGTGCTCAGTTCAACTGGAGAGCTGGTTTAAGCGGCGGCGGCGGCAGCAACGGGAGCTGCGTTGCGAAACGCCGGCAGCTCCTGCTCCAGCAGGTTGAGCAGCAGATCCACATTGTCTTCGCGGCTGTTGTAGCCCATCAGGCCAATCCGCCACACCTTGCCGGCCAGGGCCCCGAGGCCGCCGCCCACTTCAATGCCGTGCTTGTTGAGCAGATGAAGGGTGAAGGCCTTGCCATCCACACCCTCAGGGATACGCACCGTGGTGAGGGTGGGCAGCCGCAGCTCCGCCGGCACATGGCACTGCAGGCCGAGAGTCTCAAGCCCCGACCAGAGCCGCTCGGCGTTGCGGCGGTGGCGCTCCCACACGTTCTCCAGGCCCTCTTCGGCGATCAGGCGCAGGGCCTCGCGCATGCCGAAGTTCATGTTCACCGGTGCGGTGTGGTGATACACCCGGTCGCTGCCCCAATACTGATTGAGCAAGCTCACATCCAAATACCAGTTGGGCACCTTGCCCGTGCGAGCGGCGAGTTTCTCTTCAGCGCGGGGGCCCATGGTGAAGGGGCCGAGGCCGGGAGGGCAGCTAAGGCCCTTCTGGCTGCAGCTGTAGGCCAGATCCACCTTCCACTCATCGAGGTAGAGCGGCACCGCACCGAGGGAGGTCACGGTGTCAAGCAGCAGCAGGCAGTCGTATTGACAGCAGAGATCGCCGATGCCCTCCATGGGCTGCCGCACGCCGGTGGACGTTTCGGCGTGCACCATCGCCAGAATCTTGGGGCGGTGCAGCTGAAGACCGGCTTCGATCTCCTCAAGCGTGAAGGCTTCGCCCCAGGGTTTCTCAATCGTGCGCACATCGGCCCGATAACGACCGGCCATGTCCTGCAGGCGCAGGCCGAAGTAACCCTTCACGGCCACCAAGACCGTGTCGCCGGGTTCCACCATGTTGGCGATTGTGGCTTCCATGGCCGCCGAGCCGGTGCCGCTCATCGGCAGTGTGAGGCGGTTATCGGTTTGCCATACGTAGCGCAGCAGCTCCTGCACCTCACCCATCAGGGCGACGTAGAGGGGATCCAGGTGCCCGATGGGCGTGCGGCTCAGGGCCTCCAGCACGGTGGGGTGTGCATTGGAGGGTCCAGGCCCCAGCAACAGCCGATCCGGCGTGGCGATCGGGCCGAGGTTCAGACGGTGCCGATCGGACACGGAGGAGGTGGTGGTTGCCAAGGCCTGGAGTGGGTCTGTATGGAGGAGCCTACGAAGTCGCTGCGGTGTGCTCAGCGGGCGCGCACGTTGTTGTCGGCGAGACCGCGGCAGAGGTGCTCGAAGGGAGCACGCACAACAGAATTGAGCTGATCAGCCGTGGCAGCACCGGCGTCCAGCAGTTGCTCACACACCACATCAGCCATCAGCGCGATGCTGCGCACGGTGGGGCCGGTGGGTACACCCAGGCTCTTGTAGGTGTCGTCAAGGCCGTTGAGCACCCGTTCGTTGAGGATGGTGCTGTCGTCGGCGACCAGGGCGTAGCTGGCATAGCGCAGGAAATAGTCCATGTCGCGCAGGCAGGCGGCCCAGCGACGGGTTGTGTAGGCGTTGCCACCGGGCAGCAGCAGCTCCGGATCCGACTGCCAGAGGCGCTGGCTGGCTTCGCGCACGATTTCCGCGGCTTCGCGGTTGATCAGTTCAACCGCCGCCAGCCGCAGCTGGGCTTCTGAGAAATAGGTGGCGATGCGGTCGACAGCGTCGCGATCGAAGTAACGACCGAGCTGGTCGTAGCGACCGATCAGACCGGTGATGGCATCGCGCATGGCGTGAAAGATCGACGCACCTGAGCCGGAACGTAGCACCAGCAAACGCGCAGATCCCTTGCCAGCCGATGCATCTGATCAAGTTGACAGAAACGGTTACGCAAGCGTTCCAACCGTCACCAGTCGCGGTTTTGGTTACTGCTGATACACAGAGGGGGATGGGCGGCTCCGTACCGTCCCGCAAGCCCGGTTGTAGGCGGGCATCCTCAACAGCCTCCAAGCGCTCACGTCATGGCCAAAACCGCCCAGGACGTCCTCCGTCAGATCAAGGACGAGGGCATCGAACTGATTGACCTCAAGTTCGTGGATCTCCACGGCAAGTGGCAGCACCTCACTGTGTGTGAGGACCTGATCGACGAGGCCGCATTCAGCGAAGGCGTGGCCTTTGACGGCTCCTCGATCCGCGGCTGGAAGGCGATCAACGAGTCGGACATGGCAATGGTGCCCGACCCCAACACCGCCTGGATCGACCCCTTCTACAGCCACAAAACCCTCAGCCTGATCTGCTCGATCCAGGAACCCCGCAGCGGCAAGCCCTATGCCCGCTGCCCCCGTGCCCTGGCCCAGAAGGCCCTCGATTACCTCGGCAGCACCGGCCTGGCCGACACCGCCTATTTCGGCCCGGAGCCCGAGTTTTTCATCTTCGACGACGTTCGCTACAAGAGTGCCAACGGCTCCAGCTTCTACAGCGTGGATTCGATCGAGGCCCCCTGGAACACCGATCGGATTGAAGAGGGCGGCAACCTCGCCAACAAGATCCAGTTGAAAGAGGGCTACTTCCCCGTAGCCCCCAACGACACCCTGCAGGACATGCGCAGCGAAATGCTGCTCACCATGGGTGCCCTGGGCGTGCCGATTGAAAAGCAACACCACGAGGTGGCCACCGCACAGCACGAACTCGGCATCAAGTTCGCCGAGCTGATCAGCGCGGCCGACAACGTGATGATCTACAAATATGTGGTGCGCAACGTTGCCAAGAAATACGGCAAAACCGCCACGTTTATGCCGAAGCCGATCTTTGCCGACAACGGCAGCGGCATGCACGTGCACCAGAGCCTGTGGAAAGCCGGCCAGCCACTGTTCTGGGGTGAAGGCACCTACGCCAACCTCTCCCAAACCGCCCGTTGGTATATCGGCGGCCTGCTGAAGCACGCCCCCAGCTTCCTGGCCTTCACCAACCCCACCACCAACAGCTATAAGCGCCTGGTGCCCGGTTTTGAAGCGCCGGTGAACCTGGTGTATTCCCAGGGCAACCGCTCTGCCGCCGTACGCATTCCGCTCACTGGCATGAACCCCAAGGCGAAGCGCCTTGAATTCCGCTCCGGCGACGCCCTCTCCAACCCCTATCTGGGTTTCGCCGCCATGCTGATGGCCGGCATCGATGGCATCAAGAACCAGATCGATCCGGGCGATGGCACCGACGTCGACCTGTTCGAACTGTCGGCAGAGGAGCTGGCCAAGATCTCTACCGTGCCCGCCTCCCTCAACGGTTCCCTGGAGGCCCTCAAGGCCGATCACGAGTATCTGCTGGCCGGTGGCGTCTTCACCGAAGACTTCATCGACAACTGGATCGCCCTCAAATACGAGGAAGTGCAGCAGCTGCGCCAGCGGCCCCACCCCCACGAATTCACCATGTACTACGACGCCTGACTTAGAAGTCTGTAGCGATACGAGACTGAACATTCTCCAAGAACTCCACTCGATGGCCCCCAAACCGGGGGCTTTTTTTATGGGGGATAGCACTAGAAGTCACTCTAAGGAGGGCCTACTTAGAGCAAGACCTGCGATGGGACTACAACGGCGCCACCGACATCGGCCCGCGAGGGGCAAGACCTGATAGAAGTTCAAGCAGCTCTGCGTACACCCTTTAGATGCGACCGGAGCAATGAGTATTGGAATAAAGACTGCGACGCGTTGCCTTGGGAACTATTCGCGATTCAAAAATCGGGATCACCTTCCAACTTTGGTAAAATATGACATTCCAGCCAAGAACTCCACCCCTTACTCCCGAACTGTACTCACTGACGAACCTTTACTTGTAAATCTAGCTGAGAACGAATACTTTGATCTCTATTAGTAAATTTATCTGATCAGGAACCCGTCTTAGACGCCAGAGTCAAGTTGGCACGTGAACCCACGTCTTGCAATAACCTACAAGTAAAGATTTGCATTGCACCGAGCAAACTCTCCCTAGCTTGCTACGGTGACAACAAGTCTGCTAGCAGAAAAGTGGCCGATCACGCCGATCACTTGACGAGTTCGAACGGGATTTCGATTGACGCCCCTCTGCATGAGCTGAGCGATTATCACCTATACGAGAAGGGCGAGAATATTGTATTCAGTTTCGCGTTCAATCCAAGCAACAAATCCCGAGATGGATCACAAATCCCCTTTGGCGAGTCTCAGAAGCTAAAGGTTTACCTTGATTTCGATTCAGAAATCCATCGTGACAACCAAGAGTTAAATGACATAGCCGGCGGAAGATTTAAGACCCCTTCGAGCATCAGGGAAGACACCACGATCCTTTTTACCTTCAAGAACAACAAGCTAAAATATCGTGTCCGCGGAATCGGCGGGTTTGACGGTGAAACAATCAGCGATGGCATAGGGCGAACATTCCATGGTACGCGTTCCGAGGTATTCCAGTTTGGGCCTCTTGTACGCTCCAACCGCAACTTCATTATTTTTGAGATCAAAAAAAAGAAGTTGTTTGCTCAAGACAATGATAAGACCTTTGTGTCATGGGCTCGCTCATATCTCTCAAAGGGAGACACCTATCTTGATAGTAATGGCGTCGAGAGAACCGCCGATCAGACCTATTCAGATCATATTGGGCGCGCCTTGAAGGACCAGAATCCGGTGGAGATCCGCTTGCAGAATGGACTCCACCCCTCACAGCACGTTGTGAATGGCTTTGGCTACCCAGATGTTGTCATTTACGACACATCAAAACCAGCGGGGATGCCAAATGGCCGAGCCTTGGAAGACGATATTATCACGTACCTCCAACAGTTTAATAATACGACCCCCCCTACGTCATCTCCTTCCAACAGAGATGGTGTTGACTTTGCAGCCAATGCTCAGGTTGACCCTCAGGCCTTCACCACTGACCAAGGCTTCTACGAAGATGTGAACAGGGATGACATGCGCATCTGGGGCAGCTTTCCTTATGTCGGCGAGGCCTACAACATCCCGTCACAGCAAAGAAGCGAAAACGTCTACCGCTTTTACGACAAGGTAACTGGTTCTCACTATTTCACGTCTAACGCAAAAGACATTAAGAAGCAGCAAGGGAAGAAAGGCGTTATCGACGAGGGTGTCGCCTTTGCCTCTACAGACCTCAGGGGTAAAGCAGTTTATCGATTTGTCAACACGAAAAACGACACATATTTTTGGACTGCGAGCATTCATGAATACGAAACGTTCAATGCAAAGAAGAATTACACCTATGAAGGGGAGACGTTCTGGGTCCAACCTCCAGATTCGCTCACGCCTGGTTCTACAGAGGTAACCCGATTATTCGAGCCGAACTCAAAACGCTATCTCTGGACGGCTAACCCCAATGAAGTCACGAGCTTGCTCGGTGACGGATGGATTAATCAGGGTCTCGCCTGGACGGTCTAGTTGTCAGTCCCCATATCGCATAGAAATGGCTCCCGAACCACAGATCAAGATCTGGGGATCGGGAACCAAGCTGTGGATTACTTGAGCTGATCGTGTCGAAACTGAGCGATGGCGCTGTTATGCAGCCGGCGCTCGTGGACGTGGCGCTTAGTTCAGGCCACTTCCTGGGAGTGCGCGTCAGAGGCTTCACTCCTATCGGCAGTGGCATGGCGCTACGCCACAACCGGTTGATGGCGCCGCTGCTCTTGCTGGCTGTGGCGCATCCACTCGACAAACAGGGGATCACGCTCAGAGGTAGTAAGCATGGCCTTCTCCACACAACCTTCACCGCTTCATTCTGTGGCGGTTGCTACGAAATGAAGCAGTGCCCATCAAACCTGATCTGGGTTGGGCAGACACAGACGGGCACCCGGCCCCCTTCGATCGCGGTGCGGCCTGAGATCCGCTGGAATGGTGGCTCGATGCACCGCTGCCACGCTCCATGGCTGACACCCTCACCAAGCTCGCCTATCAGGCCCTGCAGCAGGGCAAGAGCCTGGTGGGCGTTGCCCATAAAGAGGTGAGCACCAAGCTGATGGAACTGGTGGCGCCCCAGGGTGCCCCGAAAACGCGGCCCATCCCGACCCAGATGCTGATGGATCTGCAGGCCGCCAACAACGCCCTGATGGAGATCGATTGGGAGGAAGCGCAGCAGGGGCTCTATCCCACCAGCCTGCTGTTTGATGCGCCGTGGCTCGATTGGGCGGCCCGCTACCCGATGGTGTGGCTCGACATGCCCAGCACCTGGAATCGCCGCGGCGAACGCAATGTCACCGACCTGCCCAAGGAGGTAGAGAGCAGCAACTACCCCGACTACTACCTCCAGAACTTCCACCACCAAACCGACGGCTATCTGAGCGATCACTCCGCCTCTCTCTACGACCTGCAGGTGGAGATCCTGTTCAACGGCACCGCCGATCCGATGCGGCGCCGGGTGATCAAACCGCTGTTGCAGGGGTTGCGAGCGTTTGCGGATCGCCCCAGCAGCCAGCTGCGGGTGCTGGATGTGGCCACCGGCACCGGCCGCACCCTGCGGCAGGTGCGCGCTGCCCTGCCTAACGCCCAGCTGGTGGGCCTTGATCTGTCCGCGGCCTATCTGCGCCAGGCCAACCGCTGGCTCAGCCAACTGCCCAATGAGTTGCCGCAGCTGGTGCAGGGCAATGCCGAAGCGATGCCGCTGGCCAGCAACAGCATGCAGGGGATCACCTGCGTGTTCCTGCTGCATGAGCTGCCGGGCGAGGCCCGCCAGAACGTGATCAACGACTGCTTCCGCGTGCTGGAGCCGGGCGGTGTGTTGGTGCTGGCTGACTCGGTGCAACTGGCCGATTCGCCCCAGTTCGAAACCGCGATGGACAACTTCCGGCGCGTGTTTCACGAGCCCTACTACCGCGATTACATCGGTGATGACATCGACGCTCGCCTGCAAGCGGCTGGTTTCTGCACCATCCGCGCCAGCTCCCACCTGATGACCCGGGTGTGGAGTGCCACCAAGCCCTGACATAGCTCCGCTGCGGCCACGCGAACGCCATAGGGTCCGCCTACGAGCAAGGTGGGCATGAGCAATCCGTTCAGCGTGCGCTGGTTGGCAGGCTGGACCTTCCAGACCGTGTTGATGGAGGGGTGTGTGCAGGTGGAGGCCCATGGCTTTGGCATCTGTCTGCGCTCACCGATGCTTCCTGGCGAGAGCCCCGTTGTGGCCGCCGATCGCCTGGTCTTGGCCGAGGATCAGCGCCGCCGCGCCCTCCATAACGCCTGGCTGCGCGGCCAGAGGCTGCCGACCGCCCAGAGCGCACCACCGCTGGCTGGCACCAGCGCTGAGGTGGAACCGCTGATCCGGCTGGCCGCCTAACGGCGCAACCACAGGGCCAGCACCAGCCCCACACCGCCCCAGCGCAAACCCCGCCACAGCCAGCGTTCCTGCCAGGCTGTGGGCTGCAGCGGCTGCGGCAGGGGATCCAGAAGCCGTTGCGCCAGGGCCATGCGCTGCCGCAAGCGCCGGGCCTGCAGGCTGTCGTCGGCCGCCGGTAAGCGCTCGGCGCGCGACACCTGCGCCATCAG
>VGPW01000069.1 GCA_016882545.1 Cyanobacteria bacterium M_surface_10_m2_179 | reverse complement strand
CTTCCTGTTTCTCTTCTATGAGTTCTTCGGGATTGTCACCAACCTCTGTGGCTGCTGGCTGGGGGCACGCTTCGGGCTGAGGCTCACCCTCTGGAGCGGCACCTTGCTGCAGGTGGCGGCACTGTTGATGCTGATGCCCGTGGCCGACAGCTGGCCGAAGTGGTGGAGCGTGGCCTACGTGATGGTGGCCCAGGCGATCAGCGGCATCGCCAAAGACCTCAACAAGATGAGCGCCAAGAGCGCCATCAAAACGGTGGTGCCCGACGCCAGCGCCGACACGCAGCTGTTCCAGTGGGTGGCGATCCTCACGGGCTCCAAGAACGCCCTCAAAGGGGTGGGCTTTTTCCTCGGTGGCGTGCTGCTCACCAGCCTCGGCTTCAACACCGCCGTGGGCGTGATGGCGGCCGGGTTGCTGCTCAGCTTTCTGCTCACCCTGGTGCTGCCGGCGGAGATGGGACGCATGAAGCAGAAGCCTGGCTTCCGTGCCCTGTTCTCTAAAAGCCCGGGCATCAATGGGCTCTCGCTGGCCAGGTTTTTCCTGTTCGGCGCCCGCGATGTGTGGTTTGTGGTGGCCTTACCGGTGTTTCTGCAAGCCGCCCTCGGTTGGCGCTTCTGGGAAGTGGGCGGCTTCATGGGCCTGTGGGTGATCGGCTACGGAATCGTGCAGACCTCGGCGCCGGCCCTGCGGCGCAGCTGGGGCCAGGTCAACCCACCCGGCGTCTCTGCGGTGGAGTTCTGGAGTGCGGTGCTCAGCGCCATTCCCGCCCTGATCGCGATCGCCCTGTGGGGGTGGCCCATCCAGGGGTCGCGATCGTGGTGGGGTTGGCGGCGTTCGGCGTGGTGTTCGCGATGAATTCCTCGATCCACAGCTACCTGGTGCTGGCCTACACCGATGTCGAATCGGTGAGCATGGATATGGGCTTCTATTACATGGCCAATGCCGCCGGCCGGCTACTGGGCACGCTGCTCTCAGGTGCGCTCTTCCTCTGGGGTGGGATGCCGGCCTGCCTGTGGATGTCGTGCCTGCTGGTGGCCTTGGCCTGGGGGTTCAGCACGCAGCTTCCGGCGCCGCTGCAGCGCTCATGAGCGCATGAACAACCGGAGAATCAGCTCGCTCTTGGCCGGACAGAGCATCGGTGCGTAGTAGCGAACGGCGGCGGTTTCCACCTGCTCGGGGGTGATACCGCGGAAATCAATGGCGGCCTGCTCATAGTGTTCCGCCAGGCGTGGCTCCAGCAGGCTGGTGTCGGGCGGAGCGGCGCCCACGTTGTCGCAGAGCACCTGGGCGTAGAGGCGGGCGGCGCAACCGGTGTGGCCGTAGCGGGTCACGCAGTCGGCGTAGGGGTTATCGGGCAGGGATGGCAGCTGGGGTGGCAGCTGGGGTGGCAGCTGAGCCAGAGCCGCCCACGGCATCAGCCCGACGATCGAAGGCAGCACCAGGCGCTGCAGGGGCGACCAACGCCCGATCACCGAAACCGCTCCGCGCTGCACGCGCGGAAGCGCTGCACTTCAGAGGCGTTGAGGCGCGGCGGTGAGCCGGCGAGCACCAAATCAGGGTGCAGCTGGCGCAACCCCGCTGCCGCCTGATCGAGCTCCACCCCAGCCTGCTGCTGCCGTGCGGCCTGTGAACGCACCCAGCGCTCGCGGCGCTGATCCTCCACCAACCGCCAGGCCTCCACGGCCTGATCGTGGAGGTCTTGCTCGGTTTGTTGATCCTCGAGGGTGAGGCGGCGCTGCTCGTTGGGGTCGAGCGGTTTGGGGCCAGGCGTGGGGGTGTAGGTGGCGGCGCGCACGGCAGCCAGATCACGCTCGGCCGCTTCAAACGCCAGCAACAGCTGGGGCAGACGGGGCCGGAGCTGTTGGCACTGCTGGATCCAGCGCTGCTGCTCAGCCAGCCGCTGTCGCTCGGCCACGGTGCGGGGATCAGGACCGCAGCCCCCCAGCAGCGCCGCCCCCATCAAGGGCAGCAGCAAGGACAGGGGTTGCAGCCGGTGTCGCCGGATCACGCAGGTCCTGGGGTTGGGTCCACTTTGACAGGCAGTGCCAGGGCGCTGGGGAGTTGCCCCCAGATGGGGGTATCGAGCCCATCGCCACTGCTCCTAGCTGTGATGGGCCGCTCAAGCCAGATCCTTGGAGACCATCGATTCCCATCTCGCCAGGCTCAAGGCCGAGCTCGATCAGGCACGCCAGCAGGGTGACACCACCAAGGTGAATCGTCTGGAGACGGAACTCAACAATCTCAAGACCTACCAAGCGCACCACCCCGGCGAGGCCAACGATCCCACCCCATTGGAGGTGTATTGCGACCTCAACCCGCAAGCACCGGAGTGCCTGATTTACGACGACTGAGCCCAGCCATGAACAGCGACGCGAGCATCACCATCGGCGAGCTGGAAGCTAACTATCAGCTGTATTGCAAGGCTCTGAAGATGTTGATTGTTGAGCAGCGAACCCTCAACAAGATTCAGCGCACCGTGTGTTGGGCTCGCTTAGCAACGCTGCATCACTGCCTGCCTCGCCATTACAAATCGCCCGACTACCTCTACGCGCAGCTGATGCGTGAGCAGCAGAATCCCACCCCTGCAAGCCACTGAGGGATGATGCCTTAAGCCTGGATGATCGATGGATTTCACGCCTTACATCGACAGCTTTCAGGGCAGCAACCTTGATGACGTTTTGCTCTCGGTGGCGGTGCAGGGCAAAGTGGCCCTAGCGCTGAAGGGCCGCTTTCTGTTGCGGTGCCTGTGTGAAGGTTTCCGCGAAAAACACGCATCGGTTGTGCCGTCACCGATCAGGCCAGTTGTCTTCACTATCTGCAGCAGGACAGCTACGAGCTGTTGATCTGCACCGACTTCCTGGAAAGCGGCAACGGCTTTGAGCTGGCGCGACTGGCCCGCCAGGTGCAACCGCAGCTCAAGGTGGTGGTGCTGGCCTTGGGTGATGCCATCCCCGTGGAATACGCCGAGGCGAGCTGGCTGGAAGCGGTGGTAGCCGAGGCCGACTTCATCGAGGATCAAAAACCACTCGAAGCGGCGGTGATGGCGGTGATGGGCCATCACTGCTACCGCAGCCCCTCGCTGCGCTCCGGCCAGCTGCCGTATCTGAGCTGTCCGCGCCTCACCCCCCGCGAATACGAAGTGCTGGATCTGCTCGCCAGCGGCCTCACCGATCGTGAAATCGCCGAGCAGCTGGTGGTGAGTGAGGAAACCGCGCGCACCTACACCAAGCGCCTGCTCAAAACCCTGGAGGTGAACAACCGGGTGCAGGCGGTGCTCAAAGGGATGCGCTGCGGCATGGTCAAGCTCTGAAGGCCGCCCATACTTGGGCTCCCCTGCGCCCTTGCCATGCGCACGCCTCTGCTGGCCTTGCTTCCTGCAGCCTGCCTGGTTCTGAGCAGCGCTCCGGCACCGGCCCGAACCGAAACCGCTACCGCTGCCAAGCCGGCCGCCAGCTGCGCTGAACCGATGCAAGGGCGTTACGCCGTGATGGGCATGGGTGTGGAGCAGAGCGCCCGCGGCAGCGCCAGCACCGCCACGCCAACGGCCCACCTGCTGGAGGAGCGCTGGCTGGCCGGTGGCGCCCTCCGGGGAACGCTGGTGGAACGGCGGGGACGCACGGAGCAAAGCGCCAGTTACAGCGGCCGCAGCACCCTCAAGAGCAGCTGCGTGGTGGAGCTGGAACGGCAACTGCCCTGGGGAACCGAGCGCAGTGAAGTGTTGCTCGACGGCCGTGGGCGGCCCCTCTACAGCCTCAACCGCAACGCCGGCAGCGTGATCACCAGCCGCTGGCTGCCGATGGCTCCCGGGGTGTGCCAAGCCGCCGATCTCAACGGTTTGGTGCTGAGCAGCCAGGTGGGCCTGAGCTGGGGCCCGGGCGGCTGGACACCCAACGCCGTGGTGCAACGGGAGCAGTGGAGCAACGGCAATGTTCAGGGCCTGGCGCTCTCCAGCTACGGCGGCGTTGGCGAAACGGTTGGCTACACCGGCCGGCTCAACCTGGATGCCGGCAGCTGCTGGGGCAGCCTGCGCGAACGCGACAGCAAAGGCGTTGATTACAACTACCGCGCCCTGATCGTGAACGGCCGCAACGGCGCCCGCGGCTACCTCTACCTCCAGAACGACCTCAACGACCTCACCGCCGGCTGGCTGGTGCGCGACTGAGCCCGCCGCCCCTCAGAGCACCCGCCCGATCAGGCTGGCCTGGCCAAAGCCGGCCGCCTGCACAGCGGTGAGGGCCGCCGCGGCCTGATCCGCCGGCAGGGCTGCCAGCAGCGGGCCGCAGGTTTGGGGATCAATCCACAGCTGCAGCTGGGCCGCCGTGGCCGGGCGGCTCAGTTGCACGGGTCCACCGGCATCAAGCAAGGCCAGGGCCTGGGCGTTGGCGGGGGCGAGGCTGCTGCTGTGGCCCTGCTCCAACAGCGGCAGCGCCCCGGGCAACGCCGGAATCGCTGCCGGATCCAGCTCCAGCCGCTGGCCGCCCCCGAGCATTTCGCCAAGGTGACCGAGCAGGCCAAAGCCGGTGATGTCGGTGCAGGCCGCGCAGCCATGGCCCGCCAACAGCTCCACCAGCGGCGCCTGGCTCTGCTGCAGCGTCTGCAGGGCCGCATCCACCCAGGCGGGGGAGCCGGCACCGGCCATGGACGCCGCAAACAGCACACCGCTGCCGATGGGCCGAGTGAGCAACAACACCTGCCCCCGCTGCAGCGGCCCCTTGGGCCAGAGCCCACCAGCAGGCCCCACACCGGTAACGCTCAAAGCCAGGCCCAGCCCGGCGCCGTCTCGGCCCTCCAGGGTGTGCCCCCCCAGCAGCGGCACCGCCAGCGGATCGAGCACCGAGCGCACACCGGCGAGGCTTTGCACCAGCCACTCTTCCTGCAACCGCGGGGCCATCTCCGGCAGGGTCACCAGCGCCTGCAGGCTGTGCAGCCGGGCGCCGCAGGCCCACAGATCGCTGCAGGCGTGCAGGGTGGTGAGGCGGGCATTGAGCCAGGGATCATCCAGCAGGGCCGGGAAGCCATCCACGCTCTGCAGCAACAGCTCGCCCGTGGCACTGCGCTCCAGCACCATGGCGTCCTCCGGCGGCAGGGGCGCGCCATCGGGTTGGAGCCGCGCCAGGGCAGCCGCCAGGGGCTGGGCGGGCAGCTTGGCGGCACAGCCCCGGCAGGCCATGGCCGCCGCTTGCGCCATGGCCGGCGCGGGCCTGAAGCCGGCCATGAAGCGCTGATCGATATGCTGCTTCCAGCGCCACAACCAGGCGGAGGGTCCCCAGGCCAGCGCGCCGCGAAACGCCAGGGCCCGCGGCCGCTGGGGATCCCACCGGCCGCCATCACCCAGCAGCTGCAGAGCGGCGCGCTGGGGCTGCCAGCGGCGCAGCGGCCGCTGCGGTTGATCGATGCAGCGCTTGAGGTTGTCCGCCAGCAGCGGCGCCGCCCGCACCGCCCACACCCCTGAGGCGGGGCGGGGATCAGCGGCGATCTGGGCGCAATCGCCGCAGGCAAACAGGGCCGGGAAGCCCTCCACCCTCAGGTGGGCGTCGGTGAGCACCCGGCCGTGTTGCGGCGCCACCGGCAACCCCGCCGCCGCCAGCCAGGGCGGCGCTTCGCCACCGGTGCAGGCCAATGCCGCCGGGGTGGTGCTGTCCACCCGCCGCCGGATCGCAAGGCCGGCCTGCTGCAACAGCCGCTCGCCGGCCCGGTTGGCAGCGGCCGAACCCAGATTCAGGCTGTCACCGCGCAGCAACAGCTCGGGCTGCAGCCCCCGCGCCTTCAAGGCCAGGGCCAGTTCCACCGCCGCGGCCCCACCGCCGCGGATCGGCAGGGTGGGATCACCCACCGCCGCGAGGCGCTGCTCCAGCCAGGCTAGAAAGGGCTCTAGGGGCTTCACCGTCTGGGCGCCATCGCTGCCGTGCCAGCGGGTCTGGCAGCCCACATCCAGGCTGAGCCAATCGAAGCGCAGGGGGGGGCGCCCCTGCAGCTGCAGCATCTGCAAGGCCGGATCCAGGCCGGTGATCTCCGCCTGCACAAACACCACACCGGCCCGCCGGCAGAGATCGCGCAGATCGATCGAGCAGGCCTCGCGGGAATAGAACCCCGCCACCATCCCCGGCACCATCCCCGAATAGAGAGCGGTGCTGCCTCGATTCACCAGCACAATCAGGGTGCGCTGGGGCCGCAGGGCGGGCCGCATGATCCAGCGGCGCAGCAACAGCGCGTGGGTATGGCCACCACCGGCCAACACCAACAGGGTGCGCGGCCGTGGAGACGCGTGGCCCGGGCCCAAACGCTCAGTCCACGTTCAGCTGGCCGTCGGCATCCCAGCTGAGCAGCGAGGGCAAGCCGGCCCTGCCGTGGGTTGACCCCACCCGGGCCACGCGCGTGGGGCCATTCACCAACGGAATCAGGCGCCCCAACTGCTCGGTGATCCGCTCGCTGGCGGGTTCGCGGCCAGCCTGGTGTTGGGTTGCGCGATCGAGGTCGGTCATCACGTCACTTTAGAGAGACGGCTGAGACGCCACCACCCCGGTTTCCAGCTCCAGCCCCACCCGGGTGAGATTCCAGCGATGGATGGCGGCCGCCTCCGCCGCACGGGCCGCCTGCAGGTTGCGCTGGGCGATCAGCAGTTCGGTGATCGGTGCCACAGCGGCGCGGTAGCGCAGCGGTGTGGCCTTCATCGGCTACGGCCCCCTGGTGGCCTGGTACATCCCCAACCGCTGGATCGACTACCTGATGGGTTGCGGCCTCGCCTTGGCGGTGGGTGTGCTGCTGTTCCCGCAGTCGGCCCTGCGCCGCTTCAATCAACTCAGCTCCGACAGCGCGTCCGCCAGCCAGGCCGACCTGCTGGCCCTGCTGCCAGCGGCCCGGGAAGAGGCCCGCTGGTTGGGACTGCCCACGCCCGAACTACCCGTGCAGCCATGAGTTCCAGCACAAGGCCTCGGAACCAACGGCTGATGCAACGGTTATTCCGACGGTTGATTCAACGGTTGATTCAACCGTTGATCCCGTGGCAGCGGCTGGTGCTGCTGCTGCTCGCGGCCATCGGCAGCCTGATGCCCGCTGCGGCGCAAGCGGCAGCCCATGCCTCCGGCCGCTGCAACACCCCCGGCAGCGGCGATCAATTTGTGTTGAGCACCACGATGTTGGTGATCAGCTGCAT
Source organism: Cyanobacteria bacterium M_surface_10_m2_179 (assembly GCA_016882545.1). Classification (GTDB taxonomy): domain Bacteria; phylum Cyanobacteriota; class Cyanobacteriia; order PCC-6307; family Cyanobiaceae; genus Vulcanococcus. The sequence goes on along the minus strand of VGPW01000069.1, from coordinate 3,017 downwards.
CTGGCAGATGCTGATCACCACCGCGGTGGCGGAGTTGAACCATGCACCGCGGCTGGTGCAGTGGTGTACGCCTTACCTGCTCAGACGCTCCCTGGTGACCTTCATCGGGGTTGGACTGATCGCGCTCGGGCTGATGGGCGACATCCTGATGTGGGCGACGGTGCTACGCCATCTCAAGCTGTTCACCACCCTGAACGAGAGCTTCTACTTCAGCGCCATGACCTTCACCACGGTGGGGTACGGCGATGTGGTGTTGCCCCCCTGCTGGCACCTGTTGAGCGTTGCCATCGCCGTGACCGGTTTGCTGATGGCGGGCTGGAGCACGGCCCTGCTCGTGTTTGTGGTGCAACGCACGATGGCGATGCGCTTCAACAGCGAGAACCGCAGCTAACCAAGCCGACGAATCAAGACCAAGCCGACTGATCAAGACCAAGCCGACTGGTCAAGCTGATTGCACCGTGCAGAGGCGAGCAGCGCAGCCTTCACCTGATCGCCACTCCAACCCTGCACGCGGATCCACTTGGAGCGGCTGGTGGCACCGCGCACCAGCTCCACAGCAGAGAGCGGCACCCCCAGTGTCCCGGCCAGAAAGCGCAGCAGCGCTGCATTGGCTTCCCCATCCACCGGCGGCGCCTTGAGCTGAATCGCCAGGGCCCCGCCCCGCTCCCCCTGCAGGCGATCGCAGCTGGCCCGCGGCTGCAGCCGGATCGCCACCAGCTGGTCCGCCGGCTCCGAAGGGGTGTCCGCGCTCTCCCTAGGGTTTTGGGATCGGCGGTTTGAGCATCGGCCAGCCAGTGATGTACAACGCGCGAATGAGCGAGTCTCCCAGCAGCACCGATCGTGAGCGCCTCACGATCCGGCAACCGGACGACTGGCATGTGCACCTGCGCGACGGTGCCCTGCTGCAGGCGGTGGTGGCACACACCGCCCGCCCCTTCGCCCGGGCGATCGTGATGCCCAACCTCAAGCCACCGATCACCACCGTGGCCCAGGCCCAGGCCTACCGCGCGCGCATCCTCACAGCGCTGGAAGCCAGTGCGGGCGCAGCAGCGGCGGCGGCCTTCACCCCACTGATGACGGCCTACCTCACGGAAACGACCGCCCCCGAAGAGCTGGAGCGCGGCTTCGAGGACGGGGTGTTCACCGCCGCCAAGCTCTACCCGGCCGGAGCCACCACCAACTCCGATGCCGGGGTGCGCGATCTCGCCCACATCACCCCGGTGATCAGCTGCATGGAGCGCATCGGCATGCCCCTGCTGATCCACGGGGAGGTCACCGACCCGGCGGTGGACATCTTTGATCGCGAGGCCGTGTTCATCGAGCGGCAGCTCCAGCCGCTGTTGCAGCGCCATCCGGGGTTGAAGGTGGTGCTAGAGCACATCACCACCCGCGACGCCGTTCAATTCGTGGAGGCGGCCCCGGCAAACGTGGGCGCCACGATCACCCCCCACCACCTGCACATCAACCGCAACGCCCTGTTCCAGGGAGGCCTGCGGCCCGACTTCTACTGCCTGCCGGTGGCCAAACGGGAACAGCACCGCCTGGCGCTGCGGGGGGCAGCCATCTCCGGCAACCCGAAGTTTTTCCTGGGCACCGATTCCGCGCCCCACCCACGCAATGCCAAGGAGAGCAGCTGCGGCTGCGCCGGCATCTACAACGCTCCCTATGCGATCGAGAGCTACGCCGAAGTGTTCAGCCAAGAGAACGCGCTGGAGCGGCTGGAGGATTTCGCCAGCTGTTTCGGCCCACGCTTTTACGGCCTACCCCTGAATGAGGGCACGATCACGCTCGAGCGCCGCGAAGCCGCTCCGGAGGAGGCCGGCCTGCCGGCCCTGTTGGAACTGGCCAACGGCACCGATCAGCCCAGCCGGCTGGTGCCCTTCCACGCCGGCGAGCAGCTCAGCTGGAGGCTGACCTGAGCGGGCTTTCAGCTTCTCTTCATCATTGTGTGCTGAAAAGCACTTGAAAGGCTGCGGGCCTGGCTTATACCTTTGGCCCCAGAGAAGGCACGCGCATGGCCCTGTTCTCCTGGATCACCAGCGTGGACAGTGATGTGCTGCTTGAGGCCTTGGCCGAACCGCTCCAGCAATTGGGCTTGGTTGTGGATCCTTCGGTGAGCAGCCCCAGCCAGGTGCTGGCAGCGGACTGTCCGAACTGCGGCCTGCCCATGGCCCAGCGCGTGACCGTGCTGGCTTCCTGGAACTGCAGCCGCTCCCGCGAGGCCCAGCTGGAGGTGCGCAGCTCCGAACCGCAGCTCCGCCAGGGCACCCGCTGCCAGCAGATCGCCGAGCAGCTGCAACGCCGCCAGAGCCAGCAGGCCTAAATCGAAAGCAAATCGAAATTCGGTAGCTGCTGCTACTCGGAGGGTCTACCGCTGCTCCATAGGTTCTGGCCTATCCATCGGCGGAGGCCCAGCATGCAAACCCAGGTGTGGCTGAAAGGCAGCGACGGCAGCTGGAACACCAGCAAGACCTACCCCAATCCCCTGCTGGCCTACATCGCCGCCCGCAAACTGAGCCGCCATGAGCAGCGCAGCTGCCGCACGGTGTGTGTCAGCGGCCAGGTGCTGGATGAGATCCATCCCTAGATCGCCGTCCATCTCGCTAGCGAGCTGAGGCTGAAACGTCCGTAAACAGCTCGCAATGTTTGCAGGACAACATCAGACAACGCACCTACGGTCCGGCTGTTTTCTCCATGCCTGCCCGACCGTCATGGCTCTTGTTCAAGCACCTGCCATGGGTATGGAGCGTTTCTCCGCCGGTGAACGCAAAGAACATCGACCCAATGGATCCACCGATGCACAGAACGCGATCATTCGGGCGGTGTATCAGCAAGTGCTTGGTGGCCAATACCTGATGAGCAACGAGCGCCTCGAGAGCGCTGAATCGCTGTTCCGCAACGGCTACCTCAACGTGCGCGAGCTCGTGCGCACCGTGGCCAAGAGTGCGCTCTATCGCTCACGCTTCTTCGAGAACTGCAATCCCTATCGGTTCATCGAGCTCAACCACAAGCACCTG